>CAMDBU010000013.1 GCA_945889495.1 Syntrophobacter sp. SbD2 | reverse complement strand
GCGGCTTCCACCATCGTCAGCTCATTACGTAACGATCGTTGTATGATGTCTAGTCGTTTCTCGTCTCTCATCGTCAGGGTTCTCATCCTTCCACCCTGACATATTCACGTTGCCGTTAGACCCTGACAGATTCACTTTGCTACAACACTACAACACAAATGACTTGACATTTGCACCGCATAAGAGTTGACGCGGCAAGGTGCATTTCTAACAGCATCTAACTCATTCCTATCGAGTCTCGTTCCACAGGGGCCACCTATTAACTGTCTCGAAAAGATGAAACCTATGCCGGCGTTCACAGCGCGAATACCGTCGATCAACTTCAAGAAAGGTTTCTTCCACAGATCTTCATCAGGGTGTTATAATAATAATTAGAACGATTGCCATGACCTGAGCGATAGATTTTGATGGAATTCAGCTCTCGACAACACGGAGGCTAATGTAATGAGTCCCAAATTAGCGATTTGGGCCTTGACGATAGCGGTTCAAGGTCTCTATTGCGTCGCACTGGCACAGCAGCCTAACAGACCGATGCCCCGAATCGGATTTATATTTTCGTCAGGATCTCCGACCGATCCTTCACCTCAAGGGGATTCATTCAAGCGTCGGCTAGACGATCTTGGGTATATAGAGGGCAAAAACGTCTTGATCGAACGCCGCTATGCCGAGGGAAAATTGGAGCGAATGTCGCCTTTTGTGCAGGAATTTGTAAAAGAAAAGGTTGATGCTATTATTGGCGTGAATAATGTTGTCATCCGCGCCGCGAAGGAAGCGACAAAGACTATTCCGATAGTAATGATAAGTTCTCTGGACCCGGTGGCAGCTGGATACGTGGAGACCTTTGCCCGGCCGGGTGGCAACATTACGGGACTCGCCTGGCTCAGCCGCGATTTAAGTGCAAAAAGATTGGAGATACTCAGAGACCTGCTGCCTAAAGCTTCGCGAATCGGTATCCTTTGGGACGCAGATGGTCCAGGACCCGCGGTAGCTTTTAAGGAGTACTCCGCGGCCGCACAAGGTTTCAAATTGGATATAGTCTCACTTTCCGTCCGTGGCCCAAATCCGGATCTAGCTGTAGCTTTTCAAAGTGGGAAAAAAGCAAATATCGACGCGCTTATCGTGGTTGCGAATCCATTGATAGGTCAACGCACAAAGCAAATTTTCGACCTTGCCACCAAAAACCGGATTCCATCTATGACAGAGGAAGGGCGATACGTTGAGGCAGGTGGGCTGATCTCATACGGACCGAGTTTGGCTGATTTGTATTCGCGTGTAGCCGAGTTCGTTGTCGAAATCCTGAAAGGCGCTAAGCCTGGCGACCTGCCAGTAAAACTAGCGTCAAAGTTTGAGATAAGGATAAACCTTAAGACCTCCCAGCAATTAGGCATCGTTGTCCCGCAACACCTATTGGTCCAAGCCGATAAAGTGATCAAATAGCTCCGCCTATCCAGTCGCTTTGTTGAAATCTTACCCGGCGGTTGAACCTGTTCGCCGTCCACACCAGAAACTTAAGAATGCTCAAATCAAATAATTCCCGGCTCTACTAACGTATTTTTCGTCCCACAACTCAGTCCATTTTCGGCCAAATTACCGGGCTTTCCATCCATCCCTATCGGTAGTAATAGAGCAATCTAGTTAATTCATTAGAAGCTTTAGGAGGTTAGGAGCCAAGGGAATGTCCTGGAATAGGTGGCATAATTCCTGCTGCCTAAGGACTCCATGGGAGATAACTGACTAATTTACCTGCGGTAGGTATGAAACTGTACGGTACGTGATCGATAATCACATCAACGTCAGCACCTGGCGAAGATTGCCAACACTTACTAGACTGTCGTACAGCTATTTTTATTACGCACCCTGGCCGATTCTACGCAATTTGTAAGACTAAAAAACGACGATGAATATCTGGCGAAGACTCCTGGCTCCTTTCCGCGGCGGCGGAATTCGGCGCCGACTGCTCTTATGGGGTCTGAGTCTTTTTGGCCTCGCGCTCTCGCTAGTCGTCGGCATCGGCTACTCGTATATGGTCTGGCAGATTCACCAAGATGCCGCCGCCTTGCAGTCCGAGATTGCCGAGCTGACGAGTGACCGGATTCGTAATTTTGTCCGGCGTAAGATCGATCGCTTTTCGGATAATGCTTTGGCTTTGAGTCTCTACCAGCTCGGCGAAAAGGAGCAGAAATTACTTCTCGGATTGCTCGTGAAGAACGACACCAGCTTCACCCATGCCTCGATTATCGATGCCCAGGGCATGGAGATCATCAAAGTATCCGACCGGAAGGTCTACTTCCCTTCTGACCTGACTGATCAGAGCAAAGCTGCGAGTTTCGTCAAAGCACTCAAGGGCGAGGTTTATATTAGCCCCGTCCACACCTCATCCCAGGCACAACCCTACGTGACTCTGGCGATACCGCTCTGGGGCGTCGCTCAGAGCGTCGCGGGCGTGGTCTCAGCGGAGGCGGATCTATCGTTTCTCTGGGAAGCTATCGGCAAGATTAAGTTCGGCGCCGCGGGTTATGCCTACCTAGTCGACGGCCAAGAAAATCTCATCGCTCACAAGGATCCCGGCACAGTGCTCAAACGATTGGATCTGCGACAGGTCGATGGCGTCGACAAGTTCTTACGAAACCCAACGCTGGCCGACAAGACTCCGGCACAGGAAGGTAGAGGGTTAACCGGCGATCGAGTGTTGGTCACCTATGCGCCAGTGCCCGAACTCGGTTGGGCGGTGATTATCGAAGAGCCCGTCGATGCTGCGCTAGCTCACGTTTACCTGCTGAGACGCTTGGCGGTCGCCTTCCTCATAACCGGCCTACTGGTTGGCGCCTTCATCATCGCCTGGGTGAGCCAGAAGATCACCCGACCGATACAACTGCTGCGCGAGGACGTAGCGACCATTGGCGCGGGGAGCCTGGAGCATCGCACCACGGTCAAAACTGGCGATGAGATCGAAGAGCTCGCGACGGAATTCAACAAGATGACCGCTGCTCTGCAAAATTCCTATGCCACCTTGGAAGAAAAGGTCGAGCAGAGAACCAAGGAAATTTCCGCGCTTTATAGCGTCACCACGGCGGTGAACGAATCCTTGGATCTAAAGGACATCCTGAACGCGATCATCCCGATGACCACGAAAACCTTTCACTTTGAAAGTATCCGGGTGTTCCTTTTCAACGATGCGGGCGATAAGCTCGTGCTCCAGACATCTTTTGCCACGGACCCCGAACATGCGACGACCGTGCGCACACTCAACCGCGGCGCCGGCGTGATCGGCCGGGTCACTGAAACCGGCGAGCCATTGATATTCGAGGATGTGCGGAGCGATCCGCGATACGCCGCACTCAGCACCACTCAAGCCACGGCCAATGCCAACTTGGGTTTCTTCGCGGTCATTCCGATAAAAACCCACGCCAGGGTATTTGGCGCCATCTTGTTTAGCGGCCAGTCCCCGCGCAAACTGACTGATGAGGAAACTCGGCTGCTGACGTCGATGTCCGAACAGCTAGCCGTGGCGGTCGAAAAAGCCAACCTGTTTCGCGAATCGGAGCAGCGCGCCCAGCAATTGGCCTGTACTAACAAAGAACTGGACGAGGCCAACCGCGCCAAATCGGAATTCATCTCCGCCATGTCCCATGAACTGCGCACGCCGCTGAACGTGATTATGGGCAATGCCGAACTGACCAGCGATGGCTTTTGGGGAGCGATCAATGCCGAACAAAAGACCTCCATGGAAAAGATCCGCCACCACTCGCGGTTTCTTCTCAAGCTGGTCAACGACGTGTTAGCGCTGTCCCGCCTGGACGCCAAGAAGATGTCATTGGAATTGTCCACGGTCGATATCGAAGACGTCGTTACCCATGTGCAAGGCCATGTCGAGCAGCTCAACCGTACGAAGGGGTTAGAGGTTCGTTGGGACGTTGACACCGACCTGCCGGAGATCGTCACGGACGAGACCAAGCTCGAAGAAATCCTCCAAAACCTGATCGGCAATGCGTTTAAATTTACCCCGCAGGGGCATATCTTCGTAAAAATAAAAAATGTTCAGGAACAACACCGCGTGGAGTTTTGCGTCGCCGACACCGGGATTGGCATCGAACCGGAAGACATGGAGAGAATTTTCAAGGCGTTCGAGCAGATCCGCGAAGCGCACACCGGAGAATTCAACGGCGTCGGCCTAGGGCTAAGCATTGTTAAGAACTATCTCGGCCTGATGCATGGCGATATTCAGGTCGAAAGCCGCCCCGGCGAAGGCTCCAAATTCACCTTCACCGTGCCCCACTCACTGCCAATCCCGTCTTGAGATCGTCTTAGCCCGACAAGTTCACTTGCCGGCTACGCGCACGGTACTCGCCTGCGGCCCCTTGTCACCCAGCTCTTCGGCAAAATGCACTTGCTGTCCCACCGCCAGCCGGCCGTAGCCCGGCGCCAGGACACTATTCTCTTGTGAAAAAAAAGCTCCCGGCCATCGCTGGTTTCGAGAAATCCATAGTCTTCGAAGGGAAATAGCTTAGTCACCCGGGCGGTCGCCGCCGGCTCATGAATCTTTACTTCGCCTCGACGCCGCCGGGCGTGATCTTGGAGCTTGCGTCCGGCCGCGTTGAAGGCATCGCGAATCGCGACGTAAAGATCTTCATGGGCGGCATGCTTGCTGGGCTCGTGGGACTCGGCGAAATCTTTGTCGATCTCGCCATCGCCTTGGGCTTTTTTCGGGATCAATCGTTTAGGCTCGCGGTTGATGACCAGCTCGCCGCCGGGCACGGTCAGATCGATGCGCACCACATAGGCCTTGCCTTTGTGGTGGTGCCGGTGCGGTGCTTCGACCGCCACCCGGCAACCGATGATGCCATCGTGCAGCTCGTCGAGCTTGGCGGCCTTCTCGCGAATGTTTTCCTCGATGGCCGGCGATGGCGGCATATGACGAAAGGTGATCTGCAAGGGAAGTTTCATAGACGCTGATCCTCCGTTAGCTAAGATCCACGGTTAGAGTGTAACGCAAAACTAGCGCGTGGGGGAAATACTATTCGATCGAGCGGCGAATTAATTTTCGCCTCGCCAAACGCAACAAGGCCCGGATCATGATGATCCAGGCCTTGTTGACTGTCAGTTTGCACGGACGGATTTGCCGGTTACGCCCCGAGGCCGAACGCCTTGGTTGGGTTGTCCCACAAAATCTTCGTCCGTGACGCCTTGGAGATTTTATCGTTGCTGCTGATCGCGCCGACGGTCTTGTCGGGAAACTTATCGATGGCGTCGCTATGCGGATAGTCGGTGGCGATCATCAGGTAATCGTCGCCCACATGGTCGCAGAACACCGGCGCCAATTCCTCCCCCGCTTCGCAGCTGACCCAGCAGTTTTTCTTGAAATAGTAGCTGGGCTTTTCCTTGGTGATCTTGGCCGAGCCATGGGATTCATGTTCCCAGTGTTCGTCCATGCGTTCAAGCCAAAATGGCACCCAGCCGCAACCCGATTCGAGATGGGCGACTTTGAGTTTGGGGAACTTCTCTAAGACGCCGTCGGCGCAGAAGTTCAAGCACGACATCATCTGCTCCAACGGATGACAGGCGACATGGCGGCCGAACTCGCTATAACGGTCGCTGCCCAACTGCGGCAGCACGGTGCGCGCGCCTTCGTGGACACAGATGGTCACGCCCAATTCGGAACAGACGTCATAAATCGGATAGTAGTCCGGGCTGGAAAAATTGCGCCCGCACATGGTGTTGGGGCGCCAGAAGATGCCGACCAGGCCCAACTTCTCGCGGGCGTATTTCAATTCTTCGACCGCGCGCTTGGGGTCTTGCAACGGCAGCAGCATGACGCCGTATAAACGCTTACGGTCGTGATCGCAGTAATCGGCGAGCCAGGTGTTGTAGGCCCGGCAGATCGCCGCGCTCAGCTCGGGATCGATATCGTCGCGCCACATGATGTACAGGCCGATGGTCGGAAACAGCACCGAGATGTCGATGCCCTCGCGCTCCATGTCGCGGATGTTGGAGGCCGGATCGAATTTGTTGGCGTAGGCGTCGGCGAAGCATTCGCGCCAGCGCTGCGACGCAGAAAAAATATAGCCGTAATCTTCGGTAACGCGATTGGGCCGGGTCGCCGAATCGGACACCGGCTTGCCGTCGACTTCGCGCACGGTCTGGTTTGGACCGGCCAAGCGCACCCGGCTACGAAACTTTTCCGGCAGGTATCGTTGATAGAGATCGGTGGGCTCTAAAATATGCCGGTCGGCATCGATGACTTTAAATCCGTCTTTCATTACAGCTCTCCTCCGCTATGGGTGATTTTAGTTGTCGCGCAATACGTCTAACTTTTAAATAGATCAAACCGGCGTTGGCGGCAAGCCCTGAGGCCAGCGCCACCGGCTATTTGCCGACGATTTCTTCGTAACTCGGCGTTGGCATGCCCGGCTTCCAGTTGGGATCGCAGAGCTCCAACATATTGCCGCTGGGATCGAGGAAATAGAGCTCACGGCCGGTGAAGTGTCCCTTCTCGCGGTAGACCACCGCTTCGGCGACCTTGACGCCCTTCTCGTGCAATAATTTAGCGCCGCGCTCCCACATGTCCGGACTGACCATGAAAGCATGGTGTAAGCGGTTGTCCTGCTGCGGCGTGCGGGTCAGCGCCTCCTTGCGCTCGCATAGTAGAATGTCGTGGCTACCTGCCTTGAAGCACGACATCTTCGAGCCGCCCAAGCGCCCCTTGGACTCGAGACCGAGAATCTCGCCGTAGAACTTTTCCGACTCGTCCAGATCGTTGACCGGGATCGACCAATGGACCACGCCTTGAACTTGTAAATCAGCCATCGCTATCCTCCGCTCGGAAATTAAATTTTGCCCATCAAAGCACAGCCCGACGAAAAACCCAACCGGTCCATTCACCGTTGAAGCAGCGCCACGGTTTCGACCTCGGCGGTCTGGGGAAACATATCGAACGCGCGCGCCGACTCAACGCGAAAGCCGGCTGCCAAAAGCTTGTCCAAGTCGCGCGCCAAACTGGTGGGTTCGCAGGAGACATAGATCATGCGCGCAGCGTCGATATCGAGAATCGCGCCTAAGGCGGCCGCCTGAATGCCCTTGCGCGGTGGATTGACGACGATCAGGTCGAGACCGGTCAATTGCGCGCGCAGCGCTTCGATCTGCGCCGCGGCGTCGCCGGCGCTGAAGCGGCTGTTGCCGATGCCGTTGCGCCGGGCGTTTTGCTTGGCGGTGACGATGCTCGCTTCATTGTCATCGATGCCCCACACCTGGCGCGCGCCGGGGGCGAGGTTGAGCGTGATCGGGCCGACGCCGCAATAGAGGTCGAGGACATTTTCCTTGCCGGTGAGTTGCGCCAACTCGACCACATGGTCGTAAAGTTTTTGCGCCGTGTGGGGATTGGACTGGGAGAACACGCCGGCGGGATAGACTAGCTTGAGGGCGCCGATCTGCTCCAGCAGGGTCTCGCGCCCCGACAGCATGCGATTGACCGCGCCCCAGATGACGTTGCCGCGCTCTTCGTTGATGTTGAGAATCACTCCGGTGACGAAGGAAAATTTGCGCTGCAGCGCGCGGGCCAATTTTTCGCCTTCGGGCAACACCGGATGGCGCCCGACTAAGGTGACACTAACTTCCTGACGCGCGAAGCTGTAACGAAAGTCGACGTAGCGCAGATCGCCGCTGTCGTCGCGCTCGTCATAGGGCAGGATGCCCAACTCCAGGGCGCGGTATTTCAAGTATTCGAGCACTTGATTGACCCGGCGCGGATGCACCGGACAGGAAGAGATATCCATTACCCGGTGCGAGCCCGGAACATAGAGTCCGGTGGCGATGGAGCCGGCGCTCTTGCGGACCACCAATTTGACCCGGGCCCGGTAGCCCAAACGGCGCGGCGACGGCACCACCTCGGCGATCTCGACATCGCGCAAACTGGGAAACTTACCGAAGGCCTCGGCCACTAAAGCGCGCTTGCGCACCAGCTGCTCGGGGTAAGGCAGATTGATAAACGGACAGCCGATGCAGTGAGGATAATGCTGGCAAGGCGCCTGGTAGGGGCCGCGCTCGGCGCCATCGGCCGCTTCAACCTGGCGCCGACCGCCATTGGCTGAACGCGGCTTGAAGAATCGCTTTTCCATCTCGTCACTCTATCGGTCAAGCGGGCCGCGATCAAACTTGAACCTTGATCTATGGGACGAGACTTTATACAAATCAACTTCGGATAGAATTCCAGTTGGTACCAATTCAGTACCTTGGACACTCATAACTCGAACTCTTGAACGACCTCGGGGAGGTATCATGACCAACCAAGTACGCTTTATCGATACGACCGTGCGCGACGGCAATCAAAGCCTATGGGCTTTGAACATGAAGATCGGCTCCATGCTGCCGGCGCTGCCGCATATGGACGACGCCGGCTTCGAGTCCATGGAATTTTTCTTGAGCGTGATTTTTAAAAAATATGTCCGCGAGCATAAAGAAAACCCCTGGTACTGGCTCAAGGAAGGCACCAAACTGATCAAGAAAACCCGCCTGCGCTACCATGGCGGCATGCACAGCGCCTTCGAGAAGACACCGCATTGCATTCTCAAACTACTCGTCGAACGGCTGGTCTCCTACGGCCTGACGCTGACGCGGACTTCGAACTGCTGGAACGACTATGACGCCTTCGGCGAAGAGATCGCCGATTTGAAAAAGCATGGCATGGATACGGTGGCCAATCTGATTTACTCGGTGTCGCCGCGCCACACCGACGAATACTACGCCAGGAAAGCCAAAGAAGCCGCCGCCACCCATCCCTGGCGTATCTGCTTCAAGGATGTCGGCGGCCTGTTGACGCCCGACCGAGCGCGCACGCTAATCCCCGTCGTCTTAAAAGCCGCCGGCGATATCCCGGTGGAGTTTCACGCCCATTGCAACAGCGGCCAAGCGCCGTTGAATTATTTAGAAGGCGTCAAGTTGGGGATGCGCATCCTGCACACGGCGATCCCGCCGTTGGCCAACGGCTCGTCCCAGCCGTCGATATTCAACATCGCCAGCAATCTGAAAGCGCTGGGCTACGATCCGCAGGTGGATTTGAAGCCGTTGGAGCCGGTGGTGAAACATTTTACCGAGGTCGCCAAGCGCGACGGCCTGCCGATCGGCAAACCCGCCGAGTACGACGAGGGCATGTACCAGCACCAGGTGCCCGGCGGCATGATCTCCAACATGCGCCATCAACTCAAAATCGTCGGCAAGGAGCACCTGATGGCGGCAGCGCTGGAAGAAGCCGGCCATGTGCGCAAAGATTTCGGCTACCCGATCATGGTCACGCCGCTGTCGCAGTTCGTCGGCACCCAGGCAGCGATTAATGTGATCGTCGGTGAGCGCTACAAAGAAGTGCCCGATCAAAATATCCAATATGCGCTGGGCATCTGGGGCAAGGAAGCGATCGCAGTGATGGACCCCAACGTGCGCGATAAGATCCTCAACCGCCCGCGCGCCAAGGACTGGACCCACTGGGAACAGGTCGAACCGACACTTGCCGAAGTGCGGCAAAAATATGGCGTGAATCTATCCGACGAAGACTTGATCCTGCACTACTTCGCCGGCGAAGAATATGTCAAAGCCCTGCCGAATCACGGCAAGCCGCAGGAATACTTGGACGCCACCCAGCCGCTGGTGAAAATCATCGAGCAGCTGGCCAAGCGCAAAGATTCAAATCAAGTTTATATCAAGCAGCCAGGATTTACGGTGCGGATGGAAAAGCGCACGGCGGTGTAGTTTCGAGTTAGGAGTTGCGAGTTTCGCGTTCTCCGAAAACCCGAAACGGCTGCCGCCAAGCGGCGGTTACGGATCATCACCCTCGGACGCCGCTCCCGGCGCCAGATGACTGACATCACCCCAGGTGAGCAGCATCCAGTTATCATCCTCGCGGGCGAAAACATTGATACCGGCGTTGACGAATTCGAAACTGCGCGGCGCTTCCAGCGATATTTCCAACGTGTGGCGGAAAAAGCCGCTGACCACGCCGCCATGGGTGACCACGACGATCTGCTCGCCGGCATGGCGCGCGGCTAATTCATTCAAGCAAGCCATATTGCGCTCAACCTGCTGGACCATGCTCTCGCCGCCGGGAATCACATAACCCGGCCCCTGACTGCGCATCGCTTTGCGCTCTTCGAGATACTTGGCGTTGATCTCCTCGGCATTGAGCCCTTGAAAAATGCCCAAATGGCGCTCACGCAAGCGCGCATCCATGACGATAGCATGGCCGGTCACACTGGCAACCTCCTGCGCCGTCTGCACCGCCCGGCCGAGATCGCTGCTGTAGAGTGTCGTGAAGTTTTCCCGCGCCAAGCGCTGTCCTAGCGCCTTCGCCTGAGCCAGCCCGCGAGCCGTCAACGGGCTATCAAGATAACCTTGGCGAATGCCGCGAATATTCCACTCAGTCTGACCGTGGCGGACGATAATGATTTGCGTGCGGTTCATTGAATTCAGCCCTCGCGATAGAAGCTAAATGTCACGGTCCGTGGAAAAAAGTCAAACCCAAGAACGGCAAATGACGTTGTCGAAGTCGGTTCGAAGCGGTTTGACGCTTTCTGCTTGTCGTTGAGCCATCGCTCTGCTATCCCAAGATCACATCTTTCGCGACATCATGGCCAATTCTACTACAGCGAAACCGTCGGTTCTCAGGGTCGTCGGCAGCTCGGTCACGCGCGTCGATGGCCATGCCAAGGTTACCGGGACGGCAGACTTCTCCGGCGATCGTCTGAGCGACGGACAGCTTGTGTTCGGCAAGACGCTGCGCAGTCCCTACGCCAGCGCCGAGATCGTCAGCATCGACACTTCTAAAGCCCAAGCCCTCCCCGGCGTCCACGCCGTGATCACCTATCGCGATGCGCCGGAGATTCCCTTCGAAGCCGGCGACGATAGCGAGCCCACCGCGCCGGTGGCGCCGGTGTATCTGCTCAATCGCTTCCTGCGCCATGCCGGCGATGAGGTCGCAGCGGTGGCCGCTGAGTCCGAGGCGATCGCCGAAGAGGCTTTAGAGCTAATTCAAGTCGGCTATCGCGTGCTGCCCTTCGTGCTCGACGAAAATGACGCGCTCAAGCCGGCTGCGCCCTCGGTGCGCGGCGGCACCAATCTCGCCGGCGCCGAGCCCATAGACTTTTCCCGTGGCGACATCGCCCGCGGCATGAAAGAAGCCGAACTCGTCGTTGAGCGAACCTATCGCACCCAATCCACCAGCCCGTTGGCGCTGGAGCCGCGCTACGCGGTGGCGTCCTGGCAAGGCGACCGCTTGACGGTTTGGAAGGCGAGCCGCAACGTCCACGGCGACCGCGACAAGCTGGCGCGGATTTTTGAGCTGCCGCACGATCAAGTCCGCGTCGTCGCCGCCTATCTCGGCGGCGGCTTCGGCAGCAAAGACGAAACCCGCCTGGGCCATCTGACCGCGCTCTTGGCGCGCAAAGCCGGCCGGCCGGTGCGCATGGGTTATACGCGGGAAGAAGAATTGGGCTTTGGCAAGTGGCGCCACGCCTCGACGACAACCTTGCGCGCCGGGCTCAAACGCGATGGCAGTTTTACCGCCATCGATACCACGAGCACGCTCAACACCGGCCCCTACGCGCCGGGCTACGGCGTCGCGTCGCGCTTGGGCCATGGGCTGACCTATCTTTACAAATGCGCCAACGCCCGCTTCGTCGGCAAAGTCGCCTACACCAACGCCCCAGTGGCCGGCTCCTACCGTGGCCTCGGCGCGCCGCAAGCCCATTTCGCCCTGGAATCCTTCGCCGATGAGATCGCCGAACAGCTCGCCATCGATCCATTGGAATATCGCCTGCGCCACTGCGTCGGCATCGACGGCCAACCGGGCGTGCGGGTCACGGCCGAAGATGAACTGATTCCATCGCAACCGATCGAAGGCGGCGTGCCGTTTTCGAGCAATTTGCTGACCCGCTGTCTAGAAGAGGGCGCCAAGCGCATCGGTTGGCAGCCGCGCCCCAACGGTCCGCGCAAGCGATTGGTCAATGGCAAATTCCGCGGCATGGGGTTGGCGGCGTGCATTTACAAAACTGGTCAGTCGCAGTCGTCGTCCATCGTGAAAATTAAAGCCGACGGCAGTGCCGAGCTATTCATGAGCATCGCCGAGATCGGCCAGGGCGCCTGGACGGTGCTGCGCCAGATCGCCGCCGAAACTCTCGGCGTCCCGTTCGACAAAGTGCACGCCACATTTGCCGACACCGACAAGACGCCCTTTGCCCACAGCACCTCGGGCAGCACGACGACGTTTACTTCCGGATTGGCCGTCGAACAGGCCGCCGGTGACGCCAAGCAACGGCTGCTCGAAGCCGCAGCCAAGATACTTGAAACGGATCCCGACAAAGTAATCTGGCGCGACGATTTCGTCGCCATCAACGACGCCCCGGAGATCCGCATCCCCCTCGCCCATGTCATGCGCCGCCAACCGGAGCAGGTGATCGCTGGCGAGGCCAAGCTGCGCGCCGGCAGCAAGAGCCATATCATCAATTCCTTTGCCGCCCACTTCGCCGAGGTCGAGGTCGATCCCGACTCCGGAGCAGTATGCGTGCTGCGCTACGTCGCCGCCCATGATTCCGGCCGCATCGTTCATCCCGAAGCGGCGCGCGGCCAGATCGCCGGCGGTGTCGTCCAGGGCATCGGCTACGCGCTCATGGAAGAGATCCCCATGGACCCCGATACCGGCATGCCGCTGACGCTGAATTTAGACTCCTTCAAGATTCCCAACTTGATCGACACCCCACCGATCGAAATAATCTTAGTCGAAGAGCCCGATCCCATCGGCCCCTACGGCGCCAAAGCGCTCGGCGAACCGCCGCTGGTGCCGGTCGCCGCCGCCATCGCCAACGCCGTCAACGACGCCACCGGCGTGCGCATCCGCGAGCTGCCGATCACGGCGGAGAAGGTGTTAAACGCGCTGCGCAGCTTGCCCATCTGACGGAAAACCAGATTGTACTTAATTGGCATTGAATATAGGCTCGTTGTCGAAGCTGGAGCAAAACCATGGCGAAACAACCGTCGGTGATTTCGTTAAACGCGCTGCAACAAGATGCCTCGGCTACTTTCAAGCGCATGCGCAAATCCAAAGGTCCGTTGGTGGTGACCCAACGGGGCAAGCCGGCCGCGGTATTGTTGAGTCTCGCGGCTTACAAGCGCAGTGAAGAAGAGCGGACCATCCTCAAGCTGCTGGCCCTCGGCGAGCGTGAGATCGCCGAGGGAACGGGATTCGATCTCGATGCGGTTCTAGCCGAAGCCGACGACCTTCTTGCCGACGCGTGAAAGTAAGATTCACAGCCAACGCGCGGGCGCAATTTTTAGCGGCAATAGGCTATATTCACCACGACAATCCGCAGGCCGCCGCCAGATTCCGCAAGCGCGCTGAACAAGCATTGAAAAGACTTGAACGCTTTCCAAATTCAGGAAGACATCTGCCGGAATTTCCGGACCTGCCGCATCGCGAAGTGATTGTGCCGCCATTTCGATTTTTTATCGCCAGCAGGGAGATAGGGTCTGGGTCGTCGCCACTTGGCATGGCGCCCAGATTCCCAAAGCCCCCGATCCACATTAACCCGTAGATAGAAGTGAGTTCACAAAGTGCCAATCCTCAGACGCAACAATCTCGACATCCACTACCAAACCCATGGCGCCGGCACGCCGATTTTATTTTTCTGCGAGACCGCCTGCGCCGGCGATATCTGGGACCATTTTCAAGTGCCGGAATTTGCCCGCGATCATTTGGTCATCACCCATGACTACCGCGGCACCGGCAAGTCGAGCCGGCCGACTGAACAATACTCCTGCGACGATTTCGTCGATGATGCGATAGCCATCCTCGATGAATTGAAAGCCGGTCCAGCCATCGTTCTTGGCCATTCTTTGGGCGGACGACTCGCACTGCTCATGGCTCTTAAATATCCGTCCCGAGTGAAAAGTATCATCGCCGCTTCGGTCGGCGCCGGCAACGCCGCGGCCCAAGGGATTCCCATCAAGATGTGCAAAGAGATGGTCCAGTGGGGTTACGAAAATTACGTCCGCGAGCATACCCTGGAGGTCGGCTGGCCGCCCGAGTACATCCAGGCCCACCCCGACCGCGTCGAACGTTTCCTCAAAGTGCGGATGAACAACCTGCCGACGTTGGACGACTACCTGCGCCATGTGATCGCCCGCCAGGCCTGCGACATCACCGACCGGCTGCACAAAATCACCCAACCGACGCTGGTCATCGTCGGCGACCTGGACCATAGCTCCGCGACGGGGAATTCACAGCGGCGCCAATCCGAAGCGATGGCGAAAGCGATCCTGACGGCGCAGTACGCGGTTATTCCGAACGAAGCGCATAATTATTTTATGACCGAACCAGCCGAAGCTCATCGAATCATCCGGCAATTTCTCGCCGAGGGTCCGTAGGGTGCGCCGTGCGCACCAATCCGAAGAGCGGTGCGCACGGCGCACCCTACGAAGAGTCTTAAGGATCTCAATGAAACCATCGATTGCAAACTTGTTCGTCGCCTTCCTTCTCGCCTACTGGAACGGCGCCAGCCACGCCGGCCAAGCGCCACTGGAAAAACTCCGCGTCGCCATGGCTTCCATCAGCACCAGCCAGGTCAATCTCTGGGTGCCGCTCGACACTGGACTGTTCAAGAAGCATGGCCTCGACGTCGAACTGGTGTTCATTAGCGGCGCCCCGGTAGTCAACGCCGCGCTGCTCTCCGGCGAAGTGGCGTTAGCCCAGGGCGGTCCGGCGCCGGCGATCCAGACCAATCTCAAAGGCGCCGGCACTTATATCATCCTCGGCAACACCAATCGTTTTCCTTATCAACTGGTCGCGGCATCAATCGTCCGGCAGATTAGCGACCTGAAAGGCAAGCGCTTCGGCATCGCCCGCATCGGCGCCGCCGATCATACCGCGACGCTGTTGGTGATGCCGCGCTACGGCATACAACCGGAAAAGGACCTGAGCATGATCGCCGTCGGCAGCGTGCCGAGCCGTTTCGCCGCCCTCAACAGTGGCGCGGTGGCGGCGACGTTGTTGATCCCGCCGGAAACCACCAAGGCGCGGGAACTGGGGTTTCGCGTCCTGGCCAACTTCATGGATATCGACATCGACTATCAGCAGAACGCGATCTACACGACGCGCAATTTAATCACCCGCAAAGCCGACGCCCTGCGCCAATTCGTCATGGCCTACTCCGAAGGCATTCACTTCATCCACACCAATGCCAAAGCTACCCAGCAGATCATGAAAAAATATTTGAAGGGCGATGACAAGTCGATCGACGAAGCCTACACCGAGGTGGTCCTCAAAGCCGCGCCGAAAATCCCCTACCCGACCAAAGCCGGACTGCAAACCTTGATGAACTTCATGGTCAAGACCACGCCCGAGCTGGCGACGGCGAAACCGGATGACTTCATCGATAGCCATTTCATCAAAGAGCTGGAAGATAGCGGCTTCTACAAGCAGCTATACCGCTAGTCCGAACCGCCCTAGCTGTGACGCCAACACCAACTTCCTATTGACAGCTCAAGCCGGCCAAGATAACCCAAGGATTGACCAGTCATGAATTCCCCAAACGGCGTGCGCAATTCGGCATCGGAGATGATTGATGAAGCGAGCTTATGTGTGGCGGCTATGGTGTGTGGGTCTGACATTGGCATTGGTGTCGATTGGCGCGCCAGCGCGGAGCCAGATGGAAAAAGTCAGGGTGGCGATCTCGTCGATCAGCACCAGCCAGGTCAACGTCTGGGTGCCGCTCGACACCGGCTTTTTCAAAAAGCATGGCCTCGACATCGAGCTCGTCTACATCAGCGGCGCGCCGGTGGGCGCGGCGGCATTGATGTCGGGCGAAGTCGCGATCAGCCAGGGCGGCGTCGGCGGCTCGATCACCAGCAACATGCGCGGCTCGGGGACCTATATTATTCTTGGCGGCGCCGACCGTTTTCCCTACCAATTGATCGTGTCGCCGGCGATCAAGCAGATCTCCGATCTCAAGGGCAAACGCTTCGCCGTGTCACGTATCGGCTCGGCCGATCATACCGCCACCATGTTCGTCCTACCCAGACTCGGCATCCAGCCCGATAAAGAAATGAACATCGTCCAGGTGGGCTCGGTGCCGGCGCGCTTCGCCGCCCTGGTGAACGGCTCGGTGCAGGGCGCACTGTTGATCCCGCCGGAGACGGTGAAGGCCAAGGAGTTGGGCTACCGCGTGCTCAGCAACTTCGCTGATATTGAAATCAACTACCAGCAGAACGGCGTCTACACCACGCGCAGCTTCATCACCAAGCGACCCGACATGCTGCGCCGCTTCGCATTGGCCTATTCGGAAGGCAATCATTTCATTCATACTAGCGCCGAGAGCACGCAAAGGATCATGCGCAAATATTTGCAGGGCGACGAGAAAGCGATTCGCGAGGCCTATACCGAAGTCGTGCTCAAGGCGACCCCGAAAATTCCCTACCCGAGTAAAGCCGGGATTCAGACCCTGATCGACTTTCTCGCCAAGAGCTCGCCTGAGGCGGCCAACTCGAAGCCGGACGACTTCATCGACACCCGCTTCGTCAAGGAGCTCGACGACAGCGGTTTTTACGCCAAGCTCTATCGATAAATTTTGTCAGCGCGGCGAGATTTCTGGACAATCGGCGCGCCCTAGCGTATGCAGTGCGACACTTTGCTAAATACCGATCGACAACAATTTGTTTTGGAGGAACGCAAATGAAAACCACAGCCTTGATTCGTACTCTTGCCGTAAGTCTGGCCATCGCCCTGCTCACCGCCGCGCCGGCGCCACGCGCCATCGCCGCCCAAGAGTTCCAACCCCAGGTCGGCCAGGACGGCAAAGACGTCATCTGGGTGCCGACACCGCAAGGGTTGGTCGACAAGATGCTCGACATGGCTAAAGTGACGCCGAAAGATTTCGTCATCGATCTGGGCTCCGGCGACGGCCGCACGGTGATCACCGCCGCCAAACGCGGCTCCAAAGCGCTCGGCATCGAGTACAACCCGGACATGGTCGAGCTGTCCAAGCAGGCCGCCGCTAAAGAAGGCGTCAGCGACAAGGCGAGCTTCGTCAAAGCCGACCTTTTCGAGAGCGACTTCTCCCAGGCCCAGGTGATCACGATGTTTTTGCTGTCGAGCATCAATCTGAAACTGCGGCCAAAGATTCTTGATTTGAAACCTGGCACGCGCATCGTTTCGAACACCTTCGACATGAGCGATTGGAAACCGGACGAAACCGCCAGCCTACCGGGTTGCAACTCCTGGTGCACCGCCCATCTATGGATCGTCCCGGCAAAAGTCCAAGGCACCTGGACGCTGCCCCAAGGCGAGCTGACACTCAAACAGACCTTTCAGAACATCACCGGAACCTTGAAAGCCGGCGGCGCCGAGACTCCCGTCACCGGCAAACTCAACGGCGAACATATCAACTTCAGCGCCGGCGGCGCCGAATACAGCGGCCATGTGATGGGCAACAGCATCGACGGCATGGTCAAAGCCGGCACCAAGTGGACAGCGACGCGCAAGTAGACTGGACCTGAGCGAAAGAAATTCTCACCACGAAGGCACGAAGAGCACGAAGGTTTCGGAATATCGATGTCCGAGTTCCTGGGCTTAGAAAATTCATGTGGTCGGACAAACCGTACAACGAATAGGCACCTCCGGGGTTCCGTCATACCCGCGAAAGCGGGTATCCAGGCTAATTCATCGCACAATAAACCTGGATTCCCGCCTGCGCGGGAATGACGATTCGTAAGAGAGTACAACATTCTGCCAACGCCAGTAACTTTCATCTTGTGGTGGCGAGCGTCAGCCCATGAAGACTTTTGGTTGAATAATCCGATCGCACATTCGCGGACAAAATAAATTCACCCGCGCCCCTCCACTATTCTAAATTCGCCTGCTATATTTTCGCGCTAAGGAGGATCGAAATGGATTTCAAAAATTTAACCGCGAGTGTATTCGTCAGCGCCGCGTTGATCATCAATGTCACCGGCAATGTCAGCTTCGCCCAACCGGCGAAGGATTTTCAGCCTGAGGTCGGCCAAGCCGGTAAAGATGTCGTCTGGGTGCCGACGCCGCAGTCGCTGGTCGATAAGATGCTGGAGATGGCCAAGGTCACGCCCAAAGACTACGTCATCGATCTCGGCTCGGGCGACGGCCGCACGGTCATCACCGCCGCCAAGAAAGGCTCCAAGGCGTTGGGCATCGAGTACAACCCCGACATGGTCGAGCTGTCGAAAAAAGCCGCGGCCAAAGAAGGCGTCAGCGATAAAGCGAGCTTCATGAAGGCCGACCTGTTCGAAAGCGACTTTTCCCAGGCGCAAGTCATCACCATGTTCTTGCTGCCGAGCATCAATCTGAAGCTACGGCCGAAAATCCTCGGCCTCAAACCCGGCACGCGCATCGTGTCGAACTCCTTCGATATGGAAGACTGGAAACCCGACCAGACCGAAAAAGTCGAAGGCTGCACCAACTGGTGTACCGCCCATTTGTGGATCGTCCCGGCCAAGGCCGAAGGCACCTGGAAAACCGCCACGGGAGAAATCTCGCTCAAACAAACCTTCCAGATGATCACCGGCACGATCAAGAACGGCAACGTGATCACGCCGATCAACGGAAAACTGAACGGCGAACAGATCAGCGTCTCCGGCGCTGGAGTCAATTACACCGGCACGGTTCAAGGCAATAACCTGGAACTCAATGGCGGCGCCGCCAAACTCAGCGCGACGCGCGCGGCCAAGTAGTCCAATAACCGGCAAGCATAAAAGACGCGCACTCCCGCCGGGTGCGCGTTTTTTTTGTGACCGTCAGTTCGCGCCTGCGCAACCCCGCTTCCGATTCCAATCCCGTAGGTTGGGTTAGCGAAGCGTAACCCAACGCTCCTCCATTCTTCCTATCCTGTACTTCTCTCAGTATGTGGCGGCGGATATTTGGGGGAGCTAGGAATCGCCCTCACCCCAACCCTCTCCCATCGGAATGGGCGAGGGGGCACGAACGGGAAGGCGTGGGGTCTCCGATCTTTTTTCAGATTTTCCGAACTTTGCGCCTTTGCGTCTTTGCGGGAGAATATCTTTTCCGAACATTTCCGACCGCCGATCAAATTGACACCCGCCCAACCCTTTGTTATTCGATGGACTACCGCGAATATTTCCTGAGGAGCGAAACATGAAGAACGGTTACAAAGCGATGGATTCGGATATGCACGTCATGGAGCCCTGCGATCTGTGGCAGAAGTATATCGACAAGAAATATCTCGACCGCGCGCCCATCGGTTTGAACCGGCACAAACGCGACCTGGGTGTCGAAGTCGACGGCAAGGTGATGCCAAAGCCGACACCGCGGCCCAATCCTGAGCTCCGCCCGCTGCGCGAGAAAATCTTGAACACCCGCTATCAGGAAGAAGAAGCGCGCGACTTCGACAACGTCGCGCAAGTCCGCGCCATGGACAAAGAGGGTTTGGACGTGGCGATTCTCTATCCGAGCCGCGGCCTGTTCGTCCTCGCCGTCGACGGCCTCGATCCCGATCTCGCCGCCGCCATCGCCAAAGCCTATAACGACTGGATGTTCGACTTCTGCAAGGTCGCCCCCGAGCGCATGTTCGGCGCCGGCATCGTCGCGCCGCACAATATTTCCGCCGCGGTCGAAGAAACCCGGCGCTGCGTCAAAGAGCTGGGCTTCAAGAGCGTGCTCATGCGGCCCAACCATGTCAATGGCAAAATGTGGAGCGATCCCTACTACGATCCGCTCTGGGAGGAATGCCAGAAGCTCAATATCCCGATCGGCTTTCACGAAGCCGGCCGGGTCTATCTGCCGCAGCCGGCGATCTCGGAACTGATCCCGAGCTTCACCATGTTCAACACCCTATCGTTTCCCATGGCCAACATGTTCGCCTGTAGCGACATGATCTACGGCGGGGTCATGGAGCGCTTCCCTAAACTCAAGGTCGCCTTCCTCGAAGGTAACTGCTCCTGGCTGCCCTGGCTGCTCTGGCGCATGGAGGAATACGGCGAGCTCACCGGCATCGCCGAGCATCCGCAGATGAAGTTGAAGCCGCTGGAATACTTCCAGCGCCAATGTTGGGGCGCGGTGGAGTGCGACGAACATGTGGCGAAATTCATCCCCGAGTTCGGCCTCGAAAATAATATTGTCTTCTCCACCGACTACCCGCACTTGGACGTCAAATACCCCCACGCGGTCGACAGCTTCTTAAAGCAGCCCTTCAGCGAACCGATGAAAAGAAAAGTTTTGTGGGATAACTGCGCGCGGCTGTATGGGTTTGGCTACTGAGTAGTTGGCAGTTGCCAGAAGTCAGTTGCCAGTTTGGATTCGGACTTAACTGTCAACTGATAACTGACCACTGACAACTATTTTCCCTTGGCCGCATCGATAAACTGCCCATCGTAATAGGCCGGCAGCTTGTCGCCTTTCGGTAGTTTGAAACCAAATTGATTTCTCAGATCGAGCACGACCTGCAAACCCGGCAAGTTCAAATTGCCGGTAGTCGACAGCTCGTCGACGCTATCGGTGGCTTGTTTGGGATTGAGCTTCAATTCGGCGCCGACCAATTTGATCGCGGCGTCGCGGTTGGCCAGGACTTTGACCCAGGCGCCGGCCTTCAACCAGGCGCGTAGGAAGCCGAGCACGCTGTCGCGATTTTTCTGCCCCCAGTCGCGCGCCACGGCGAAGATTGTGTTGGGGTAGTCGGGTAAGACTTCTTTCGAGTCCCCCATGAACTTCATGCCGGCATCCAAGGCCTTCAAGTCGAAGGGCGAGTTCAGTACGCCGGCGAAGGTCTCGCCTTTAATCATCGAATCCAAGCGCGCGCCAGTGGCGCCCAAGGCGACCAGTTCATAATCGCCCTTGGTCATATCCAAACCGTTGGCGAGCAAGACCCGGCGCAGTACCAGGGCGAAGGCGGTGTCGACGGCGTCGGCGGCGAGTTTCTTGCCCTTGAGATCACTCCAAGCTTTGATTTCCGGCCGGACATAAATCGGCAGCACGGTCTTGTCTGAGATCTGCGCGATGGTGACGATCTCCGTCCCCTCACGCCCCGACCAGGCGAGCACGTTGTCGAAGGCGGTCGAGACCATGTCGTACTCGCCCTGACTGATGCCGCGCATCTGATCCGTCGAGTTCGGCGTCACCGTCGCCTCGACCTCCAGCCCTTCGGCGGCGAACAAGCCCTGGGACCGCGCGACAACCGTGGCGGCGTCGATGCGAAAAACACTTAAGCGGATCTTCTTCATCTGCGCCCCACTTTCTTCCATCGCGGATATCATGACCAACAGGGTGATCGACACCATCTACGACAATCTTGCTCTCATGCTTTGCCTCCGCTGCTTCGAAACGTTTTGCCCGGTTATTTCAGCCGTTTGAAGAACCCCTCTTTTTCAACTTCCACGACAAAGCGCATGTCGGCGACATCTTCATACTTGAGCGCGCGAATCTTCGGATCTTTTTCGCCCAGGCTGGCGAGCAACGTGTTGATCCCGGTTCGGCTGACATACGGAATCGCATCGAAAGCGTCGCGAAATTGCGTGTAGGTGTCGTCGAGAATCTCGGCGTCGGTCAAACGGGCATACTTCTGAATCGCTTTGATGCCCAATTGCTTACTGGTCTTGAAGATATGCAGCCCCTCGCCGAGCGCGCGCACCATGCGCCGGGTGTTGTCGGGATTGGCTTTGACGTAGGCGCGCGTGCTGGCGATGACCGTCGATGGATACTCCGGGCCATCGGTGCCGAGGTTGAGCAGTTCGAACAGCCCAGCCTTCTTGGCCCGGCTATTGGTCGGCGGCGACAACGCTCCGGCATCGATCTGGCCGGCGAGCAGCGTGGTCAGGATGTTGGGCACTTCGCCCAACTGCAGCATGGAAACGTCAGTGGGAGCTAATCCAGCTTTGTTGACCGCGAACAGCACCGCCGTGTGGGTCGACGAACCGATGCGGGTGATGCCGATCTTTTTGCCTCTTAAATCCGCAAGTCGCTTCACGTCGCCCCGCGCCATGATCGAAAAGACAAAGCGGTTGATGCCCTCGCAAAACATCACCACGTCGGCGCCGGCGCCGACCGCTTGAATGCTGTTGAGCGCATCCGCCGTGGTGTAGTGAATCTCCCCCGACAGCATCGACTGAATCGCCCGCGAAGTAGACGCGATATGAATCAGCTCCAAATCGAGGCCATGCTTTTTAAACAGCCCCTCTTCCTGGGCCACCCAGACAGCGCTCATGACACCGCTGATGGCGCCCCAATTGAAGCGGACCTTCTGCTGGGCTCGAGCGGAAGATGCTGTCGCCAGAAGAATCAGAGCTAATACGATTATTCGTAGTTTCATTGCGATAAAAGCAAGGGCGACCCGCCGGTCGCCCAAATGCGATTCCGATTTTTTGAGGCCTTTGCGTTCTTTGCGGCCAAATTTCCGAATCCGAGAATTATATTTTGTGCTCTTTGTGGTTAAATTCCACTAATTCGCCGCCACCCACGCCGTCAACACCGACGGCGTATCCTTCAACACCGGCTCCCAGGAGTCGCCGCGGTCGCGGCTCGCATAAAACGCCCCCTTGCCGCTGATGCGCGCGTCGAAGCCGTAGCCGCGGGCGCCGTCGCCCATGCCGGCGAACAGCGCGTTCTTGTCGGTGGGATGCTGCAGCAGCACCCAAGGCATCCATTCATTCTCCTTTGCCAACCCTTTAGTCGAGATGCGCCAGTTCTCGCCATAGTCGTCGCTGAGAAGAATGTGGCCCAACGGCGAGTGCTTGTCGCGCCGCCACACGCCGGGCGAACCTTTACCGCCGCATAGCACCATGCGCCCGCCGGGCATGAAGTGCCATTCATGGGAGTAACTCTGCATTTCGGTGTAGGCCCAGGGCATGCCGGTCTCCGCACGGCGCCAATGCTCACCGCCATTGTCGGTGCGGAAAAAGCCGCGCGCCGACGAGACGAAATAGCGCTCTTTGCTGCCGGGCAGATTTTCGATGTAATGCATGTCGACATAATCGATGCCGACGCTGCGGTCGTACCAAGTTTTGCCGCGGTCGCGGCTCAGCAACACGCCGCCATGCTCGAGCAGGACGTAAATTAAATTCTGATCGTCGGGATGGATAAAAATATGGCGCACATGAGGAAACTCGACGCCGGTCAACTGCGCCGGCACGCCCCATTTTTTCGTCACCTCGGGGCCAAAGTCGAGCATGCTGTCGAGCGGCTCGAACTTCTTGCCGCCGTCTTCGCTGCGAAACAACCGGATCGGCCCAATGCCCAGGTAGACCACCCGCTCGTCATGGGGATCGATGGTGAAGGTGCGCGCGTCGCCGTCAATGATTTTCGTCCAGCTCTTGCCGGCGTCTTCCGAACGATAACCACCGTCGAAGGCCACGGCGGCGAAAACCACCTCCGGCTTCTTGATGCCACCGATGATATGCTCCAGCGTCACGCCGGGAAAATGCTCGGCGACGGGCTGCATCGAACCGGCGCGGTGCTCCATAACTTTGAGCCCACCGTTGTGAGCGATGTAGTAACGCAATGATTCAGCCATGGGTGCCTCCATTTGCAGAGTTTCGAGTTACGGGTTTCGACTTTCGGGTTAACCCTGAACCCGGAACCCGGAACCCGAAACAGTTAAATCATGCCCGCGCCCTCAGCGCCGCGTACACCTTCTCAGAAGTCACCGGCAGATCGGTAATCCGCACGCCGCAGGCATCCTCCACCGCGTTGGCCACCGCCGCCGCGGTCGGCGTGTTGGCCACTTCGCCGATGGCTAGACTGTTATACGGTCCCGGCCCGACCGGCACGCTTTCCGACACGTGAGTTTTCAGCGGCGGAATGTCGGTGATGTTGGGAATCTTGAATTCGCCGAAGTTGGACGTCGTGATCTTACCGCCGTCGTCGAACTGCACTTCTTCGGTGAGGGCGTAGCCGAGGCCGAAGACCACGCCGCCCTCCACCTGGCCCTGATGCATCAAGGGATTGATCACCTTGCCGGTGGTATGCGCCGAGGTCATGTTGCGCAACGTCACCTGGCCGGTCTCCGGATCGACATGGACTTCGGCGATCTGCGCCGACACCGAAGTGTCGTGCGACTTCTCCGCGCTCTTGTAATAGCCGCGCACGTAGATCGGCGCGCCCTTGAACTTGATCACTTGGGCGAAACTCATCTTGCGCTTGGACGGCTTGTGCCAGATCAGGCCGCGATCGGTCATCAATTCTTTAGGGTCCACTTCCAACGCTTGACCGGCGAACAGGAACAGTTCTTCGCGCGCTTTCACCCCCGCTTCGAATGACGCGTTGCCGTAGACCCGGGTCGCCCGGCTGCCGCCGACGCCGCCGTCGCTCGGCACGATGGTGCTGTCGACCTGTTTCAACTCGATCTCGTCGGCCGGCACTTGCAGCTCCTCGCCGACCACTTCGACGATCACCGTCAACACGCCGGCGCCCTGGTCGACCACCGGCGAGATGATTTTCACCTTGCCGTCTTCTTCGATGGTGACGAAGACGTTGCCCTCCCCGCCGCTCGGGCTCCATTCGGAAAATGCCAAACCGCGGCCGACATTTTTTGGCTTGGGCTTGCCGTAGCCGGCCATTTGAATCGCCTTATCCAGCGCTTCATCGCCGCGGATATGCGAGATATGGCCACCGATGGGGGTCTCGTCGCCGTCATGGAGCATGTTCTTGCGCTTGAACGCGGCCGGGTCCATGCCAAGCTTGCGCGCGACCATGTCCAACTGGCTCTCGTTGGCGAAGAAGCCTTGTGGATCGCCCGGCGCGCGCATATGGCCGCAGGGAATTTTGTTGGTATAAACCATCCGCTCTTCGATCAAACAGTTGGCGATCTTGTAGGGCCCGGCGCAGGTCGATGCGCCGATCAAGTAACCGGCCGGCTTCATCGACGCATAGGCGCCGCTGTCGAAGAGAAAGTCGAGATGATGCGCGGTGATGGTGCCGTCCTTCTTGACGCCGGTGCGAACTTTGATGATCGACGCGTGGCGCGGATTGCCGGCGGTTAACTCCTCGGTATAATCCATCACCATCTTCACCGGCTTGCCGGCCTTCTTCGACAGGAAGTAAGCCAACGCCACATCCATGAAGCCGCCCTTGCCGCCAAAGTCGCCGCCGATATGCATCGGGTGGAAAATCAATTTTTCCTTGGCGATGCCGATGCAGTTCGACACCTGGCCGCGCACCGCGAACGGCGTCTTGCTGCAGGTCCAAAAATCCGCGCTGCCATCGGCATGGGCGTCCGCGACGCAGGAGTGCGGTTCCAGGTAAGACTGATGGGTCACCTGGGTGGTGAAGGTATTTTCGACGATCACGTCGGCCTGCTTGAAGCCGGCTTCGACATCGCCCTTGCCCCACTTGAGATAGGCGAACATGTTGCCGGCCTTCTCCACCGGCACCGGCAAGCCTTTGTACGAAAGTAAATCGGGATGGAGCACCGTGGCGTCGTCTTTGAGCGCCGCTTCGGGATCGAGCACCGGCGTCATCTCGTCGTACTCAACTTCGATCAATTCCAGCGCCGCCTCCGCCTCCAGCTTGCTGGTGGCGGCCACCGCGGCGACTTTCTCGCCAATGAACCGAACCAAACCGTCAGCCAGCACCGGCGTGTCGTAGATACACCGGCCGATGCGCAATCCCGTCACTTCGGAACCCACCAGCACCGCTTTGACGCCCGGCGCCCGTTCGGCCTTGCTGGTGTCGATGCGTTTGATTTTCGCGTAGGGCACCGGACTCCTGAGGATACGACCCCATAGGGTATCCGGCAATTTTAAATCGGCGCTGTACTGCGCCTGCCCAGTCACTTTCGCCACGCCTTCGACTCTCGGCGTCGACTTGCCCACAACCTGCGTCATTTAACTTCCTCCAAATTAATTTACTTACGGCCTTGCAGCATTTTTAAACCGGAACCCAACAACTTGTCCAGCGCTTGGCGTCAAAAGTCCGAAAACGAATTGAACGTTCTGAGCGACTTGAACCTTCAGCAATTTACCCCCACACCCGCCGCGCCAGCTTCGCCACCAGCTCCAGCTTGCGCCGCATATCGTCCCAAGTGATCAAATTCCCTGAAGCCGCCGAGGCGAAACCGCACTGAGTGCTAAGCGCGAGATTCTCCAGCGCGACGTATTTCTGCGCCTGCTCGATGCGGCGCAGAAGTTCGTCTTCGGACTCCAGCGCCGGTTCTTTGGTCGTAATCAGCCCAAGCACCACGGTCTTCCCTTTAGGCACGAAGCGCAGCGGCTCGAAGCCGCCGGCGCGCTCGCTGTCGAACTCGAGCAAATAGCGGTCCATCTTGAGCAAGCCAAAAGCCTTCTCGGCGATCGGTTCGTAGCTGCCCTCGGCGCCCCAGGCGCTGCGCTTGTTGCCGCGGCAGAAATGAATGCCGATGGCGACATCGCTATGGCGCTTAATGCCGTCGATCATGGCATTGTCGGCCGCGATGGCGGCGTCCAGCGCTTCATCTAAGTTAATGCCGTTCTGCTGCAACACCGCGCGCCGGCTCTGGTCGAAGAAGTTGGAGTAGGACGGCGCGTCCAGCTGCACGTAGGACGCCCCCTCGTCGATGAGCGCTTGGACTTCCTGGCGCATGATCGCGGCGACATCCTGGAGCATGTCATGCACGGTCGGATAAAATTTATCCGACAGGCCCGGCCGGTAGCGCATGATCGCATGCTGCATCGCCGCCGGCGTGCAGACCTTGAACGGTCCCGGCGCGTGTTGCCGCAAAAACGGCGCCTCGTTAGGCGTGAAGCGCCCTTTTCTTGTGAGCTTGGCGCCGACGATGTACTGGAGATTGCCTTCCTTTGATTCGGATGCCAGCTCTTTGCCCTTGCCGCGCCACTCGAACTTGACCACCGGCTTTCCCGGCACCAGGCCGTCAATTGCCTTCGTAATATCGGCGGTAAAAATATCCCGCCGATACTCGCCGTCGGTGACGACATCGATGCCGGTGGCCTTTTGGATCTCCAGCGCCTTCAGAATCGCCCGGTCCTCGATCTCGCGCACCCGCGCCGCCTCCATGCGCCCCTCGCGCAACGCCGCCCGCGCCTCCAACAATTCAGCTGGCCGTAACAAGCTACCGATATTGTCCGCGCGAAATGGTTTCGCCATGGGTGTGAGCATCTCTATCTATTTTTGAATCTTCCAGGGTTACTGTGAAGAACTATTCACCACGAAGGCACGAAGGACACGAAGGGTTCGGATACTTTCCTTACGAACTTCGTGCTCTTCGTGCCTTCGTGGTGAAATCCTATCCCCACACCTGCCGGGCAGTCTCAACTACTACCTCAAGCTTCCGCTTCTGATCATCCTCGCTGACCAGGTTGCCGACCACGTCGGAGGCGAAGCCGCATTGCGGGCTGATCGCCAGTTGATCGAGCGGCAGGTACTTGGCCGCGGCTTCGATGCGCCGCTTGAGCTCATCGACGCTTTCGATCTCCGGCACCTTGGTGCTGACCAAGCCAAGCACCACCACCTTGCCCTTGGGCACAAAACGCAGCGGCGCGAAGGTGCCGGCGCGCGGGCTGTCGTATTCGAGCAAGAACCGGTCATGGTGCAGTCCGGTGAAGAGCAACTCGGCGATGGCGTCGTAGCTGCCCTCGCGGTGCCACATACTGCGCTGGTTGCCGCGGCAGAGATGAATGCCGAAGGTGACCTCGTCGAACAGCCGGAGGATTTCATTGTCGGCGGCGATGGAGCGGGTGAGATTTTTCACCGGATCTTCGCCGCGCGCTTTCATCTCGTCCAGCGACGGCGCGTCGACATATGCGGTGTAGCTCGGCGCGTCGATTTGCACATAACGGCAGCCAGCGTCGGCCAGGGCGCGAATCATCTCGCGCTCGATATGTGCGACATCGGCAACGAAATCCTCCATGCTCCAGTAAACCGACTTGGAGTTCTGATAATCGAAGCGCTGGGAAATCCGGTCAGGCCCGACCAGCGACACCTTGGCCGGCCGCGTCGCCACGCTGCTAACGAACGAATATTCTTCCAACGGCAGATTGCGGATCAGCCGCAGCTTCTGCGACACCGGCCGGCGCTGCAAGATCGGCGCGCCGTCGGCGACATGGTACGGGTCCCAACGCTGTAACGGCTTGCCCTCGCGCGACAGACTCTCGACGAAGGACAGATTCGCCACTCGCGCGTCGAAGCCGCTGACCGAAGCCGAGAAACTGTCCTGGAAGTTGAGCCGGCGAAACTCACCGTCGGTGACCACTTCCAAGCCGATCGCTTCTTGCAGCCTCACCGCGTGGCCGATGGCTTCGTCCTCAATGCGCCGGAGTTCGGCAGCGGTGATTGTTCCCGCGTCATGATCGGCGTAGGCCTGTTTGACCGGCGCCGGCCGAAGCAGGCTACCGATGACATCGGCTCTGATCTGCGCTAGTGGTTTCATAAGATATGGCTTTCCCGACCTTGAACCGCCAACGGTAATATTAGCCCTTGATCCCTAGTTCCTTGTTAACCGCCCGCTGCAAAGTGAAATCGAAGATCCGACTGGGCGCCACGGTCTCGCCCAGCTTCAGCGCTGCCGCTTCCTCGGCGAGGAACTCTTTGATTTCATCGTCGGTGGGAATGCCGGTGGGCGTAAACGCCGGCTTGCAGCGCCGGTACCATTCGGTGGCGGTGGGCAAATCCACCTTCCAAACTCGCGCGAGGATTTCGGCGGTGTCTTTCTCGTTGTCGTGAAAGAAGCGCGCCGCCTTGGCCTTGACCCGCAACAGCCGGCGCAACCAATCCGGCGATTCGGCGACGAACTTGGTCTGCACGCCGATGCCCTGCTGGATGCTGGCGAACTTATCGATGGAGCTCTCCAAGACATTCATTTTGAATTTATCCCGGCCGAGAAACACATAGGGCGGTGTCAAGCCAGCGACTTGAATCGAGTTGCTGATCAATGCCTGTAATTGCGTCGCCTCGTCGCCGACCTGGGCAAAGGTCAGCTCCTTGTCCGAATCGACGCCATGGAGGGCGAGCATCTTTCTGGCGGCGGAATGTTGGCTGCCGTTGATCGTCGCGATGCCCAGCGCCTTGCCTTTCAATTCTTTGGCGTTGCGATACTCCGGCCGGGAGACCAGCCAAAATATCGGCCGGCGCAGATCGACGGAGACCACGCGCAAGGGCGCGCCGCGCATGATGCCACGGATCGCGCTACCCACCGAGCCCAAGGCATCGAGATCGCCGGCGACCCCAGCGGCGATCGCCGCATTGGCGCTCATGCGGATCAGCTGGGGATCGAAGCCCTCTTCACGGAAGAAACCCTTCTCACGGGCGATGAACAGTTGAATCGACGGCATGCCGGTGCTCGACATGCTGACGTTGATTTTCTGAGCTGACGTCTGCGCCCAAACGATGCCGCCCCAGAAAAGGGTTGTTACTATCGCGCCAAGCGCAATTTGTTTAAATATTTTCACGGAGACTCCTCATACCGGCCATGGATTTAGCTCTACCGTAGAAAGCTTCGCGTTGTCCAGCCGATTAGCAACGCGCCGAGCGCTTGGAAGACACGGGCGTTTTGGCTACTATCGGCGGCGAGGTCATCGAAACCACCATGCAATACCGTTACATCTCCGGCGACTCCCATTTGGAAATCGACTCGAAGCATTGGCTCGGCCGGGTGCCAGCCAAGTATCGCGACCAAGCGCCGCGCTTGGTGCGCCAAGCCGACGGCAGCGACACTTGGTGTATCGGCGACAGCATCAAACGCGGCGCGGCGGCGGCGGATCTCTACGGCGGCAAAGGACGCGATCTCTACGTCCCCTTTGGCGGCCGTTACGAAGGCACGCCTGGCACCGGCAGTCCACAGCAGCGCATCCAAGAACAAGACCGCGACGGCATCGACGCCGAGGTGCTGTTTCCATCGCAACAAGGCGGGCCAAAATTTTGGCGCCGGGTCGACGACAACGACGCCTATAAATCTTTAGTACGCGCCTACAACAGCTGGCTCGCCGAAGAATACTGCGCGGTGAATTCTCAACGCTTGCTCGGTGTCGGCATCCTGCCGCTGGGCTGTGAGCTGAACGATGTCATCGGTGAATTGGAATATTGCAGCAAGGCCGGCTTCAAGACCGTCCTGCTGCAAGGTTTTCCCAGCGGCAACGCCTATCCGTCGGAAGCTGACGACCGTTTCTGGGCGCGCAGCTTGGAGCTCGACATGCCAGTGAGCGTGCACGTCGACCTTGACCGCACCGGGCCGCGCAAGGGGCCGCTGTTCAAATACCCGAAGGAAGATGAAGAGATCATGAAGCAGTTAACCCATGATCTGGTCGACCAGGTCGGCCGCTTCGGGCCGCAGCGCGGCAACGGTTCAATTCCCGCCGTCCAGTGGGTGTTGTCCGGTGTGTTCGACCGCTTTCCCTCGTTACGCGTCTTCTTCGCCGAAAATCAGATCGGCTGGATTCCGTTCTTCCTCCAGGGCGCCGACGTGCGCTACGACCGTCATCACCGCTGGGCCGAGCGCTTGCTGGGGTTCAAACCGCTCAAGCGGCCGCCGAGCGAATACATTCGCGAGTTTTGTTATTGGGGCTTTCAGTTCGACCGCGTCGGCGTTGAGCTGCGCGACAAGATCAACGTCGACCGGCTCATGTGGGGCTCGGACTTCCCGCATCAAGAGTCCGACTGGCCCGACTCGCTCAAGATCATCGACAAAAACTTCGCCGGCGTATCCGAACCAGACAAGCACAAAATGACCTGCGGCAACGCCATGGAATTTTTCCGGCTGAGCGCGAGCTGATCGGGTCGCTCATGATGCGCCGCTGGCTTTTGATCGGATTGGTCCTATCGGTCGGATCGGTCCGATCACTTTCCGCCCAAGATGGCTGGCAAGCCGAATGGGAGCGCACTCTCAAGGCCGCCGAGCAGGAAGGCCAAGTGGTCTACTCCGGCTGCGGCAGCCACGATTATCTCAAAGAGTTTCAAAAAAGTTTTCCCAAGATCAAGCTGGTCAGTGTCTCGCAGTCCTGCACCCAGCTGGTGTCGCGCATTATGGCCGAGCGGCGCGGCGGCAAATATTTGGCCGATGTGATCCGCTTTGGCTTGAGCTCGGCGCATACGTTTTACCGCGCCAAGGTGCTCCAGCCGGTGGACGCGGCGCTGATATTGCCGGAAGTAAAAGAGCTGTCGAAATGGTGGCAAGGCAAACACCATTACTCCGATCCAGAAAGCAAATACTTAATCATCCCCGCCGCCAGCATCTACGAACGTTTCGCCAGCTACCATTCCGGCTTGGCGAGCCCGGCGGATTTCAAATCCTTCGCCGATGTCTTGAACCCAAAGTGGAAGGGCAAGATCGTCGCCACCGATCCCAAAACCGGCGAAGGGCGCAACGGCGCGCGCTTTCTCTACCACCACCCGGAACTCGGCCCCAAGTATTTGCGCCGGTTATTAACCGAGATGGAGATCACCTACTCGCGCGACTACCGCCAGGCCACCGACTGGCTGGCGCAAAAACGCTTCGCGATTTATCTCTTTAGCCAGTCCGACGACACCCTCAACGCCAAAAGCCAAGGCTTGTCGGTCCAAGTGCTCGACACCGGCGCTTGGAAAGAAGCGCCAGGGCTCGACGCCATCGGCGGCGCCTATGCGCTGATGGACAAACCGGCCCATCCCAACGCCGCCAAGATACTCCTCAACTGGCTACTTTCCCGCGACGGCCAAATCGCACTGCAACGGGACGGCGAAAACGCCGGCAGCACCGACTCCTTGCGCATCGACATCCCGAAAGCCGACGTGAACCCACTCATGCGCCGTAAAGACGGCGTCAAATATCTGGAGATGTGGAACCCCACTTGGATGAACATGAAGCCGGTGGAGGAATTGATCGACAAGGCGACGGGCGAAGCGAAGAAAAACTGACGCCGCAAGCAATTCGCATCGGGCGGGCCGCCCAACACTCCAACACTCAATACTCCATTCCCCTTTCGCTTTGCACTTTGCCGCAATTTCGTTACTCTGATCCGAAACCGAACACGATCACGAGCCACGATCACGTTCCCAGGAGTCTCCATGGCCGAACCCACAGTTGTCTGTCCGCAGTGCAAAACTGAAATCAAACTGACCGAATCCCTCGCCGCGCCGTTGCTCGCCGATATCAAAAAACAGTTCGAGCAACGGCTGGCGCAAAAAGACGCCGACATGGCCAAGCGCGAGCAGTCGTTGAGCGAGCGGGCGGAATCGATAGAAAAAGCCAAAGCCAACCTCGACCAGCAGGTCGCCGCCAAAGTCCAACAAGAGCGCGGCCGCATCGCCGCCGAAGAGCAGCAGAAAGCTAAGCAACTGCTCGGCAACGACCTCAACCAGAAAGTGAAAGAGATCAGCACGCTGCAAGAAGTATTGAAACAACGGGACGCCAAGCTCGCCGAGGCGCAGCAAGCGCAGGCCGAACTGATCGGCAAGGAGCGCGAACTGGACGACGCCAAACGCGAGTTGGAACTGACCATCGCCAAGCGCGTCCAAGCCAACCTCGGCAGCGAACGTGAAAAAGCCAAAAAAGAAGCCGAGGAAGAATTGAAATTCAAGGTGATGGAAAAAGACCAAACCATCACCGCCATGCAAAAGCAGATCGAGGATCTCAAGCGCCGCGCCGAACAAGGCTCGCAGCAACTTCAAGGAGAAGTTCAGGAGCTTGAACTTGAAGCTTTACTTACGGCAAAGTTCCCGCGCGACACCATCCAACCGGTGCCCAAGGGCGAGTTCGGCGGCGATGTCCTGCACCGTGTCGTCGGTCCGACCAACCAAATATGCGGCACCATTCTGTGGGAATCGAAGCGGACCAAAAACTGGAGCGACGGCTGGCTGCCCAAACTGCGCGAAGACCAGCGCGCGGCAAAAGCCGAGATCGCCGTCATCATCAGCCAGGCGCTGCCAAAGGAGGTCGACACCTTCGGCTTCGTCGACGGCGTCTGGGTCGCCGACCCCAAAGTCGCCCTGCCGGTGGCGCTGTCGCTGCGCCAGTCTTTGATCGAAGTCGCCGCCGCCCGCCAAGCCAGCGAAGGCCAGCAGACCAAAATGGAAATGGTCTACGGCTATCTCACCGGCCCGCGCTTCCGCCAACGGGTTCAAGCGATCGTTGAAGCATTCTCAAGCATGAAAGAAGATTTGGACCGGGAGAAAAAAGCCATCACCCGCCAATGGGCCAAGCGCGAAGAACAGATCGACCGGGTCATGCAAGCGACGGTGGGAATGTACGGCGACCTCCAAGGCATCGCCGGAAGAACGCTGCAAGAGATCGAAGGGCTGGAGTTTCAGGGGATGTTGGATTTCAAGAGAGATGAGTAGACCGGCTCGTCATGAACACGATATGAAACCAGTCGTTCAACTCGAACCCACGGGCTGCGCCATCGCCAGCGTCGCTTCGATAGTCGGGATTTCCTATGGGCGCGCAAAATCCCAGGCCAATTCGCTGGGCATCTTTGCCGACGATCAACGGCTCTGGTCCGATACTGTCCATGTGCGCAAACTACTTCAGCACTTTGGCGTGAAAGCCGGTCCAAGCGAAATTCCATTCAGGTCGTGGGACAGACTTCCCAATCTCGCTTTGCTAGCTCTCAAATGGCATGTCGTGAAAGGTCGCCCATTTTGGCATTGGGCAGTGTTTGTCCGCGAAGGCGGACAGGCCTACGTGATGGACCCCAAAAAGAGCTTGCGTCAGCACCTTCGAACCGACTTCGGCAGAATGAAGCCCAAGTGGTTTATTCGAATCATCGGCACCCAAGGAACTGCAAGCCTCAGCTCTTAAGGTCCCAGATTCTTGTTTTGCTTCAAATAAGCTCTGAGCTATACTGCGAACCATGTCTAAATCCCTACCGCTGAAAGAAATGACGCTCCAAGAGAAGCTTTCCGCGATGGAGTTACTCTGGGACGATCTCACACGCTCGCCGGAAGCCATCGAGTCACCGCAGTGGCATGAAGCAGTACTCGACGATCGCCGCCAACAGGTCGCCGAAGGATCGGCTAAGTTCCAGGATTGGGAGAACGCCAAGGCCGAGATTCGTAACAAGATCCGGTGAGAATCGAAATCCTCGACGCGGCCCAAGATGACCTGATCGAGGGCTTCCGCTTCTACGAAACCCGCCAGGCGGGCGTCGGCTCCTACTTTTTAGACTGTCTATTTTCTGACATCGATTCCCTGCTTCTCTTCGCCGGCATCCACCAAATTGTCTACGGTTACCATCGTAGTTTGTCCAAGCGCTTTCCGTTTGCGATCTACTATTACGTGCATGACGATTTGATCCGCGTCCACGCCGTGCTGGATTGCCGGAGAAATCCGTTGTGGATTCGAAAACGTTTGCACGGATAGCGCTCGGGTCTTGCCAAAGTACGCGTCGAGGTTCTAAACGTACTGGACAGCTTCAACGAGCCAATCACAGGAGTTCCCCATGTCTAATCATTACGACATCATCGTTGTCGGCGGCGGTTCCGCTGGCTGTGTATTAGCGGCGCGGCTGTCCGAAGACCCGAAGCGCAAAGTCTTGCTGCTCGAAGCCGGACCGGACCCGCGGCCGATTCCCGATTTCGTCGCTGACGCCGAGAAGACCACCTATGTCTTGCTCGAAAGCCCGTACATTCAGATGTACCCAACCAAACGAAACTACGACGGCAGCGATTTTTATTCGCTGGCCGGGCGCATCGCCGGCGGCGGCTCGTCGGTCAACATGATGGCCATCCCGCGGCCGATCAAAGCGGATATGGAGAGCTGGGCGGCCCAGGGCAATCCCGATTGGACTTGGGACAAAGTCTTGCCGGTATTGAAACGTATGGAAGCCGACCAGGATTTTCCCAACGATCCGATCCATGGCAACGCCGGGCCGGTCTACGTCAAGCGCAAGCATTTGTTCGACGTGGCGCTCGGCGAACAGGAAACGGCGTTGCTCGAAACCCTCGACAAGCTCGGAGTGCCGCGCTTCCTTGACCAAAACATTGCCAATCCGGTCGGCGTCGCGCCGGTAGCGCGCAACAGCAAGGACGGCAAGCGCCTGTCGGCGACGGTGATGTACCTCGATCCGGCGCGCAGCCGAAGCAACTTGACGATCGTCGACGAAGCGCCGGTGAATTCACTGATCGTGAACGGCAAGCGTATCACCGGCGTGCGCTATCGCAGGGACGGCGAGGAACAGAGCGTAACCGCGGACAAAGTCGTCCTCAGCGCCGGCGTCTACCACTCGCCGCAGATCATGATGCTGTCGGGCATCGGCCCGGGCGCGCAGTTAAAGCGGCTCGGCATTCCGATGGTTCACGACATGGCTGGCATCGGCGAGAACTACCAAGACCACCCGATGCTGACCATGACGTTCAAAGCCAATCTGGCGAACCAGAAGCCGCTGATGCGCGGCCGGTCGAGCGTGAAGATCTATTTCAAAACCGACTTGGCGCGCGACCATCTCAACTTCCACATCATCCCGCGTGAGGCGATCAACGTCAGCGGTATCGGCGACATGCTGGGCTTCTCGTGCAGTCTCTTGGAACAAACCAACCGCGGCCGCCTGATGCTGCAAAGCGCCGATCCCGCCGATCTGCCAAACATCGACCCGCAGGTCTTGGAACATCCCAAAGACATCGCGGCCATGCTGGCGGCGATGAAGTTCGTCCAGCGCCTCGCCGCCACCGAGCCGCTGAGTGAATTCTTCGGCGAGCTCTTCTCCCCCGGCGTCAAGGAAGACTGGGAAAAGTTCGCCCGCTCGTCCTACACGAGCTACTACCACGGCGTCGGCACCTGCAAGATGGGCCCGGCCGCTGACCCCATGGCCGTGGTCGATCAAACGTTGCGCGTGCACGGCTTCGACAACCTCTGGGTCGGCGACGCGTCCATCATGCCCACCGTGGTCCACGCCAACACCAACTACACGGTCATGATGATCGCCGAACGGGCGGCGGAGTTTATTAAGGCGAGTTCTTGATCGTTGCCAGCAACAACAATTGAGCTTGGACCGCGACTCGTGACTTCCATCATCATCGAAACCAAAATCCGCGCGCCCATCGAGCTGTGCTTCGACCTCGCCCGCGATGTCAACGCCCATAGCGAATCGGCTGCGTTTTCAAACGAACGGGTGGTGCCGCCGGGGCGCACCGAGGGACTACTCAAACTGGGCGATCTGGTCGCCTTCGAAGGGCGCCACTTCGGTATCCGCCAGCGCTTCGTCGCGCGCATCACGGTGCTCAAACCGCCCCATCGGTTCGACGATGAGATGGTCCAGGGCTCGTTCAAATGGCTGCGCCATTTCCACGAATTTTTCTTCGAAAACGGCGTCACCACCATGCGCGATACTCTCCTATGGGAACCGCCCTTCGGCATCATCGGCCGCCTCGCCGACCATTTTTTCCTGCGCGAGCATATGCGCTGGTTCGTCACTACCAAGCAGAATGGCCTCAAGCGCATAGCGGAGGAACGGGTGGACACTGCTATGAACAATTCCTAGTACTGCGAGATTTCATCCACACGCCACCGGTATGACTCGCGACAAAACCCCACACCGTGCCAGCCGCCATCCCGCTCAGCTCCACGCCGGTCGAACCGTCTAAACTCTTTGCCATCGATTCGCCGTGCCGGCGCCCGGCATGGGTCCGCGGCATTCTTGGCTCATTGGTGCTCCTCCAACTAACCATTTCTTTTCTTTACAGTTTCTATTACAACCCTGGAGCCTTACACTTTCTGCTACTGAACCGCCGGGGCACTATTGCGACCCGCGACCCCTCTTGACTTTATTACTAATTGCAATAATAATATCACAAATTGCAATATGAACATCGGCGCCAAAGTAAAATTTCTGCGCGAAGTCGAAGGCACACTGCGCGGCTTAGGACGGGCCATGACCCAGCAAGAGATCGCTCACTCAATCAAAAAGGAGACAGGCAAGGCGATCAGTCAATCCTATCTCTCGCAAATCGAGAGCGGTGCGCGACCGCACCTAACTAACCCGACGCGCCTGCTGCTGGCGCGCTTCTTCAAAGTACATCCTGGTTATCTGGTCGACGATCCGGAAGGCTATTCGACGGAACTGGTATCGAATGTCGGTGGTCTAGAAGACAAATTGGATTTGTGGCTGATCAATGGCGCCGAACGTTTCCAACGGGATCTCGAACTGCACGAGGCATTGTTTGCCATCGCTAAACATAACGACTCGCGCCAGAGCTTAGTGCTCTTGGGCGCTATTCTTGAAAACCCCGGCTTAGCCGAACGCCTACTCCAGGTACTCAAGCCCGCAACAGAAAGGAGTCGCCCTTTATGAGCTGGACTGATTTTTACCTCATCTGTTTCGCCTTTGGTTTTCTCCTGAGTTTGTTATCCCTATTGGGCAGTATCGATTTCCACATTCCGCACTTCGATCTGCATTTCGGGGGCCACGATGGCCAAATATTCCACGGCGGCGACGGTCATGGTCACGGCGGTGAGATCTCACCGATCAATTTTGGCACGGTCGCGGCTTTCTTAACCTGGTTCGGCGGAACCGGATATCTGATTGCGCGATTTTCCAGCTTCTGGTTTCTCTTCGGCCTGGGGCTCGCCGGCCTAAGTGGAGTGGTTGGCGGCACCATCATGTTTTACTTCCTAGCTAAGGTCTTGATTCGAAAAGATGAGAATCTGAACCCGGCGGACTATGACATGATCGGGATGCTCGCCACAGTTAGCGGCGAGATCCGGCCATCGGGCACCGGCGAGATCATGTATTCCCAAGCCGGCGCGCGGCGCGCCTGCCCTGCCCGCGGTGAGGATGAAGTATCAATCTCTAAAGGCACCGAAGTCGTCGTCACCCGCTATGAACGCGGCATTGCTTATGTGAAAGCCTGGGAAGAACTAACCAATTCAGCAATTGAATCGAGAACCAACTAAGGAGGAAAGATGAATATCGAAATGATCTTCTTTATCGCCGGCCTGATGGCGCTGTCACTGATCTTACTGATGGTGATGTTTGCGCGTTTGTACCGTAAGGCCGGACCCCATGAAGCGCTCGTGGTCTACGGCTTCCGCGGCACGCGGATCATCAAGGGACGCGGCTCGATCATCTTTCCGATGGTGGAGAATTGTAAAATGCTTTCCTTGGAGTTGATGTCCTTCGACGTCGCACCGCAGCAGGACCTCTACACCAAACAGGGCGTCGCGGTGACCGTCGAAGCGGTGGCCCAGATAAAGGTCAAGTCGGACCCCGAATCGATTCAGACCGCCGCCGAACAGTTCTTGACCAAGACCCCGCAGGAACGCGAAGGCTTAATCCGTCTCGTACTCGAAGGCCATCTGCGGGGTATCATCGGCCAGCTGACCGTCGAGGAGATCGTCAAACAGCCGGAAATGGTCGGCGACCGGATGCGCGCAACCTGCGCTGACGACATGAACAAGATGGGCCTCGAAGTTATCTCATTTACGATCAAAGAAGTCCGCGACAAGAACGAATATATCACCAACATGGGCCGGCCCGATGTGGCCCGCATCAAGCGCGACGCCGATGTCGCCACCGCTGAGGCCGAGCGCGACACCGCAATCAAACGCGCCGACGCGGTGCGCGCCGCTGCCGTCGCCAAAGCGCAGTCCGATCAAGAGCGAGTGCTGGCGGAAACTGTCTCGCAAGCCTCTCAGGCCGAGGCGCAACGCGACTTGCAAATCAAACAGGCTAATTTCTTGGAAACCGTGCAGAAGCAGAAAGCCACCGCCGACAAAGCTTACGAGATCCAGACCAATATCATGCAGCAGCAAGTAATCGCCGAACAGGTCAAGATCGAGCAGGTGCAAAAAACCGGGCAGATCGCCGTCCAAGACGCAGAAATTCAGCGCCGCGAGCGCGAACTGATCGCCACGGTGCTCAAGCAAGCGGAGATCGAACGACGTAGAATCGAGACCTTGGCGGAAGCGCAGAAGCAGAAAATGATTTTTGAAGCCGATGGTCAGGCCGCGTCGACTCGCGCCACCGGTGAAGCGGAGGCCGAGATCATCTTCAAGAAGGGAGAGGCCGAAGCCAAGGCGATGAGCGTAAAAGCGGAAGCTTACCAGGAATACAACCAGGCCGCGGTCATCGACAAGCTCATCAGCAATATGCCGGAGATCGTCAAAGCACTAGCCGCTCCGCTAGCCAACATCGACAAAATCACCATCGTGTCCACCGGCAATGGCGATACCACCGGCATGAACAAGATTACCGGCGATATCACCGCCATGGCGGCGCAGATACCGGCGCTATTTGAAACGCTGTCCGGCATGCAGTTCTCAGAATTGCTATCGAAGGTCAAAATGATCAGTGACAACACGCCCAAACCGGACGGCAAATAATAGTGACGTTAATAATTAGTAAGGAGGATTTATGTCGTTACTAGATCGAGTATCCACACTGATTCGGGCCAACCTGAACGATTTGATCGACAAGGCTGAGGACCCGGAGAAAATGATCAAACAGGTGATTCTCGACATGCAGAATCAGCTCATGCAAGTCAAAACACAGGTCGCCATCGCCATCGCCGACCATCATGTGCTGGAGAAAAAGCACAAGGACAACAGCGACAAGGAAGCCGAATGGCTGCGCAAAGCCGAGCTCGCGGTCGACAAGAAGCAAGACGACCTTGCGCGCGCGGCGCTGGAGCGTTCCATGAGTTTCAAGCAAATGGCGGGGAGCTTTGACTGCCTGGTGGCCGACCAAAAAATCGAGGTCGACAACCTCAAATCGGCGCTACACAAACTGGAGCAAAAGCTCGCTGAAGCGGAATCGAAGAGCGAGATGTTGATCGCCAAACACCGGCGCGCGCGCATGTTGGCCAAGGCGAGCGACGCGCAGATGGCGATCGGCGATCGCTCTCATAGCGCGACCTTCAATCGCATGCAGAACAAAGTCCAGCGCGCCGAAGCGGTCAGCCAGGTGAAGAGCGAAATGGCCGGCGACAACATCGACGACAAGTTCGCCGCGCTGGAAAAACAGGACGAAATCGAGAAGTTGCTCAACGACATCAAAGCGCGGCGCGCCGGTTGATATAATGAAGAAGGTCTTTCACTTCGACTCGCCAACCGAGAAGTACCACGCGGACGCCTGCGTGGTGTCATGCTTCGATGCCCGCTTCGAGCTGGCAACGCGAAAGTTTATGAAAAAGCGCGGCGTCTTGATGGCCGACCCACTGAGACTCGCCGGCGGGGCAAAAGTCTTCGCCTCGCCGGCGGATGAGTCAGCGCGCGAATTCGCCCTCAACCAAGTGCAAACCTCGATGCGCCTCCATGGAACCAATCTGGTGATACTGATGGTCCACAGCGATTGCAGCGCCTACGGCGGCTTGGCTACCTTTGATCGCGACCAAGAGCGCGAAGCCATCCACCACGAGTCGGAGTTACGCCGGGCTGGCGATTATTTGACAGAGAAGATCCCGTCGATCGAGATCAACTGCTATTTTCTCAGGTTTACCGGCGTGTGGGCGGTCGATGATCTTGAGTGATGCTTGTTGGATCGGCGAATCCTCCAAATCGCTCCAATTGGGCCTTCCTGGCGCGATGCAAGGCGCAATCTTGCTATGATCGAACTGGAACCGATCACCCCAACCAACGCACAAGTCTACAAAAACCTCCGGCTGCGCGCCCTACTAGACTCGCCTACCGCGTTCAGTTCCACCTACGCGGACGCGGCTAAGCTCAGCGATGACGATTGGCTGCAACGGGCGGCCCATTGGAGTAGCCGCGCAGCGGTCGCATACCTCGCGATCGACGCGGGTGATGCGGTGGGCATGGCGGCGGGAGTTCTCGGTGTCAACGATCCCCGGCGCGCCGAACTGTTGTCGATGTGGGTGGCGCCGAGCCATCGCCGTTCAGGAATCGGCCGCCTGTTGGTTGATACCATCGCGGCCTGGGCGCGGGCTCGGAATGTGCTACACTTGTACTTGTCGGTGACCAGCAACAACGATCAGGCCATCCAGTTCTATCGAAGTCTCGGCTTCACCTTGACGGATCGACGCGAAACCTATCCCAACGACCCGGCGCTGTGCAATTTGGCAATGCTCCGGGCGCTAACCTGAGCTCCGCGTTATCGGCTCCGCAACCGCCAGCGGCGTTTCATCAAGCGCCAAAGGAAACAACTAGATGCCGGCATATTCGGTGACGACCGCGACCTACCGCATCGGCGCGGTGGATTATCGCATCCGTTCGCTCAGTGACCGCCAGCAGTACTCGGACCCGGACGGCGCCGCCGAGCGCGCGGGGATTTCTTCGGCGAGCTGGCCGATCTTCGGCGTGGTTTGGCCGTCGGGCCTCGCGCTGGCGCGGGAGATGAGCCATTTCGCCTTCACCGGCTTGAAGATTCTCGAAGTCGGTTGCGGCATCGGTTTGTCCAGTCTGGTGCTGCAAAGTCTCGGCGCCGATATCACGGCCAGCGATCATCATCCCTTGGCCGAAGAATTTCTCCGCTTCAACAGCGATTTGAACGGCCTGGCGCCGATCAAATTTCACAACGCTCCTTGGGTCGGTCCCAACCCAGAGTTGGGGCGCTTCGACCTGATCGTCGGCAGCGATTTGCTCTACGAACGTGGCCACCCGGTGCTGCTATCGGCGTTCCTCGCCTGCCACACCGAAGGCAGCGCGCGGGTGCTGCTCGCCGACCCCGGCCGCGGCCGCTGTGGACAATTCACGAGCGCCATGACCAACCAAGGTTATCGCCGCAGCGAAGAACGGTTTCGTTGCGACGGTGAAACCAACGTCATACCTCGCGGCCGGATGATGAGTTTCACGCGCCGCGAAAGTTAATTGGTCCTTAGCGTATCCGCGTCATTGCTATCCCAGCGGGCACACTCTAGAGTGATCGTATGGCACTGCGCAACGAAGACAAGTCCCGCTACCGGATCAGCGAAACCCACCGCGATCAACCCTTCGTCGGCGTCATGAAACGCGACCGCGAAACTTACAACTGGAGTTGGAAGGGCCATATCGACTTCGTTGACGGCCATTTTTCTGAGTTCGTCAGCCAACGTAGCTTCGACACCGCCACCTAAGCGGAAGACTACATGCGCCGTTTCGCGCACAATCAGATCAACAACCGCATGAACCCGCGCTAGCAGGCTACTTCGAATTTAGCATCTCAGCTCTCTCCGCCGTTTCTTCCTCCTCGTTTGATTGACAGCGGTTTCCACACCGACATATATTCGCGTCTGTCGAGCTGGTTTCAATCGCTCGGCAATACCGTCTCGAAGGAAGATGCGATGACTAAATGGGCCGAAGTCGAACAGCAACTAAACGTCCTGTGCAACCAGTGGTACGACACGGCGGAGATCAAACGGATGCTCGCCGTGCCGCTCAATCCCGCCCGCTTGGCCTTTCGCCACCAGCATATGAGTTTTTTCAGCAACAATCGGCGCGATTGCTGGGCCGCGGTGGCATGCAAAGCGCCCCTCGACGTCAAGCGCGCCATCTGGGAGCATGAAAAAGACGAGCTGATGTACGATCCGCGCATGGGCAAGGCCCATGTCACCGAAGCCGATCTCGGCGACAAGAAAGAATCCGACATGATCCCCGGCGCCCGTGCGGCATTTTACGCTTGGCTCCACTGCGCCCAGGAAAAACCCTGGCTCGAAGGCTTGGCCTGCTCGCATATTCTCGAGCGGCGCAACAACGACCATGTCGTCAGCGGCGGCACGCTTACTCAACGCTTGGTCAAGCGCCAGGAAGTCGAGCTCGGCATCAAGAAAAAAGACCAGGACATCAACGTCCAGGTCCATCTGGTGGCCGACGTCGATCACACCGATCTGCTGGCGGAGATTTTTCATCGCTACGTCGTCGACGACCAGACCGCCCAGCAAATCCTGCGCGGCGCCGAGGAGTCGTTAGCCATCGAGCGCAGTTTCCACGGCGCGGTGGCCAGCGCCATGGCGGAAATGGATTAAACAGTTATCAGTTGGCAGTTAATAGTTGCTAGTTCGAACTCGATTGCACAACACATTCATTTGGATTGATAGCAGGACTTCCCAATGGACATTCGCCATGGCCTGATTAGCGCCGACTCCCACGTGGTCACCGAACCCAATGCGTTTCTCGACCGCATGGCGAAAAGCAAATTCGGCGCGCGCATTCCGCAGATCAAAGAAGTCGAGAGCAAAGGCCAAAAAGTCGAGCGCTGGCATGTCAATGGCAAGCCGCTGCACAGCCGCGGCGTATGCAACTGCCCGGCGGTGATGGGCGATCCCCAGCGCAATCTCTATCCGCAGCGCTGGGCGGAGGTGCCGGCCAAGGCCTATGTCGCTGCTGATCGCCTGCAAGCCTTGGACGCCGACGGCATCGACGCCGAAGTGCTGTTCCCCAACGACCCGAGTTCGTTTCACCAGTACAACGACGCCGATTTCGAGATCGCCTGCGTGCAAGCTTACAACGATTCCCTTGGCGAGCTCACCCGCGCGAGCGCGCGATTTATCTCCCTGGCGATGATCCCGCTACTGTGCGGCATGGAGACCATCGTCGCCGAAGTGCGCCGCGCCGAGAGCAAAGGCCACCGCGGCATTGTCATGTTCGCGCTGCCGAGCTTGATGGTCGAGTCGTTGCCCCATATCGGCGAGCCCTACTGGTATCCGCTCTGGGAAGTTTGCCAGGAGCTCGCCATGCCGATCCATTTTCACGCCTCGGCCGGCCTGGCGCGCAAGCTGACATTTCCCGAATGGTCCGGCTACACGCCCTACCAGCAGCATGCGGCGTTTACCGTGCCGACTTCGTCTTGGCCGGCGCAGATCGTACCCAATTTAATTTTCTCCGGCATCGCGTACAAATTTCCAAAATCCAAATGGGTCTTCGCCGAAACTGGCATCGGCTCGGTGAGCTGCGTACAATCGGCCTGCGACCACGAATGGGAGCGGCGCCAGCTCTGGCGCCATGGCTTGCCGCGCCGGCCGAGCGAGCTTATCCGCGAACAAGTTTACGTGAATTTCTGGTACGAGCAGGCCGGCATCGAGCTGCGCCACGCGGTCGGCGTCGACAACATCATGTGGGAATCGGACTATCCGCACATCGCGTCGACCTATCCCGACTCCTGGCAGTTCGTCGAACGCTCGCTAGCCGGCGTGGCCGAAGACGAGCGTAAGAAAATGTTGTACGGCAACGCCCAGGCGCTGTATCGGCTGTAGGAAGATTGGCCGCAAAGAACGTAAACGAATTTTTCTCTGTGAACTCTGTGCCCTCTGTGGTGAAATCCAAATCCCGAATTGACCATGACCTCACCTAATCACATCATCAGCGCCGTCGATCAAGTCATCGAACCACCGACGCTCTGGACCGACCGCTTGTCAAAATCGAAGTTCGGCGCGCGCATCCCGCATATCGAACGGGACGACGACGGCGTCGATCGTTGGTTGGTCGACGGCCGGCCATTCACGCTGGCCGACATGGCTGATATTGGAGCACTGCTGCCGGATCGCGCGCTGACGGCGCGACGCTGGGAGGACATACCGAAGGCTAGCTACGAAGCGGCGGCAAGACTCAAAGCCATGGACGACGACGGCATCGGTTATAGCGCGCTCTATCCCAGTCTGGCGGGCTTTTCCGGCGAGCGCTTCGGCGCCATCGCCGATACTGAACTGGCGCTTGCCTGCGCGCACGCCTACAACGACTGGCTCATCGACGAGTGGGCGAGCGTCAACCCGCGCTTCATTCCTCAGTGCATCCTGCCGCTCACGCCTATCGCCGGCGCCGTGGCCGAACTGCGCCGCGCCGTCGGCCGCGGCCACCGCGGCGTGATTTTTCCCGCCGCGCCCATGCAATTGGCCGCTCTGCCCCATATCAACGAGGCCGACTACGACCCGATCTGGGCGGCCTGCCAAGAGCTCGAAGTGCCGCTCTGCTTTGGCGCCGGCTCGACACCGGAGCTGTTTCAATTTCCCCAGCCGCCCAACCTGAAGCCGGAGCTCGCCGCGGCGATGCGGGCGGCGACGCGCTCGGCCAGCGCAGTGTTCGACCTGACCAACCTGCTGTTTTCGAGAATCCTGCTGCGCTTTGCCAAACTCAAAGTCGTCTTCGCCGGCAGCACCATCGCCTGGGGGACTTTCTTGCTCGAATACGCCGATCATCAATACGAACAGGATCACTGCGATTATCCCTTGAAACCCTCGGAAATGTTTCATCGCCAGTGCTACCTGACGAGCTGGTACGACGAGGCGAAGATCCACGCGCGCCATATCGGCGCCGGCAACATTCTCTGGTCGAGCCACTTTCCGGCGGCCAATTCCACCTGGCCCGATAGCCGTGGCTATCGCGAAAAATGTTTATCCGCGCTAGATGATCAAGACCGGCAACGCATCGAGTGGCGCAATGGCGCCGCGCTTTACCGGATCGACGCCAACTAGAAAGAGGAACCGCGATGAGCAGCGCCGACGCATTGGCAGAATTCAACCGTCAGCTCGCCGACAAGCATCTGTTGGGCTTTTGGAACGCCGGCAACATCGCCGAGACCTACGAACCGAAAGCCTCCTACGATCCCCATATTTGGCGCTGGCAGGACGTCCATGACGGCCTGATCAAAGCCGGCGAGCTGCTGACTCTGGAACAGACCGCGCGCCGCTTCATCGGCTTTCACACGCCAAATAAATTTCGCACCACGCATACCTTGGCCATGGGCGTGCAGCTGGTGAAACCGGGCGAGGTCGCCGAAGCGCACCGCCACACCATGGGCGCGATCCGCTTCGTGATTCGCGGCGGCGGCGCCCAAACCACGGTCAACGGCGAAGCATTCCCGATGCAGTGTGGCGATCTGGTCACCACGCCCAACCGCACCTGGCATGACCACTACAACGGCTCGGCCGAGCCGATCATCTGGATCGATGGCACCGACTTGCCAATGGTGAAATTCTTCGAGATCAGCTTCGGCGACATGTATCCGACGTTGCAACAAGAAGTCACCAAACCGCGCGACTACTCGGCTTACGAACTTGGCCCAGCGCGGCCGGATTGGGTACGCAATGAATCCGTCCAGCCGCCGCCCTACCGTTACCGCTGGGAAGATACCGAGAAAGCGTTAGCGGCGCTGGGCGAACGGCCCGGCGATCCCCACGACGGCATCGTTTTACGCTACATCAATCCGCTCACCGGCGGGCCGACGCTGCCGACGCTCTCCTGTGAGATCCACATGCTCCGCGCCGGCGAAAGGACGAAATCCCATCGCCACACCAGCAGCATGATCTACCACGCTTTTCGCGGCAGCGGTGTCACCGTCATCGGTGACCAGACCTTCGAGTGGAGCGAAGGCGACAGCTTTACCATCCCGCAGTGGCAATGGCATCAACATACCAATCACTCCAAGGACGCGGCGGTTTTGTTCGTCATGAACGACAAACCGGTGCTCGACGCCCTGGGCTTTTATCGCGAGGAAACGCAGACCAAATAGCCGTTCCATTTGAATATCTGAAACAGCTGGAACCATTGGAACAGACTTTCGAAGAAAGGATACTTGAATGCTTTACAACGATTTACGCGGCTGGATGGAGAAAGTCGACGAGTTCGGCGAGATGCGCACCGTCGAGGGCTGCGATTGGAAATATGAAATGGGCGCGGTGTCGGAGGTTTACGCGCGCAACCCGCCCTACTCGGCGATCCTGTTCGACAAGATCAAGGATTATCCCGCCGGCCACCGGGTGCTGGTCGGCGTGCACCATCAGTCGCTCAAGCGCCAATGTTTGACCACGCACTTACCTCTCGACTACGACCGTAACCAATTCATACAAGCCTGGCGCCAGCGCTTGAACAATCCGACTTATATTCCACCGCGCGTGGTCGACAGCGGCCCGGTGATGGAAAATGTTTTTGACGGCGACGATGTCGACCTGTTTTCCCTGCCTGTGCCGCACTGGCATGAAGGCGACGGCGGCCGCTACATGGGCACCGCCCATCTGGTCATCACCCGCGACATGGACGAGGGTTGGGTCAACATCGGCTGCTACCGGGTCATGGTGCATGACAAAAATACTCTGGCACTTTATATTTCGCCGGGTAAACAGGGGCGCATCATTCGGCAAAAATATTTCGATCAGGGCCGGCCCTGCCCGGTGGCGATCAGCTTCGGCGACGATCCGCTTTTGCTCACCGCCGCGGCCAACAGCTTGCCCTGGGGCAAGTCGGAATATGACTATGCCGGCGGCATCCGCGGCCAAGCCGTCGATGTGGTCATCGGCAAACACACCGGCCTACCGATCCCGGCGTTTTCCGAGATCACCATCGAAGGCGAATGCTATCCCGACAACCAGCGGCCGGAAGGTCCCTATGGCGAATGGACCGGCTACTACGCCAGCGGCGAGCGCACCGAACCGATCATCAAGGTGAAACGGTTGATGCATCGCAACCGTCCCATTCTTACTGGCGCGCCGTCGTCGCGCCCGCCCGGCGGCTCGGACGACAACCTGGTGCGCTCGGCGTTTATCTGGGATCACATGGAAAAAGCCGGCGTGCCCGACATCCGCGGCGTCGCCTGCTTCCAAGGACGGTTTTTCACCGCCGTATCGATCAAGCAACGTTATCCGGGCCACGCCAAGCAAGCCGGCTTCGTCGCCGCTCAATGCGGCGCCGGCGCCTATCTCGGCCGCTACATCGTGGTGGTCGACGACGACATCGATCCCTACGACCTGAACGACGTCACCTGGGCCATGTGCACGCGCTCCGATCCCCAGGCCGACATCGATTTTATCCGCCGCGCCTGGAGCGGCCCGCTCGATCCAGTGATTCCGCGCGACAAAAAAGGCTTCAGCACTCGCGCCGTCATCGACGCCACCCGCCCCTACGAATGGATGAAGGATTATCCCAAGGTCTCTGGGTCGAGCGAAGAGATGAAAGAACTGGCGGTGAAGAAATATGGTAAGTTTTTTAAGTAAGGAGTAAAGAGTGAGGAGTAAGGAGACTCCGGAATCCGAAACTCCCGTCTCCTCACTCCTAACTACTTACTCCTTACTAAAAGGCCCAACCATGCGAAAAAACCGACACCTACTCCTCAGCGCGATCGTAGCTACCCTGCTCGCCCCACTCCCCGCCTCCGCCCAACAGCTGGTCCGGGTCGGCTATAGCGGCACCGGCGTGGCGAAGAATCTGCACAAGACCATCGAGCGCGCCGGCCTGTGGAAAAAACGCGGCCTGGATGTCCGGCTGATCTATTTCACCAGCGGCGCGACCATGGCCCAAGCAATGGTCGGCGGCGATTTGGATTTGGCCGATTCCGACGTGCCGGCGATGTTAAACGCCGTGTCCGTCGGCGCCTTGGACGGCAAGTTGATCAGCGTCTACGTCAATCGTTTTCCCTTCGCCTTCGTCGTCCGTAACGACATCAAGACGCCGGAGGATTTGAAAGGCAAGCAGGTCGCCATCAGCCGCTTCGGTTCGTCGTCGGATGTGACGACCAGAATGCTACTGCGCCAATTCAACCTCGATCCGGAAAAGGACGTGCGCATCATCCAAGCCACCGGCACCACTCGCGTGCCGGCGATGATCGCCGGACAACTGCACGGCACGCTACTCGGCACCTACGACGTACCGATCATCACCGACTCGGGCTGCTGCCGGGTCATGGTCGACATGCTGGAGCTGCCCATCGACTACGCCCGCTTCGGTCAGGTGGTGCCGACGCAATTGTTGAAGACCAAGCGCGATCTGTTGTTAAAATTCGCCGAAGGCTTGATCGAAGGCATCTACGTTTTCAAGACCAACAAAGAGCTCGCCCTGTCCGTGCTGCGCGCCGAAGGCGTCAAAGGCCCAGAGTACAGCTACCCCAGAGTCGCCGCCGCCATGCGCGAACGGCCGATCCCGGAAACCAAAGGCGTGCAAGCGGTAATGGACTCGGTGCGCAACGCCAACTCGAAAATCACCCAAGCCAAAGACGTGATCGACGGCAGCTTGATCGAAGAGATCGATAGGAGCGGCTATATCAAGAAGTTGTACGGACGGTGAGTCCCCCGGTCAACTTGCATGACCGACTACCGTTGGTTAACCTAGTGACATTCCAGGGAGGTTTTGTGGAGACACCAAAGCAGGAAGTCCAAGGAATTCTCAACTCGCTGCCGGAAGATGCCACCCTTGATGATATCCAGTATCGAATCTATGTGCGCCAGGCGATCGACCGAGGCTTGCAAGACATAGACCGAGGCCGAATCTTGACTCAGGCTGCCGTCGAACAACGGATGGCAAGGTGGATCAAGAAGTAGTCTGGACCGAGTCGGCAACCGCCGACCTGGAGTCGATTGTTGAGTATGTCTTTCGTGACTCGGAATTCTATGCGGCGGCCATCACGAGAGAACTTGTCGCTGCGGCAAGCTCATTGACTACGCTAGCCGCGCGCGGTCGAAACGTACCGGAGTACCAGAACCCCAACATACGAGAGCTTATCGTTCGGCGTTACCGACTCATTTACCGAATCGCTGCAAACCGCGTGGAAGTACTGCGAATCGTTCACGGCGCGCGACAATTGCCACCGGTTATATAAAGCTAAGCATATGGCGGAACGTAATAAGTAATCCAGCCCCCCGGCTTTGCCGGGGGGCTCCCAAAGTTTGACTCTTCGGCAATCGAGAAAAAGCCTCCAAATCGTAAACCGCTCAAGGCTCCGGCTTTGCCGGAGGTAGATGACTAAACACTCCGCACCAGACGATTCGGATGCAACTTTACGTCGATCTTAATTGCTTCAATCGTCCATTCGACGTTCAAACACAGGAACGCGTCCAGGCCGAAACCGACTCTGTGTTTGCCATCCTGAGGCGGGTTAGCGACGGCACCGACAAGTTGATCTGGTCATGGGCCCTTTGGTTCGAGAACAGCAAGCACCCGATCCCCGATCGTCGCGATGAAATCGCTCAATGGCAACAGCTTTCCTCGCTATTCGTACCGCTCGACGATTCCCTACGCCAGCGCGCGCGTGTCTTTAGCGCTGGCGGCATCGCCGCATTGGATGCGCTCCACCTGGCATCGGCGGAAATTGGCTGCGCCGATGTCTTGATAACCTGCGACGACATTTTTCTCCGCCGCGCGCACAGACTGGGTCTAGCTTTACGTGTTCTCAACCCCGTGCCATACTTAGCCGAGGTTACCACCGATGGCTAAACAAATGACCGAAGAAGAACTACGGCGGAAGGCGGTCGACGTTTTGACCAAATCGCTTGGCCCGGTGGACTCGCTGCGCTTCCTAGCCTCGGTATCGCGAGAATCCTTTGACTACCAAAGCTGGCGCAACCAATACTTTAGCCACTTCAGCGTCGACGAACTTCTCGATGAAGCGGATGGAAGTCGCGCCACCAAGTCATAGACAGCTGGGCTCTGGCCGCGCCGCGGAAAGCATGTGGAATCTGGTCATGTCCGAGTCAGTCAACTCACTGATGCGAGAATTTCTCACCTGGGTCGCCGACCGCCCGCGCAGCTACGACGACGCCATGGAAGCTTGGCAGAGTCATTGCCCGCGGCAAACGGTCTGGGAAGATGCGATGATCGGCGGCTTGATCGAGATTGCCGCGTACGCTAGCGATTACCGGGTGGTCCTGACCGCCAGTGGCGAAGCGCTTCTCCACGGCAACGATACCTGCGCGCCAAAAACCTCCCGCGCGGCGTAGCGGCAAAAAGCTGATACTGAATGCCGCCTTCCACTCTGCTCTTCGGCGCCACCTCGATCCTCGGCTACAGCATCGCTAAACTGTTTCCTGAGACCGTGCTCCCGTTCGTCACCCGCGCCAACCGCGCGAAAACCATTCGCCAGTGGCCGGTATTGAATCTCGAAGATCCGGCGTGGCCCGCCGAGATATTTGCCCAGCACCAGCCCGATCTATTCATCCAATGCCACGCCGTATGCGACGTGCCGCGCTGCGAGGTCATGCCCAGCTGGGCGCGCGAAGTGAATATCGTTTATCTCAAACGGGTGCTCGATGCGCTGCCGGAAAAAACTCGGCTGGTCTATGTTTCGTCCGATCACGTGTTTGGCGGCGACGGCGTTTATGACGAAGAGTCAGCCCCCTGTCCGATCAGCGTCTACGGCCGCACAAGAGTAGAAGCGGAAGAAATGGTGCTCGGCCGGCCCGGCTCGCTAATTATCCGCGTCGGTCTGCCGATCGGCCCGTCGCCCAACGGCCGCACCGGCCACTGGGATTGGCTGCGCTATCGCATCGGTAAAAACCTCCCAGTCACCATCGTCGATGACGAATACCGGTCGGTAGTCTGGGCTCATGATTTGGCGCAGCGGGTGATGCAGCTGGCCGAGAGCCGCGAAGCCGGTATCCGCCATGTGTCAGCGACGCGGGCGATCTCGCGCATCGAGCTGGCCAACCATTTGCTGGACATCTTCGGCGAACCGGCAAACTACTTGCGCGAGAGCCGTCACCAACGCTCGGCGCCCCACCTCGGCCGTGTCGAGCTGGCAAGCGTGCATCGCGGCGAACTATCCGCGCCGCTGCAATGCGTCTTGGACGGTCCCAATCTGCAAGGCGGTTTTTGCGATTGACCGTGCGCGCGCGCAACGACCAGCTTGGGTTGGTGGACAAGCCGGAGACCCGCCCATGGCTGTAGATGTCATCACCGAGATTGTCATTGACCGCCCGCGCGACCCAAAACCATCCTCGAACAAGACGGCTGCAAATCCCGATTTGTCATTCCCGCGCAGGCGGGAATCCAGGTTCGTTGCACAGCGAATGAGCCTGGATACCCGATTACCCGAGTATGACCGAACCTGCCGTGAAGCGTAGGCCGCCGAATGAAAACCCGCCCATGGCCAACCTGTTTGATCGCCGCCCTCGCCAGCGCAGCGATTTGGGCGCTGACGCCGCTGCTCACCAGCCAGCGCGAACCCTGGGACGTCGCCGGCAGTTTTTATATTGTAGCGCTGCTGATCGCTGGCGGATTCGCCGGCGCCATCACGCCGAAACCGCTGTGGGCGCACTACGTCGGAAGTTTCGTCGGACAGTTGGGCTACGAATTGATTTTCCTGCGCGTCGGGCCGCTGGTGATCATTGGCGCGGTCCTATTGTTATTCTACTGCGCGGTTTACACCGGAGCCGTAACGCTAGCCGGTATTGCTCGCAATAGAATTGTTAAAAGATTCGCCCCGTCCAGTTGACCCGGCGATGGCAAATGCTTCAAGATCGTTTTCACGACCATGACCGCATCGAACAACGACGAACACTTTCTCGCCCTGCGCGCTTCGCCGGCGAAGATGGACAAATATTGGGCCGAGGGCTGGCGTCATTTCGGCGTGATCTTTGTCCGCTACCGCACCTCTTCCCATGGCGGCAAGCCCTACACCGTCCTGCCGCTGCGCGTCGATCTTACGGGATTTGAGTTGAGCCGCAGCCAGAAACGGGTGCTGGCGAAGAACCGCGACATCGAGGTGATTATCCGGCCGTCGTTCATCAATACCGAGAAGCAAAATCTCTTCGACAGGCATCGCGTCCGCTTCGACGACAACGTGCCCGACTCGCTGTTCAACTTTCTCTCGCCCAACCCGGCGGAAATCCCCTGCCCCAATCTGGAGCTGTGCATCTATCTCGGCAAGCGTTTGTTGGGCGTGACATTCTTAGACATCGGCGAGACTTCCACCTCCGCGATCTACGCGATCTTCGATCCGGTCGAAGCCAAGCGTAGTCTCGGCATCCTGATGATTTTGCATTCCATCGCGTTCAGCCGCGAGCGCGGCTGCCGCTTCTATTATCCCGGCTACGCCTACCGCGAACCCTTCGCTTACGATTATAAGAAACGCTTGGGCGCGCTGGAATTTCTCGACTGGAACCAGGGCTGGCGCCCTTACACCGACAGCGACGTCGTCCAGGAAGCGGAAGAGATCTAACCACGAAATACACGGAAAAGGATTTCGAAGGAATTTTCCGAGCTTCGTGTTCTTCGTGTTTAAGCCCCAAATCCGCAAGCTTTTATCACCGCGGCGGTAACGCCCCGCCCTCGGCGTAGATCTTGTACAGCGCGATGGTCTCGGCGTCGCGCGGCAACTCGCGCACTATCTTCTGAACTTCCTCGCCGGTGAGCGGCGACGGCTCGCGGCCCATGAACTTTTTGAACTCCTGCTGGAACTCGGCGTCTTTGAAAGTCCGCGCCATGGCGTCGCGCAGGATCCTCACCAACTCCGGCGCCGTGCCCGGCGCCAAATGATGCGGCCAGCGCGGCACCTGAAAGGCGCGAAACAGCTCGATCACTTTACGCTCGCGATCGCTCTTGGCGAAACTGTCGAGGTCGGGTAGCCCCGGCAGGCGCCCGTCGAAGCGCCCCTTGGGATTGGAAATCGTCGCGTGGAAATGCACCTGGTCGCGCAGATCCTTGAACACGCTATCGATATTGCCAGATGTCCGCGTGTCCAGCTCGCCGTTGGCGAGCGCGATGTCCATCTCGGGATCGTTGAAGCCGACCACGAAGCGCGGCTCTTTCAAATCCAACAAGTGGGCGAACATCCGGCCGGTGATGTAAACCGAGTGACCCACCGAATGGGCGCCGACGCGCACGCCGCGCAGGTTGCGCACCTTGTCGAGGCTGTCGAGACCCGCCGCCTTGCGGCTGAAGAAGACATAGGGATTGCCGGTTTCGGTGGAGCCGATGTAGGGAAACCTATCGATATCGTAATTGCTGCCCGACAGGCCCAAGATCGGCCCGGAGATCATGTTGCCCGCCGAGGCGATCTTCAAGCCGTCCGGTTTCACGGTATAAAAATAATTGGCTGCCTTGCGCCCCGACCCGCCGTCCATGAACTCCATGATGATATTGGGATTGCCCGGAATATATTTTTTTAAGTATGGAATCAGCGCGCGCGACTGAAATTCCCCCGACCCGCCGGCGCCACCGCCGCGGATGATCGCGATCGTCTTGCCGGCGTAATAGGGCGTCTGCGCAAGACTCTGGTTTGCAATCAGCACCGAACCAACCAACAAAATCGCTGAGATTGAATTTGCCATTGCCCGGGTCATCGTCCCTCCAGTGTAATTAACTCTTCACGCCAAGTTGGCTAAGAAAACCGCTCTTTTTAAGCTCGTCGACAAAGCGCAGATCGAGAATATCCTCAGGCTTGGCGCGGCTAGCCTTGGGCTCGATCTCCGCCTGGATATCGAGAATATTGCGCAGCCCTTCCACCGTCGGCTGGGTGTCATCGACTAATAGGTCGCGATAGGCGGCGTATGATTTCTCCAGCACCGAGCGGTCCTGGCCGCGGGTGTATTTGTGCAGCACCTTCAACACTTCGTCTTTGTTGTTCTTGTAGTAGTGCACGGTCTCGGCCATCGCCCGCACCAGCCGTTGCACCAGATCGGGGTTCTCCCGAATCAACTTCCGCGAGGTCACGGTGCAGGTGAGTTGAAAGGGAATCTTCAGCTTGGCCATGTCGACGATGACTCTGAGGCCGCCCTTCTCGCCCATCAACCGTTCGGCTTCTTGGCCGACGGTCCATTCCAACTGTCCCGAAGTCACCGCCGTGACCCGCGCCGAGCCGCTGCCGACGGTGACCGCCTTGATGTCGTTCAAAGTCATCTTCAATTGCTTGAGCGCCAATCGCAGGGCGAAGTCGGCGGCGGTGCCGGGAATGTGAATGGCCGCCGACCGGCCGCGTAAATCCTCCGGTGACTTTATCTCCTGCCTACCGATGATGTAGTACGGCAAGGTGTTGGTCAGACTGTTGACGATCGCCACGTCGCCGCCGGCGAGCTTGCCGTAAAGCGCCGAGGTCCCCACCGCGCCGACAAAGGCGACATCGCCGGCGATCAGGCTCTGCACGCCGCGGGTGCTACCGCTGATGTAGATGAGCTCGATATCGAGGCCATGCTTTCGGAAAAGACCACGTTCCTTGGCCACCCAATAAGCTGGCGAAGCGTTGGCCGAGTCGGAAATGTAGGCGAGCAGGTAGGATTTTCGCTCGGCGGCGTGTCCCGGCAAGGCCGCCACGAGCAAGCCAAACCACAGGATGGCCAGTTTCAACGAACTGTTAGCGCCTTTTGTCATGGGACCTCCCGCGGATAAGTTTAGTATCCATAGGGCAGTTGCAGCGGCGCCGTCAAGTGTCGCGACAAGGCCGCTGGCAGATTGGACTTTGGCCGACCCATGAGTTAATTGTTTGGACAATCATGAAAGTCTTGACGAGTTATTTAGCGAGTTGCTTGTCGCTGCTGCTAATTCCCGCCCTGCTGTTTGGCGCTGAAGCGCAGAACGCTTTCAACGAGGGCGTGAAGCATTACAAAGCGGCTAAATACAAAGAAGCGGTCGCGGCGTTTAACCGCGCCATCAAAGCCGCGCCCAAGTCCGACGAAGCCTACAACAACCGCGGCTTGGCCTACGCCAAATTGGGACAGCCCGACAACGCGCTCAAAGACTATGACGAAGCACTCAAGCTAAATCCCAACCTCGCCGACGCGCAGTTCAACCGCGGCAACATTTTTATCAACCAGAATCGGTTCGAACCGGCGATCAAAGCGTTTGATGAAGTCATCAAGCTCGATCCAAAGGCGCCCAGGGTGTTCGTCCAACGCGGTCTGGCTTATTTGAATCTCAAACAATTCGACAAGGCGGTGCAGGACTTCAACCAGGCGCAGAAGCTCGACCCCAAGGACAGCGAGATTTATTACCAGCGCGGCCTGGCGCACCGCCGCCTGGGCAAGAACGATTTGGCGGTGCAGGATTACAGCGAGGCGATCAAGCTCGACCCCAAGAACGGTGAGAACTACAACAACCGCGCCAACGCTTACTCGAACCTGGGCAAGTATGAGGAAGCGGTGAAAGACTACGACGAAGCGATCAAGTTGAGCGCCAAGGACGCGCGCATCTACGCCAACCGCGGCTTCATCAAGCAGCGGCTCAAAAAAGACGAAGAGGCGCTAAAGGATTTCCAAAAAGCCGTGGAGCTCGACCCGGCACTCAAGGACAAACTCACTCCGTTTATGGCTGCGGCAAAAGGTAAATAACTCATGGTGCGTGCGCTGGCTATTTGGCTGTCTTCGCTTCGACGGGAATCTCTTGCATTGGTCGACCGGGGGGTTTCACCACGAAAAACACGAACAGCACGAAGTTCGGAGAAATTATTTTCCAAACCTTTCGTGTCCTTCGTGTTTTTCGTGGTTAGACCTTTCTTGACAGTGACTCGACAACCACCGCTAACAGCGGCGATCTTGCTCGCCCTCGCCAGCCCGAGCTTTCCAGCCTGGGCCGGCCAGGCGGAGGATCCGCTCAAGACCGCCGTCGAGCTCCATGACGCCGGCAAGGTCAAAGAGGCGATCGCCGAATACGACAAGGCGATCAAGGCTAACCCCAAGCTGGCCGAAGCTTTCTTCAACCGCGGCAACGCCCACTTCGACCTGGGGCAAAACCAGCAGGCGGTCAAAGACTATAGCGAAGCGATCCGGCTCAATCCGAAAGACGCCGAGGCCTATTTCAACCGCGGTAACAGTTATCGTCGTTTGAAACAGGAAGCGGCGGCGCTGGGCGATTACACCAGCGCCATCAAGTTGAATCCCGACGACGCCAAGAGTTACACCAACCGCGCCAGCATCCACTTCGACGCGCGGCGCTACGAAGCCGCGCTGAAAGACCAAAACGAAGCCCTGCGCATCGATCCCAAGGACCCACAGCACTATTTCAACCGCGCCAACAGCTATCTGGCGCTGAATAAAAATGACGACGCGATCAAGGATTACGACGCCGCGCTCAGCCGCGATCCCAAGCTCGCCGACGCTTATTACAACCGCGGCATCGCCCATGCCGACGGCTTGAAATACGACAACGCGGTGCGCGACTTCGACGAAGCGCTCAAGATCAACCCGAAGAATGCCGAGGCCTACTACAACCGCGGCCTGGCCAAGGGCAAGCTCGGCAAATATGAAGCCGCCATCGACGACTATGGCGAAGCGATACGGTTAAATCCCAAGGACGCCGAGGCGTCGTTCAATCGCGGCCTGGACTATATGCGCGTCGACAAGAACGATTTCGCAGCGCGGGATCTCACCGAAGTGATCAGTCTGCAACCCAAACATACCGACGCCTATGTCTACCGCGGCCTGATTCGGGTCTATCAGAATCGCGACAAGGAGGCCGACGCGGATTTTCAAAAAGCCTTCCAGTTAAACCCGGCGCTCAGGAAAAAATTGGAACCGGTGATCGCCGAGGCCAGGGCCAAGGCCAAGACCAGCGCCAAGTAAGCGCGGCCCGTAACCATGGCGGACGCCAACATCTATGGCGGCTTGCTCGGCGGTGCGCTGATCGGACTGGCCGCCGCCCTGCTCTTACTAGTCAATGGCCGCATCGCCGGCGTTTCAGGGATCTGCGCCGGTTTGATCTCGGCAAATCCACTGAGAGAAAAATTCTGGCGCGCCGCCTTTGTCATGGGTTTGGTAAGCGGTAGCGCGCTCTATGGTTGGATTCATGGCGCAACACCGTTGCGGTTGCAAACCGGTAGCGCCGGCTTGCTGCTGGCCGGTTTGTTGGTCGGCTTCGGCACCCGGCTGAGCTCGGGCTGCACCTCGGGCCATGGCGTCTGCGGCCTAGCACGCCGCTCGCCGCGCTCGCTGGTGGCGACCATCACTTTTATCGCCTTCGGCGTACTGACGGTCTATCTAACCAGGCATGTATTTTAATGCTGCCCATCCTCACTAGCTTCATTATCGCCACGCTGTTCAGCGTCGGACTGATCATCGCCGAGATGACCGATCCGGCGCGGGTGATCGGCTTTCTCGACATCGCCGGCCGCTGGGACGCGACTTTGCTCTTGGTCATGGGCGGCGCACTGGCGGTGACCTTGCCGCTGTTTCCTTGGATTCAACGACGGAAAAAATCTCTTCTTGGGGAGCCACTTCGGGTGCCGACCGCCCGTCGAATCGACGCGCGCCTAATCATCGGCGCGGCGATCTTTGGCATCGGCTGGGGCCTCGGCGGTTTCTGCCCCGGTCCGGCGTTGGCAAGCCTGGCAAGCGCTATACCCGGGGTCATCCTGTTCGTTATCGCCATGGCCGTCGGACAATGGCTGGCGGGGCGCATCAACTCGTAGCAGGGAACCTGGGTTACTTAGCAATTAACTTCTAAGCGACCATTTTAATTAAGCTTTGAGAATTCTAGATGGGTGACACCAGGGTCGATCTTCAAAATTTACTCGAAGACTTACGCGAGGCCTATCCAGGCGCCATCACGGCTGGATATCCAATTCGCCGACCGCCCCGATGACCTTGAGCTCTGGCACCTGACCGAGTCGATGGCCGAGGTCAATCGCAAATTCCCTCTCACCACGAAGGCACGAAGAGCACGAGTTTGGAACTAAAATTATCTGAACCTTCGTGTCCGGAGCCTGTGGTGAGCGAAGTCGAACCATGCCCTCGTGGTGAACTAACTGTTTCCTTTACCGCTATTATTTCGCTCTGGGTTACTTCCGATCTGCGGAATAGAAACTATCGAGCAGCCGTTTGCGCAGCGCCGCTTCGCCGCCGGGGAGCGGGTCGAACTTGCTGGTCTGATCGGTCTTCTTCAAGATCCGCAGCCCTTCGGCATCGTCGTGCATGGCGACCAACAGATCGTTGAGTCGGCCCACGATGGACGCTTCGAGATCGCCGCGCACCGATAACAGATGGCGCGGCAGCCGTTCGGTCTGGGCCAAGATGGTCATGTCGGACTTCCGCTTTTCATCGAGGCCGTTGTAGTCGTCGTCGCTGATCGCCCCGGCGGCCACTTGTTTGGTCAGCACCGCTTCGATCAATTTGCTGCGCAGGTAGGCAAACGAGTACTGAATCTCCCCCGGCGCGGCGTTGGGATCGTAGCTTTTCTTTTCCACCAGCTTGTAACCGTTGCGCGACAGGAACAGCTTAGGCATGAGAAATCCGGAGGTCGAGCCAGGATCTTCGAAGACCATGGTTTTGCCGCGCAGATCGCTCAGCTGTTTGATACCGCCGTCGCGCTTGGTGAAGATCATGCTGAGATACTCCGCCTGACCGCCCTTCCAGCGCCGTAGTAGCGTCTTGCCGGCACCGTGGACGTAGTTGACCTGATAGGTCGGATAAACGCTTTCCATGAAGTAATCCACCCGCCGCTGCTCCAACAGCTTGGCCAACTCGAAGGGGGTCGGCGCGATGGTCACTTTGGCATCGGCTTCCGAACCCGGTGCCAGGTGACGCGCCACGTAGCGAACGAAGTCGCGAAAATGATCCTCGATGGCCGCCTTGTTGATCTCGGAGACCAGTCCCAATTGCAGCGCTTTCGGCGTATTGCTCTTAGCCGCCTGCGCCCCGGCCTGGCGAGCGCCGGGAACGGTAAACCAAGCAGCCAGAGCAAGCGCTAAACAAACTAATTGCCGCGGCAATCTCCTCTGAGCGATAAAACTTTCCATGGGCGAACCTTTCTTCATCGAGCGACTGGCAAAGACAATGGCACAGCGACGGCAATCGATTCAAGGATTTCCCGCTAGCGATAACCTTCCGCCTGCATGCTGAACAAACGCGCGTAGGTGCCCTGGCGCGCGATCAGCTCGGCGTGGCTGCCAATCTCACCGATGGCACCGCCTTCGATCACCGCGATGCGGTCGGCCATGCGCACGGTGGAAAAGCGGTGCGAGATTAGAATCGCCATCTTGCCCGCCGTCAGTTCTTGGAAACGGCGAAAGATTTCATATTCGGATTGCGCGTCCACCGATGCCGTCGGCTCGTCGAGGACGAGGATTTCGGCGTCGCGCATGAAGGCGCGGGCCAGAGCGATCTTCTGCCACTGGCCGAGTGACAGCTCATGGCCGCCGCGAAACCAGCGGCCGAGCATAGTGTCGTAACTATCCGGCAAGCCGTCGATGATCGCATCGGCGCCGCTCTTGCGCGCCGACTCGATAATCCGCTCGCGATCCGCCAACGCGTCGATCTGGCCGAAACCGATATTTTCTTTCACCGGCACATGGTAGCGCACGAAGTCCTGAAAGATCACGCCGATCTTTTGGCGCAGCGCCAGCGGGTCAACTTCGCGCAAATCAATGCCGTCAATCAAGATCGCCCCTTCGGACGGATCGTAGAGCCGGCTCAGTAATTTGATCAACGTCGTCTTGCCGGCGCCGTTGTGGCCAACCAGGGCGATCTTCTCGCCCGGGCGAATGATCAGGTTAACACCGCGCAAGGCCCAGTCCTCATGGTCGGGATAGCGAAAGCCGACGTCGCGAAACTCAATGCCGCCGAGCAAAGTTGTTGGCAACACTTTGGGTGCCGCGGCGATCGCTAGCTGCGGCTTCATGGCCAGATACTCGAAGAAGTTCGACATGAACAAATTATTTTCGTAGATGCTGCTGACGGCGTAGAGAATGCTTTGAAAGGTCGTCTGGCCCTGGCGAAAGAGCGCCAGATACAGCGTCATGTCGCCCAGCGAAATATGGCTTTGCACGGTATGCCAGACGATCCAGGCGTAGGAAGCGTAGAACCCCAAGGTCGCCAACAGGCCCAGGCTAAATCCCGCCAGCGCGCGCCGGCAAGCGAGCGCCCGGTCCTCGCGAAAAAATTTCTCGAACAGCGTCAGGTAACGGCGCAACAGCGTGGCGCCGAGATTGTAAAGCTTGATCTCCTTGGCCGACGAGTCCTCGGTCAATAAGCGCGATAGATAGTTGATCTGCCGGCTCTCCGGCGCGCGCCGAGTGAGCAGGCGAAAGCCCTGGCCGGAAAAGCGCGTCTCGGCGATGAACGCCGGGATGCTGGTGACGATCAGAATCGCCACCAGCCAGGGACTAAAACGGAGCAGGAGCAAGGCGAAGGACACCAGGGTAATGGCGTTCTGAACGATCTGAAACGTATCGTTGATCAGCTCAACGGGCTTGTAGCCGCCCTCGCGCCGGGCGTTTTGCAGTTTGTCGTAGTAATCCGGATGCTCGAAGAAAGCTAAATCCAGGGTCAGCGCTTTGTCGATGATCTCGCCGCGGATCTGGTTGGCGAGCTTCAACTGAATCAACTGCTGAATCAGCCGGCGCCCCTGGGCGACCCCGGTGCTGAACAGAATCAACCCCAGCTCGACGACCAGATAATAATAAACCGACTGCGCCAGCGCATGGTCGCGGCCATGTTGGATCGCCGCCACCACGCCGTCGACGATCAACTTACCGACCCAAGCCTGCGCCGCCGGCAACAGGGCGCCGGCGAGCGTGAGTAAGCCCAGACCGACGATGCCCCAATGGTTGCCGCGCCAGACGAATTTAATCGCCGCTGGCGTATGGACGAAGGAGTAGCGCAACTCGGCGAGTCTTTGCTTGAGCGGCTTCAACTTAACGGCCCAGGGCAACCAGATTGGATGATTGAGTACCGCGGTGGGTTCACGCGATTTACCATAGCATGACCGCCACCGATTGCTAAAATCAACCGGCCCATTAGTTTGACTAAACGACTGCGAGCTGGATAATTTGGCAAAAGCGGTGAGACCGCGAATTGCCACGAACCGTATCAGGTTATTGTAGCAACTGTCTTGCAAGTCAAGCTTTCTGAAGAAAAGTATCAGACCAACAAGTTTTATGTTTGATCATAGAATTGAGAATCGTGAGCAGCTTGCGCATGCAAGCGATGAGAGCGACTTTGAACAGTTTACCCTTCGCTTTCA
>CAMDBU010000012.1 GCA_945889495.1 Syntrophobacter sp. SbD2 | reverse complement strand
GCAACTGTTCGAGCTTTTTGGGAGCCACGATGGGACGGTCCATGCTACAAAACGGTCTCCAAGGACCGAGGGGCGAACGGCCTGTCCCATCCTGTTTCGTGTTAAACAATGTGCATACAGACACTTCAATTTCATTATACAAGGGGCGGCAGGCGTCGATGACGGCGCGGGAATTTAAAAATACTTTCGAGTCAGGATGGATCATCGGGTCGAGCGCGCTCGACCAGCTGCGCCGTTGGATGTCGATGTCTTCGCCGGGATCGCAGCGGGTCGACAGTGCCCAGACGACGTCATCTATTCTAGTCGGATCGATGTCGTCGTCGACGACGATGGTGAAACGGTTTTGATAGCCGCCGGAAAAACACTGCGAGGCGATCATGCCGGCTTGCTTCACATGGCCGGGATAGCGCTGCTTGATGGCGACCACGGTGAACTGTCTCGGCCCCGGTTCGTGGGACCAGACGCCTTTGACGTCGGGGATACCAGCCTTCTCCATCTCTTCCCAGACATGGGCCGAGCGCGTGATCGCGCGCAGGAGCGTCAACGTGTGCGGCGGGCGCGCCGGGTTGGCGCAGGAGATGATTGGATCGTTGCGATAGAGAATTCTTTTGACGCGAATGAAAGGCTCGGGGCTGCGCGGGCTGGCGTAGTAGCCGGGCCATTCGCCGAAGGGGCCTTCGTCTTTGAATTCGCCGGGGCGGATTTCACCTTCCAAAACAATTTCGGCGTCGGCCGGGTAGGGTAGGCCGGTGATGTCGCTGCGGATCACTTTAGTCGGCCTTCCCCTTAAACCCCCGGCGTAGTCGAACTCGCTGACGCCCGCCGGTACCGGGCAGGCGGCGGCGAACCAGTCGAGGGGGTCGCTGCCGAGGACGATATTCACCGGCATCGCTTGGTTGCGCTCGAAATATTTTTGCTTGTGGATGAAGGCGTGCTTTCCCGGACCGATGTAGATGCTCAGGGTGTCTTTATCCTGGGACATGATGCGATAGGTCCCGACGTTGATCCAATCGGAATCGGGATCCTTGGTGATCACCAGGTGTCCGGTGCCGATGTAGCGGCCACCGTCTTTTTCATGGATCAACGGCGATGGGAAGATCGACAGGTCGACGTTGTTGCCCTCTTGGATATTTTCTAGAACCGGGCCAGTCTTTACTTCCTCCATGCGCAGCGGCGCGGTGTCCTTCATGCGCTGATGGTACATGCGGGTGAATTCCAGCACATGGTCGAACTCAACCGTGACGCCGAGAGTAAGCGCGATGCGCTTGGGCGAAGCGAAGTGACCGAATAGCGTGCGGAAGCCGGGCCGGTGATCCTTGATGTTGTCGAAGATCAGCGCCGGCGCGTAGGGCGGATGCTCGCGGTAAAGCACGTCGACGATGGCGCCCATCTCCAAGTTCCAGTCGATGTTGTCGAGGGTGGTCAGTTCGCCAAGGGCGTCGACGGTAGTCAGCCAGTCACGCAGGCCGGTGTATTTCATGGTTGCTCCTTACCAAGATAATTAACCACAAAGAGCACAAGGATCACATATTAAGACAAATCGGAATCGGATGATTGACCGCAAAGGGCGCAAAGAACGCAAAAAGGAATTAGACTTTGGGGGCAACCCCTGTGGTTGCCCCTAAGATGATTATTCTGCCGGATTGTCTGGACTTGACGATTTCCCCAGCGTCAGCGACATGCCGTTGCGGTTTATGTGGATGTGGCTACTGTCTTTCTTTTTGGTCAGTTCCTCGATCAATTGCAGCAGCGGCCGTCGGCCGTCGAGCTTCGGTTTGGGGGCGCCGGCGCTCATCATGGCGTTGACATTGTCGCTGCCGGCGTAGACGCGCAGTAACAATTCTTCGTCGGACAAGGACGGGCCGCCGAACTTGTTTCTGATTTCCGTCAACGACGGCTGCGGCGGTTGCCAATGGGTCCATTCCTTGGCCCGGCCGCGGTTCAAGATGCGATCCTTGACGTTGGGCTCCATGATCTCGGTCGCTTCGGCGCCCCAGACGCCGAGCGCGTACTGGATCACTTGATCGGTGACTTCTTTGTAACGCTCGCCGACGATCACATTGATCGCCGCCTGGGTGCCGACGAATTGCGACAGCGGCGTGACCATGATCGGAAAACCGAACTCGGCGCGCACTCGGGCGGCTTCCTCCAAAGTCGCCGGCAGTTTGTCTTCCATACCGACCAGGCGCAGCTGGTGGCGCAGGTTGGAAATCATGCCGCCGGGCACTTGATGGAGATATTGCGAGTGATCGTAGGCGAGCGGCTGGCCGATGGCCAGGCCGTCGCGCTCGGCGATGGCGGTGAAATGCTCTACCACCGGCTGCAATGGCTCTTCATTGATCAGCGGGTTGAAGCCCACGGCGCGGAGATTTTTCGCCATGTTGAATATCGACGGCTGCGACGAGCCGTTGGCCAGCGGCGGAATCGACGTGTGAATAGTTTTAATGCCCAATTTGGCGGCTTCAATGTAGCACAGCGGCGCCAGACCGTTGTTGCAATGGGCGTGAAATTCCACCGGCGTGTCGCCGGCATTTTTCATGATCAACGGAATTAGCGTGCGGGCGCGCTCGGGGGTTAACAAACCGCCGACATCCTTGAAGCAGACCCGGTAGGGGCGGATCTCGCCGGCCTCTTTGGCCTTGCGCGCGTAGTATTCGTCTGTGTGGCGCGGCGAAACCGAGTAGATCAAGTTGACGATGGTCTCCATGCCCAACTGGCGCAGCTCGTGGAGCTCTTCCTTGAAGCCGCGGAAATCGTTCCAGCAAGTCGACGTGCGCGTCAGCGTGATGCCGTAGGAGACGATGCGCTCCACCAGCAGCTTCATGATCGCGCTCGGCAGCTTTTCAAACGCCCCGGAACCATGGATGCCGCCATGGAGGCGCAGCTTGGTATGTTTAAATTTCTTCGTCCCCTCCCGAATCCAGTCCCAGGGATTTTCTTTATGCTCGCGGACATATTTCTTGATCATGTTGGAGCTGAAGAACTCCAAGGACTCGAAGCCGGCCTGGTCCATTCGTTCAGCGGCGCCGAGCATGGCGTCGGTCTTCATATTGAGCGCCCACAGGCTTTGCTGGCCGTCGCGCAGGGTGGTGTCGACGAAGGAGATGTCGGTCATGGCAGGTGGTTACCTTGAGTCATGCGGGAATGTTGATGTTGGGTATACTTCTACGCGCGACCGGGAGTGATGGAGTATCGGAGTGGTGGAGTAATGGGCTTCCGGACCCAACACTCCAATACTCCATCACTCCATTCTTTCTATCTTTTTGCCAGCTCTCTGAGGATCGAGTAGTCGGTGAGCTTAAAGCGGTCGACGGTGGTTGCCCGTTTGTCGACGTAAGCGGTCATGCGGATCAGATTTTCCAGTGCCGCTTACGGCGCGATTAAATCGACCGCGACGCGCTGGCGCATCTGCTCGTAGGCGTGGTCGATGGTTTCCTTGTCGTTGGTGCCGATGATCTTGCGTAGCACGTCGATCGAGCCTTCGCGGTTGCTGATCATGTATTGGGTGGCTTCCAAGTTGGCCTTGACGAAGCGCGTCCATTTGCCGCGGTTGGCTTTCAACGACGCGGCGGTGACCGTCAGCGGGCCGTTCATGAAGGGAGTCTTCTTGCTCGGCACCAGGTGAAAGCCCAGCTGTTTCATCTTCGGTTCGAAGGCGAAGTCCACCGGCGCGGCGTCGATGCCGCCACGCACCAGCGCCGCCAAACGTTCCTGGGAGCCGCCCAGCTGCAATAGCGTGACGTCTTTCGAAGTATTCAAGCCGGCGTCTTCGAGCATGACGCGCAGGATCAACGACGACTTGCCGCCCAAGCGGTTGATGCCGACCTTCTTACCGCGCAACTGCGACAGGTCGTCGATCTTGTCCTTGGTCATGACCGTGTAGGAAACTAGATTGTCCCAGCTGCCGAGCGACACCACATGGACGCCTTGGAGATTGGACTGGATCAGTCCGGTGGGCGCGCCAGAGGTGGCATCGATGTCGCCGGAGATCAACGCTTGATAGGTGGTCGGCTCGCTGTTGATGCGGATGATTTCCGCCTTCAAGCCGTTCTTTTCGAACAGGCCTTTTTCATGGGCGATCAAGACCGGATAGGACACCGTCGGGAACAGCGGCACGCCGATGCGCACGCGCTCCTGCGCCGATGCCGTGGCATTGGCGCAGACTAAACTTAGCAGCATGAAGAATGTCAGCTTTTTCATTTTGCTCCTTAGAATCTAATATTCCCCGCGGCTTGCTGCGGGCACACTATTCCTGGGGAATCCAAAGGGGGTTGAACATCCCCTTTGGTCGCGAGCGGGGTTCATACCCCGATCGCGAAATGCCCAGTTGATTTCGCGGGCGATCCAGCGATTGAGCGCATTATGGTGTAAACGGCGCAGCGGTTTCAAGCTTAGCGCGGCGCCAACCGGCCGGGAATTTTCCGTTTGGGTTGGCGAAAACTTCGCCATTGACAATACTGGGGGGAAAACGTATTCTCCTACCATCTTCTTCAGTCAACGGCCTTCTGGTAGAGGACATTACAAAGGTTGAAGGCCCCTGTCAGTCTCTCCTTGCGAACAGTATATCTAAAGGACATTCCGATCAGAGCTTTGCAGTTGGCTCCCATGTTCGGTTCCCATTAGCAGATCATTTCTCAGGGTAAAAGACGTTAACATTCTCTTTTAGGAGGGGAACAAACATGGGTAGTAAATTATATGTGGGCGGTTTGCCCTATTCCGTGACCGGCGATCGGTTGCAGGAAATCTTTTCGGCGCATGGCGAGGTCACCTCGGCCAATGTGATTTCCGATAAATTCACCGGTCAATCGCGCGGTTTCGGCTTTGTCGAAATGAGCTCGAGCGGCGAGGCCCAGAAGGCGATCGATAGCCTGAACGGCACCCAGCTCGACGGCCGCACCTTGACCGTCAACGAAGCCAAACCGATGGCCAAACGCGAAGGCTTTGGTGGTGGCGGCGGCGGTGGTGGCGGTGGCGGTAACCGTGGCGGTGGCGGCGGCGGTGGTCGCGGCGGCCGGGGTGGAGACGGCGGCGGTCGCGGTAATCGCTGGTAGATTTCGCAAGGGAAATAACTGCAAAAAGGGCAACCGTCTCGGTTGCCCTTTTTTTTGCCTGAAGGGCTCGGTCGATAATTCTCAATGGAAATTTTTTTTGCCACCTGTCCGCGCGGCCTGGAGATGATCCTGGTCGATGAATTGCGCCAACTGGGCGCCGACAAGATTCACGCCGTCGGCGGCGGCGTGCAGTTCGCCGGCGATGTCATGACTTGCTACCGGGTCAATCTCGAAAGCCGCATCGCCAGCCGGGTGCTGTGGCAGGTGGCCAAGGCCGGCTACCGCGGCGAGAACGATATTTATCGGATCGCCTACGCGGTGCCGTGGACCGACTGGTTCGACGCCGGGCGGACCATTCGCGTCGATGTCTCGGCGACCAAGAGCCCGCTCACCAGCCTCAACTTCGTCACCCTCAAGATCAAAGACGCGGTGTGCGATAAGATTCGCCAGCTGTCAGAGCAGCGCCCCAACGTCGATACCCGCGATCCAGATATTCCGATCCAAGGTCATCTCACCGACCGCGAGTTCACGCTCTATCTCGACACCTCCGGCGAGCCATTGTTCAAACGCGGCCAGCGCATCGCCACCGGCGAAGCGCCGCTCAGAGAAAACCTCGCCGCTGGGATTTTGCGTTTGGCCGGCTGGACTCCGGGGATTCCGTTGCTCGATCCGATGTGCGGCAGCGGGACTATTTTGCTGGAAGCCGCGTGCATGGCTCTGGATATTCTCCCAGGGCTGGGTCGTCACTTCGCTTTCGAAAAATTCGCCAACTTCAACGCGCTCGGTTGGCGCGAGCTGATCGAGCGGCGCACGGCGCGGCGCAAAGCGCGGTTGGCGTTGCCGATCTACGGCAGTGACATCGACGGCGCGGTGTTGAAAGCGGCGCAGGCCAATTTGACTGGAGCGGGTTTGGAACCGGTCGTCAGTTTGAAGCGGGCGAGCGTTTTGGACATTACCGCGCCGGCCCAGGAGGGCATCATCGTCAGCAATCCGCCCTACGGCGTGCGCTTGGGCGAGCAACAAGCATTGGCCGAGCTCTATCCCAAGATTGGCGATGTGCTGAAGAAGCAGTTTACCGGCTGGCGCGCTTACTTTCTCAGCGCCGACATGCAGCTGCCCAAGCTGATCCGGTTGGCGACGTCGAAACGGACGCCGCTGTTCAACGGCGCGCTTGACTGCCGGCTGTTTGAGTACAAGATGATCGAAGGCGGCATGCGCAAGCCGAAAGACGCGCAAGGTTCAAGCGAACCGCCGGTTAGTTAAGCATCTGTCCGGTTAGATCACCATGCCATCGGGAATCGTCGCGTTCTTGATGATAACGACGATACCGCTACGAATGACAAATCCTAGCTCTTCCCTGGTCGACTCTTGAATATTATCTTGGTTGACGATGCGCACATTGCGGCCGATGCGGGCGTTTTTGTCGACGATGGCGCGCTGGATCGTCGTGTTGGCGCCGACGCCTAGCGGGAGCTTGCCACTGTCGAGAGCTTGCTGGCGTTCCGCTGGCGATTCGTAATAGTCCGCTCCCATCAACAATGCATTGTCGATGACGCAGCCGGTCTCGATCCGCGAGCGGATGCCGATGAGCGAGCGTTTTACGGTGCATTCTTTAAGTATGCAGCCTTCACCGACCATGGATTCGATAACATGGGAGTCAAGTAACTTGGTCGGCGGCAGGTGGCGTGCGTGTGTGTAGATGGGTGCCTTTTCGTCGTAGAAGCTGAAGGAAGGATCCGGCTGTTCGGTGAGCGCCAGATTGGCCTGGTAGAAAGATTCGATGGTGCCGATATCTTCCCAGTAGTCGTTGAACAGATAGGCTTGGACGTTATGATCTTTCGCCGCCGCGGGAATAATTTCTCTGCCGAAGTCCGTGCGGTTCGGCGCATCGTTGAGCAGATCGAGCATAACTTGTTTGTCGAAAACATAGATGCCCATGGAGGCGATATAGGGTTGCTCTTTCGCTTTCTCTTTCGACAGGCCGAGCACGGCGGTGTCGACTGCCATCGCTTTGAGCGCGTCGCCGGTGGGCTTCTCGCTGAATGACAGCACCCGTCCGTCTTGGGCGATCTTCATCAAGCCGAACTCGGAGGCCCGGCTCTCATCCACCGGAACGACCGACAGCGTGATATCGGCCTTGGTCTCGCGATGCCGCAGTATGAAATCGCGGTAATCCATCCGGTACAAATGATCGCCGGACAAAATCAGATACTGATCGACATCCCATTCGGCGAAGAGCCGGAGATGCTTGCGCACGGCGTCGGCCGTTCCTTCAAACCAATTCGGACTTTCGGGAGTTTGCTGAGCCGCCAGGACTTCAACAAATCCATGGGAGAAACCGGCGCCGGCCATGGCGTAGGTGCGGCCGATATGGCGGTTGAGCGAGGCCGAGTTAAACTGCGTCAAAACATAGATGCGCTGGATTTCCGAGTTGATGCAGTTGCTGATCGGGATATCGATCAAGCGGTACTTGGCGCCCAGCGGTACCGCCGGCTTGGCGCGCAGTTTCGTCAGCGGGTAAAGCCGCGTACCGGCGCCGCCGCCGAGAATGATGGCTAGGACTCTTTTCACTTAGCGACCTCCCACTGTATGGCTACTTTCGCAACTCGCGGCCGAGCACCCGCAGAACTTCATTGAATTGGCGCTGCATGGCGATCATTTGCTCGCGCATGTTGAGCGCCACCTCGGCGCCTTCGAAGTTCACGCCCATCTCTTCGATCAGCAAGCGGGCGACGCGGACGCGGTCGACTTGATCGAGTGGATAGAATTTTTCGCTCCGGCGGACGATAGGATAGATGACCTGTTGCTGTTCCAAGCGTTGGACGAACTTGACATCGACCCCGCAGATTCTTGTCACTTCGGTAATGCGCAAATATTTTCGCGGCATTTTCTCGTTCCTCGGTTACAGCCTTATGCTTTGACGCACATTTTTGCCGTAGGCTCGGTCGATCTTATCGATGGCATCCTGGTCGACTTCTTCCTTCGGCACGCGCACCATCAAGCGCAAATATAAATCTCCCGCGCCAGTGTGTCCGTGGGCGGCGACGCCTCTGCCCTTGATGCGCAACTGTTGGCCGCTCTGGCTACCCGCGGGTATTTTCACGTTGATCGGTCCACTGGTGGTTGGCACTTCGATGCTAGCGCCGCGCACCGCTTCGCCGACCGTGATCGGTAAGTCCATGGACAAATCGCCACCGGTGCGAGTGAGCAGCGGATGCGGCTGGATACGCGGCGTGATGAAGAGATCGCCAGCCGGTCCGCCGCGAAGTCCCGCTGAGCCTTTGCCGCGCAGACGGATACGTTTGCCGGGATCGGCCCCTGGTGGAATGTTGACCCGAATGGTTTCCGCGCGGGTGATGCGACCGCTGCCAGCGCAAGCCGTGCATGAGGCGCCGGGCAATTTGCCGCTGCCCCCACAGTGCGGACATGCCTGGCGAAACTGCAATGGCCCTTGGGCGACGGCGAGGTTGCCGCTGCCGCCGCATTGTGGACAATTGCTTGGCATGGTTCCAGCTTTTATGCCCGAGCCGTGACAGCTGTCGCAGGATACCGGCCGATCGAGTGTGATGGCGGTTTGAAAGCCGCGCACGGCGTCGAGAAAGTCGATATCCATGGTCGACTCAATATCCCCGCCGCGTTGCGGGTCGGTGCGCGCCTGCGGACGGCTCCGGAACATGCCGCCAAGACCGCCGAATAGATCGCCCAAGTCGTCGGTGTCGAATGCCTGGGTGCCGCCGGCGCGGGCGGACTGCTGGCGCCATTGCTCGTAGGTCCGCGCTTTGTCGGCATCGAACCCGGTGGCCAACCCGGCCTCGCCGAATTCGTCGTACAGCTTACGTTTTTTCTCGTCGCTCAGGACGTCGTAGGCAACCGAAAGGGTTTTAAATTTGCTTTCCGCCTCTTTATTGCCGGGATTAAGATCGGGATGGTACTTGCGGGCAAGTTTGCGGTAGGCCTTGCGGACGTCATCTTTCTTGGCGCCGCGTTCGACGCCGAGGATTTTGTAATAATCTTGATCCGCCATGGTTGATTACAACTTAACCAGAAAGCCGCGCGTTGCAATGGGGCGGGGCGTGATCGTGGTCGTGGCTCGTGCTCGTCAAGACTCGGATGGTGAGACCGGTAGGCGGGTTTCGAGCAGGCTGCTAAAGATCGATGCGTCATCGGTCGAGCCGGCGTCGAGGCTGCACCATATGAACTCTGCGGCGTAGAGGCGAACTGTCGGTTTGAAACCGTGAACGGTTGGCAGCAAATCGCGCAGGGTGTCGTACCAAGCGCGCCGTTCGTCGCGGTCGATGGGCGTGTCGTCGACGGCGTCGATCGCGCGGCAGAGTTCTTGCCAACGTAAAATTTCGAAGCCGACGGCAATCTGCGCCGGATAATTCGCCAGCGTCACCAATCTGGCGCGGGGAAAGTGTTGGTTCTCGTCGAATTCTACGATAAAAGGCGGATCGGCGACGAAGTAATCGCAGGGCGGCATCAGCGCGCTCTTGATGAAGTCACGATGACCGCGCAGTTCGCCGAGGGCGACGCGGATTTGTTCGAGAGTTACCCCGATTGGCGAGTTGGCGTAGTCTTCCGGCCGGGCGGACCAAGGAAATTGATGGTTGACGTGGCATGCGGCGAAGTTGGCGGTCAGCAATTCAAGCACGCGCGCTTTACAGGCGCGGCAGTGCGGTGGGTGTTGTAAATTCACGATTCGCGATAGGCTAACCTTTACAAGATTATCAGGCAACTGAAGGAGAAGCATTCATGGCAAAGAACAGTTCCATCATCGGCGCGGGCGTCGGGCGGGTTGAGGGCGTGGAGAAAGTCAACGGTAGCGCGGTTTATGGCGCGGACGTGCATTTCGCCGACGCGCTGTGGGGGAAGATCTTGCGCAGCCCTTATCCTCATGCGCGGATCAAGAGCATCGACGTTTCAAAAGCCTGGAAAGTGCCGGGGGTGAAAGCGATCGTCACCGGCAAGGACGAGCCGGAACGGTATCAGGGCAAAAGCATTCGCGACATTCCCGTGCTGTGCTGGGACAAGGTGCGCTTTGTCGGCGACCGGGTCGCCGCGGTGGCGGCGGAAGATAAGGACGCCGCTGAGGAAGCCTGCAGCTTGATCGATGTCGAGTACGAAGAGCTGCCGGCGGTATTCGACGTGCTCGATGCGATCAAAGCCGATGCGCCGGTGATCCACGACAATGCGCCGGGTTATGACGGCGCACCCAAAGAGATCATGGCGCCGGCCGGCGGCAATATTGTCAACAAACTCACCTTCGGTAAGGGCGACATCGAAAAAGGTTTCGCCGAGGCCGATCTGGTTTTGGAACATACCTTTCGCATGCCGATCCATCACCAGGGCTATCTCGAACCGCAGTCGTTTCTGGTCAAGATCGAAGCCGACGGCATCGTCAATTGCTGGGCCTCGACCAAGGGGCCCTTCGGCACGCGCGGGCAGTTCGCCAAGTCCGTCGGCATTCCCGGCAGCCAGATTCGCCTGCAAGCGGTCCATGTCGGCGCCGACTTCGGCGGCAAGAGTGGCGCCGGCGAGTTGCCGATCTGTTATTTTCTCGCCAAGCAGGCCAAGCGGCCGGTGAAGATCGTCCTCACCCACAGCGAAGAACTGACGGCGATGAATCCCGATCACTACACGGTGCTCAAGGTGAAGACGGGCGTGAAATGCGACGGCCGGATGACCGCGCGCTATTTGCAAGCGATCCACGGCACCGGAGCCTACGCCGGCATGAAGCCGGGGCGCGCCAGCATCGGCGGCGCCGGCGGCGCGACGCCCTATAAGATCGCCAACAGCTACATGGAAGCGTTGCAGGTTTACACCAACACCGTGCCCTGCGGTTTTTGGCGCGCGCCGGGAGCGATCCAAGCGGTGTTCGCCACCGAGTCGCACATGGATATGATCGCAAAAGAGTTGAAAATGGACCCGGCGAAATTTCGCATGATCAATCTGGTCGGCGAAGGCGAAGAAAATTCATTGGGCAAATCCTGGATCGGCGTCAAGGCGAAGGAAACTTTGAAAGCGGCTCTCGACGCCGCCGGTTGGAAATCGCCCAAGCGACCTAATGTCGGTCGCGGCGTAGCGATGTACGAGCGTGGCACCGGCGCCGGCAAAGTCTGGGTGAATCTCACTGCCGAAGCCGACGGCACGTTCACGGTCTTCACCGTCGCCGGCGATCAGGGCACGGGTTTACAGACGGTCCTCTGCCAGACCGTCTCCAACGAAATGCAGGTGCCCTACGAAAATGTCCGTTGCAAGATCGGCAACACGGCGGACGTTTCTTACAGTGTCGATGTCGGCTTCGGCGGCAGCCGTTCGACCAACATCAACAGCGCGGCGGCCTATCAAGCCTCCGCCGAGCTGCGCAAAAAACTGAGCGCGCACGCGGCAGCGAAGTTTGGCTGCGCCGAAGATCAAGTGGTTTACAAGTCGGGGAAATTTTCCGCCACCGGCGTGAAGGCCAAGGCGCTGACCTTGATCGATGTCGTCAAAGCCGCTGGCGCGCCGGTGGCGGTGAGTGTCGAGACCGAAGTGCCGCGCAAGGGCTCGTCGACTTCGTTCATCGCCCAAGTCGCCGAGGTCGAGGTCGACCGCGAGACCGGCCAGGTGAAGCTGACCAAATTCGTCACCGCCCATGATGTCGGCACGATCATCAATCCGCTCGGCCATCAAGGCCAGATCGACGGCGAAGCGATCATGGCGATCGGCAGCGGCCTGATGGAAGAGCTGACCCACGATCAAGGCAAGGTGACCACCACCAACCTGGGCGAATACAAGATCCCCAACATTCAAGACATTCCCAAACTCAAAACCATTTTGGTCAAAGGCAAAAACGGCCCCGGCCCCTACGAAGCCAAAGGCATCGGCGAACACGCCAACGTCACGCCGCCGGCGGCGATCTGTAACGCCGTCGCCGACGCCTGCGGCGTCCGCTTGTTCGACGTGCCGGTAACGGCGGAGCGGGTGTTGGGCGCGCTGCGCGCGCTAAAGGCGTGAGGCATGAGGCTTGAGGCGTGAGCAAGAGGCCGGAGGTGAGAACTCACGGTAGTAAGATTGCGGGCTACCAGGAGCTTTTGGTGTGGCAGCGGAGCATGGATTTGGTTGAGAAGGTTTATCGGTTTACCGCTACTCTGCCGTCGAGTGAACAGTGGGGGCTGGTTGCGCAGATGCGGCGCGCAGCGGTTTCCGTGCCGTCGAATATCGCCGAAGGTTACGGCCGGCAGGCGACCGGGGAATATCGCCACCATCTTTCCATCGGTCGAGGTTCACTGCTGGAGTTGGAAACTCAAATTCTGTTGAGCGTGCGGCTCAAGTACTTGAAGTCGGAAGATACCTATTCTGTCTTGAAAGAAATCGCGGAGATTAGCCGAATGCTCGCCACCCTAGTGGCCAAGCTGTCATGACGGTCTTACTCATGCCTCGCGCCTCAAGCCTCACGCTCAAGGAGTTCACATGATCGATCTCTACTATTGGACCACGCCTAACGGTCATAAACTCACGATCTTTCTCGAAGAGACCGGCCTGCCTTACTCGATCAAGCCGATCAATATTGGCAAGGGCGAGCAGTTCGCGCCGGAGTTTTTGCAGATCTCGCCGAACAATCGGATACCGGCGCTGGTCGATCATGATCCGCTGGGTGGCGGCGGGCCGTTGAGTATTTTCGAGTCGGGGGCGATGCTGGAATACTTGGCTGACAAGTGCGGCCAGCTGTTGCCGCGCGATGTGCGCGGGCGGGCGGATGTCATGCAGTGGGTGTTTTGGCAGATGGGCGGGTTGGGGCCGATGCTTGGACAAAATCATCATTTCCGCGGCTACGCGGCGGAGAAGATTACCTACGCCATCGAACGCTACACCAAGGAGACCGAACGGCTCTACGGCGTCCTCGACGAGCGCTTGGAAGACCGCGAGTTCGTCGCCGGTGCTTACTCCATCGCCGACATCGCTTGTTATCCGTGGATCGTCTTACACGAGCGGCAAGGGCAGGACTTGAACGACTTTCCTAACTTGAAGCGCTGGTTCGAGGCGATTCAAAAGCGTCCCGCCGTGGTGCGCGCCTACGCGATCGCCAAGACCATCAACGTCGGTTCGGCGGGCATGACCGAGGAAGGTAAGAAGGTTTTGTTTGGCCAGGGAAGGCGCCGGAAGTAGAACTCGTTCCAGACGTTCCAATCGTTCCAGCGGTTCCAACCCTTTCGGAGTGGGAGGCAATGCGTATGAAGTTACGATGGCTGTTGCTCGCTTCTGTTTGCTTCATGCTTTCTACCGTTGCCCGGGCTGCCGAGCCGCCCACTAAGTTTCTCTTCGCTTACGGCGCCATTGGTGGCAATGCCATGCCGTTGTGGATCGCCAAGGAGCAGGGGATTTTTCGCAAGTATAATCTCGATCCGCAGTTGATCTTCATTATCGCCGGGCGGGCGATGCAGTCGATGATCGCCGGCGATATTCAGTTCGGCTTGCTCGGCGCGTCGCATGTCACCAACGCGGTCACCGCCGGAGCCGATATGACCATGCTGCTCGGCATGGAAGATAAGCTCAATTATTTTTTAAACGTTCGTCCGGGCATCAAGAGCGCGGAGGATTTAAAGGGTAAGAAGGTTGGCATCGGCACGCCGTCGGGTTCGCTGGCGATGGCGACCTACGTCGGTCTGGATCAACTGGGATTGGTGCCGCGGCGCGACAAGATCACGCTGCTCAATACCGGCAGCACGCCGGAGCGCATGAGTTCGCTGTTTGCCGGCGGTATCGACGCGGCGTTTTTCAATCCCGAGGTCGAGCAGGTTGTGTTGCAGCAGGGTTTCCCTATGCTCTTCGATCTCGGCAAGGCCAACGTGCCGTACCAGGCGTCGGGTTTGGTGACCTCGCGCAAGTATATGCGTAGCAATCCGCTGATCGTGGAAAATCTCGCCAAGGCGGTGATCGAGGGCGCGGCCTTCGTGCAGAATCCGGCGAATAAGAAAGCCGTCGTCGACAGCATCGCGCGCAACCTGCGGCTCGACCGGCCCGATCGTTTGGAGATCGCCTATCGCGCCATCGCGGATACGATTCCGCGCAGACCCTGCCCGAGCATGGCGGGCATCGCCTCGGTACTAAAACTAATGGCGCAACATGGCATCAATCCGAAAGCCGCCGAGTTGAAGCCGGAAGACATCGGCGATCTGAGCCTGTGCAAGAAATTCGACGACAGCGGTTTCTTCGCGCGGTTGCAGTGACGGCGGATTCGGAATGTCTCCCGCAAAGGCGCAAAGTTTCGGAAAACAATAATTAGGACGTTCGATGAAATTCAATCAGTTACTTGTCGCGTTATTTTCGCTGTTCACTGTCTGTGCGCCAACTTTGTCGGCGCAGGAGCGGCTCACCGTGCTCTATCCCAGTCCGGCCGGCAGTTGGATGATTCCGGTGATCGCCAAGGAGGCGAAGTATTTCGAGCGCGAGGGTTTGGCGCTCGACTATGTTCGCGTTGGCGGCAGCACGCGGATCGTCGCGGCGTTGCTCGGCGGCAGCGCGCAGATCATTCACGCTGGCGAGCCGGCAATTATTCCCGCCGTCCAGCGCGGCGCCGACACCGTGGTCATCGCGGCGATTACTCGGGCGGTGCAGCACCGCTTGATGGCGCGGCCGGAGATTCGCGAGGTTAAGGATCTCAAGGGCAAGACCGTCGGCATCACGACATTCGGCTCGACCTCCGATTATGTCCTGCGCTTCGCGCTGCAAAAGCATGGCCTCGATGCCAACAAAGATGTCTCGATCATCCAGACCGGCGGCCAGCCGGAGGGCTTGCTGGCGATGGCGGCGGGCAAAATTTACGCCCAGCGCATGGGTTTTCCGTTCCACTTGAAGGCGCAGCAGATGGGCATGCGCGAGCTGGTCGATTTTTCCCAGTTGGGTCTCGAAGAAAATATCGGCGCGATGATTACGACGCGTTCCTACATATTGAAAAACCGTCCCACCGCGCTGCGCTATCTGCGTGGTTTCATCCGCGGCATGCACCGTTTCAAGACCGATAAAGATTTCGCCAAAAAAGTCTACGGCAAGTTCGCCCAGATCGACGACCCGGTGCTGCTCGAAGCCAACTGGCAGGAGTACGCCGGCCATCTCTTGCGCGTGCCGCGGCCGACGGTGAAGGGCATCCAGCAAGTGATCGATAGCGGCACCGTCGGCAAAGTCGACGTCAAAGCGGAACGCTTGGTGGACATGTCGCTGGTCGATGAGTTGGAAAAGAGCGGCTTCATCGACTCGGTTTACAAAGAGTAGCATCGATCGTGATCGAATCGCTTTTATTGGCAGTCACCCGGGTTTCGACGTTTGCGGGCAACCAGCCGCTGACCGGCGCGACCGGTTTTTTCTTTGAGCGCGCCGATCGTTTGTTTTTGGTTACCAGCCGCCACGTCGTATTGGATGAAGCCAGCAATCACCGCCCAGATCGCTTAGAAATTGAGTTGCATGTCGATCCACAAAACAGCGCCGCGGTAAACTATCTGTCGATGCCGCTTTATCAAGGCGTCCAACCGCTTTGGCGCCAGTGCGTCGATTCCGGCGGTCCGGTCGATATCGTCGCCGTTGAGATCCATCGACCGGCATTGTCCGAGTCGATCTTGTTCGCGGCATTTACGCCCGCACACCTCGCTGCTGAATTGGATCGGATCGAGGTTGGCGATCCGGTGCTGATCGTCGGATTCCCGTTGGGTTTTCATGACAACTTGCATCACTTGCCGGTGGCGCGCCAGGCGGTGATCGCCTCGGTTTTCGGCATTCGTTTTCAGGGACAAGGTTATTTTCTCACCGACGCCAGGATGCACCGCGGCACCAGCGGCGCACCGGTGGTGGCGCGTTTGACCGCCGAGCGCTCCGGCCGCGGCGAGCTTGCCTGGATGCTCTTAGGCGTCCACGGCGCGCGCATGGATGTGAGCGACCGCGATGTGGTTCAGGACGAGAGCTTGGATTTGAACTGTGCCTGGTACGCCGACGTGCTGCTGAAGCTGACTGAATAAATATGGTTTTGACTTCCCAGGTTGGGTTGCCGTCGCCGCGCTGGATTCGCTAGGCTCAGCGGCCCGGGGGCGGTTGCGGTTTAGCGCTCTGCTTTAGTGGCGCGGCTGTTGCAACCGATGATTCTCTATTTTCCCTTGCCCGTTTGAATTTATCCTCGCCCCAATGAAAAACCAGAATTTCTTTGAGATGGGCGCGCCAGGTGGTCCAATTATGACCGCCCGGTACCTCTTGGTAGAAACAGCGGCATTGTTTCGACTCCAAGATCGGCATCAGCCGTTTATGTGCTGGAATGAATTGCGCCTCGGTCTCGGCGACATCAAAATAAAAAATCACCGGCGTAGCCAGCGCGCCGGCCAGGGCGACGATCTTTTCCTCGTTCAAGAAAAAGGCGCTCGACTGCCCGGCGACTTTTGCAAACAGGTGCGGACGCGTAAGCGCCAGGTAAGTGGCAATCAGACCGCCCATGGAAGCGCCCATGACGGCGCGGCTATCGCGATGGCCGCGGGCGCGGTAGGAACTTTCGATGCGCGGAATCAGCTCGTGCTCGACCAGCGCGGCATAGTCTTCATTGCCGATGTACTCGCTTTCGCGCTGCACCGGATTAACCATGACGACGATGAGCGGCGGGATTTCTCCGGCATGGATGAGATTGTCGAGGGCGATGGCCAGGCGCGCGCGCGTGAGATATTCGCCGCCATCGTGAACGTAAAGAGCGGGGAGCTCTTGCCCCTTCATTTCGCCATACTGCGCGGGCAGATAAACGTAAACTTTCCGCTGGTTTTTGAGATAGCGGCTGGACAGGACAAACTCCTCGATGTTGCCGTGCGGTAACGCCGCGTGCCATTCTAACTCGGCAGGCTCGTCAAACCGGCCGAGCACTAAGCAGGAGTTCTCGCCACCCACGCCGTTGTCCACGCGATTGGCGCAAAAGGGATCCGCCAGCCATTGGCCATCGACTTGAAATTTATACTCGATGCGCGCTGGCGCTTGGAGCGCTAGCGACAAATGGAAGATGCCGGTTTCACCCAGCCGCGTCATGGCCACGCCACCCCAACCCGATGAAGGAAATTCGCCCGCGAGCTTTACCTCGCGCGCGAAGGGATTGTGGTAAATGAAGTGCGCCTGGGCATCGTCGATCATCGGAGTGCCGAGAACCCGCAGCAGACCGAGGAAGTGGTCGATTTCCTGGTGCAGTGCCAGATCCTTTTGCTCGATCCGTTGCCGATAGGTGGCAAACGTCGGCACCGCTTCCGGGTTGGCGGAGTCAGCTGGCTTGGACGCCGCATCGGTAAGAGCGTTTGTAGCTGGCATTTTATAGCTCGATCTCGGTATAGCCGGTCCACTCCTCGCGCATCTGGACATGTTCTCCCTCGGCGGGGATATGATCCAAATAGCCGACATGCCATCCCTGCACGATCTTCGCGCCGCGCGGGCCCCAAACCTTGGAGCGCCAGCGGTGCGGCAGCGGCAGATCGTAAACCATGATCGCCTTGTGGCGCAGAAAGGAACTGCGGTCGGGATGATTGTAGAACTTGTAGGAACGTAGTTCATGATCGTCGCCAAAGCGTTCGATGAACTCGGGAACCTCCGAAGGACAGTACTGCGTGGCGTCGAAGTCGAAGACGCTCCAATGCGCGCAGGTGCCCACTACGTTGCCGTCCCAGTCGACGTATTCCACTTCGCGGCTAACGATTTCCTCGGTAAAAAGTTCGGTGTTCCACACCTTGCCGTTCTGGTGCACCTCATAATAATGATGGAACAGATATTGTTCATTCCACGCATTGGAAATCGGATTCCATATGCCCGTGGGCATTTTGATAACCCGGACGCGCGCGTTGTCGGGAGCCTTGGCGGGCCGTTCTTTAACCTCGGTTTGGGCCAATTCCACCAGGATGGTTCCACCCATGCCCTCCTTGAGCATGGCATTTTTTTCCATCACCCGGGTTTCGCGATGGCGCGACCAATCCGGCTCATGGTCGGGCGGTGTCCAGGTATAATGCATGGCAACTTTTTCGATACCTGGGTCTTGGTCGAGCCATTCCCGTTTCATGTAAAAGGCAGGCACTGACATTATTCACCTCCTGATACTTACATCGCTAGTACAATCGCTGCCGCTCTTCTTTCGTGCTCTTCCTACCGGTTCGCTCTCATGCGCGGTAAGCCAGCAATCAAGGTTACGCCAGCGTGAATTTTGTTAAAGCGCTGCTTGTTGGCGCAACTTTTGATGATACCCTCCACGGTGATCGTAAGGATTGTTGGCTGCGCCTCGCTGCTTCCGCATAGTGAAGGCAGCAAGCAATATGCCATGGACCGCTTGTCGCGAATTGCCAATCGATCGGGGGTTGTTTGACCAAGCGTGCTCAACAATTGGGCCGGTGTGCATGGTTCTTGAGCAGAGCTAGTTTAAAATTTACGGAATAAACCCGAATCCATGAAAAATAGTCGATTGCCGCGCCGCGAGCGCTGGGGAATCAACATTGCTTAGTAAGCATAGTCTGGTCATGTTGCGAACGCGTTCTAACCAAATAAATTTTTGATTTACCAACTATGGCGATGAAACATGAGCCTCTGAGTACCGCGCACGCTGGGGCCGTCGCCACCGCCATCGCCTCGGAGCGCATTACGACCGAGGACCTCCACCTGTTCAGTGAGGGCACTCACTATCGGTTGTTCGACATAATGGGCGCGCATGTCGAGACGCGCGGCGGCATCGAAGGATGTTACTTCGCGGTCTGGGCGCCCAACGCGTCGAGGGTTTCGGTAACTGGCGACTTCAATGGTTGGAACAAACAAAGCGATCTCTTAGCGCCGCTGGGAAGTGCCGGCATTTGGGCCGGTTTCGTCGCTGGCGCAAGCGATGGAGCGCGCTATAAATATCACGTTCAATCGTCCTACGGAGAGTACGCCGCCGACAAATCGGATCCCTTCGCGTTTCGCGGCGAGTTAGCCCCACAAACGGATTCGCTGGTCTGTCAATTGGACTATTCATGGAACGATCAAGAATGGATCGGGCAGCGCCCGGCGCTCAATGCCGCGGAATCTCCGCTGCGCATTTACGAACTCCATCTCGGCTCCTGGAAAAGCGTGCCCGAAGAAGACAATCGTCAATTAACCTACTGCGAACTGGCCGCCGCGTTGCCCGAGTATCTGCGCGATCTCGGCTTCACCCATGTTGAATTCATGCCGGTGACCGAGCACCCGTTTTACGGTTCCTGGGGCTACCAGACCACCGGCTACTTTGCTCCCACCAGCCGCTACGGCACGCCGCAAGATTTCATGTTTCTGGTCGATTGCCTGCACCGGCACGGCATTGGCGTGATTCTCGACTGGGTGCCGGCGCATTTCCCCAACGATGAGCATGGCTTGGCTTTTTTCGACGGCACCCATCTCTACGAGCACCGCGATCCGCGCCAGGGCATCCACCCGGATTGGGACACGGTGATTTTTAATCTCGGCAGAAGAGAAGTCTGCGGGTTTCTGATCAACAGCGCGCTGTTTTGGCTGGAGCGCTACCATGTCGACGGTCTGCGCGTGGATGCCGTCGCGTCGATGCTCTACCTCGACTACTCGCGCTCGGAAGGCGAGTGGGTGGCCAATCGCTATGGTGGCCGGGAGAATCTGGAGTCGCTGGTCTTTCTGCGCCAGCTCAATGATGCGATCGCCGAGCGTCATCCCGGCGTATTGACCATCGCCGAAGAATCGACTTCCTGGCCGATGGTCACGGGTGCGACGAGCACCGGGGGCCTGGGGTTCGCCATGAAATGGGATATGGGATGGATGCACGACACGCTCAAATACCTGGGCGAGGATCCGATCTACCGCAAGTACGATCACGATAAGCTGACGTTTCGTAATACCTATGCGTACAGCGAAAGGTTTGTCTTACCCCTGTCCCATGACGAAGTGGTGCATGGCAAGGGATCGCTGCTCGAGAAAATGCCGGGCAGCGATTGGGAAAAGTTCGCCGGTCTCAGACTCCTGCTCGGTTACATGTACGCCCAGCCGGGCAAGAAGTTTCTTTTCATGGGCAGCGAGTTCGGCCAGCGCCGGGAGTGGGACCACGATGGCGCGCTTGACTGGGATTTACTTGGCCTCGCGGCGCATCGCGGGATTCACCGCTATGTCAAGGAGCTGAACGCGCTCAGTCAATCCGAACCGGCGTTGTACGAACTCGATTTTCATCCTTCTGGCTTTGCCTGGATCGACTGCCACGACGCCGATAAAAGCATCGTCTGTTTTCTGCGCCGGGGCAAAAACGCCGGCGATGTTCTGGTTGTCGTTTGCAACTTTACACCAGTGCCCAGGACCGGATATCGCATCGGCGTGCCCGAAGCGGGGGGGTACGCCGAGGTGCTCAACAGCGACGCCAGTTGCTATGGCGGACAAAATTGGGGCAATTACGGCGCCGTGGCCAGCGCGCCAATTCCGACCCATGGATTGGCTTTTTCGCTCGAGCTAACCCTGCCGCCGCTGGCCATGCTGGTGTTCAAAAAATCCACTCCACGAATCGACGCAAACACCGAAGTAAATCTTGTCGCAGCCGTTTGAGTTTACTTACTTGGAAAAACCTTGAGGAACGCTCATGACCGCTATCGATAACCAAATCGCCTCGAGTCCGGCCCTGCTGCGGCACTACAACGCCGCCGAGGATTTGATCGAACGCAACCTGGCCGCGCGCCCGGACAAGATCGCTTATATCGACGAGCATGGCAGCTATACCTTCGCCGACCTTGGCGAACGGGTGAATCGCTGCGCCAACATGCTCACGGGTCTCGGCTTAGCGATGGAATCGCGGATCATGGTTTGCCTGCTCGATACCATCGATTTCCCATCAGTGTTTCTCGGCGCCATCAAAGCCGGGCTGGTGCCGGTGGCGGTCAATACTTTGCTGACCAGCAGCGATTTCGATTTCATGTTGCGCGACAGCCGCGCCCTGGCGCTGATCGTGTCCGAAGCGCTGTTGCCGAGCTTTCAACCGATCTTGGCGGCGCAACCGTTTCTTAAGCATGTGATTGTTTCAGGCGGAGCGGCGAGCCAATATCCCCGGCTCGCCGATTTGACGGCCCGAGCGGCGGCCGAATTTACCACGGCACCGACACGCGCCGACGACCCATGCTTCTGGCTCTACTCCTCGGGCTCCACCGGCGCGCCCAAGGGCGTCGTTCACGTCCACACCAGCATGATCAAAACCGCCGAGCTCTACGCCCAGCCGATTCTCGGTATTCAGGAAAGCGATGTAGTGTTCTCGGCGGCCAAGCTGTTTTTCGCCTACGGCCTGGGTAACGGCTTGAGTTTTCCGCTGTCGGTGGGCGCCACCACCTTGCTGCTCGCCGAGCGGCCGACGCCGGCGGCGGTTTGGCGCCTATTGCGCCAATACCAGCCGACAATTTTCTACGGCGTGCCGACGCTCTACAGTGGACTGTTGGCGCACACTGAAATACCCAAGCGGGAAGAAATTAACCTACGCCGTTGCGCATCGGCCGGCGAAGCGTTACCCGCCGACGTCGGGCGTCGCTGGAGCGAACTTACCGGCGTCGATATTCTCGATGGTTTAGGGTCAACCGAGATGCTGCATATTTTCTTATCGAATCGCCCCGGCGATTTGCGTTACGGCACCTCCGGCAAAGCGGTGCCGGGTTACGATATCCGGCTCCTGGGCGAAAGTGGCTTGCCCGTGGCCACCGATGAAATCGGCGAACTGCAAGTGCGCGGTCCCACCAGCGCGGCCTACTATTGGAATAACCGCGACAAGAGCCGCAACACTTTCCTCGGCCCATGGACGCGCAGCGGCGACAAGTACACAGAAAGCGCGGACGGCTATTTCACCTACTCGGGACGCGACGACGACATGCTCAAGGTGAGCGGCATCTGGGTATCGCCCTTCGAAGTCGAATCGGCTCTGGCTGCCCACGCCGCCGTGCTCGAAGCCGCCGTGGTCGGACAGGCCGACGAAAACGGCCTGATCAAACCCAAAGCCTATGTGGTTCTGCGCGCCGACACGCCGCACAGCGCCGAGCTTGCCGCGGCGTTGCAACAGCATGTCAAAGGCCAGCTGGCGCCCTATAAATATCCCCGCTGGATTGAATTCGTCGCCGAGTTACCGAAAACCGCCACCGGGAAAATTCAGCGCTTCAAGCTGCGCAACCAATTGCCGCGCTAGATCGGCTCGACCGTTACTTTGACTTCGAGGGTTTGCTCGCCGCCACCGTTGATGACCCCGCGTAGTGGCGTTACATCCGAGAAATCCCGGCCCCAACTGACCGTGACATGCTCGAGCGCTGGTCTGAGATTGTTTGTCGGATCGAGATCCACCCAACCTTCGCCGGGAATAAATAGCGCGACCCAGGCGTGAGAAGCGTCGGCGCCGACGCGCCGCGGTTTGCCCGGCGCTGGGTGGGTCAGCAGATAGCCGCTGACGTAACGCGCCGCCAGCCCGGTGGAACGTAAACAGGAAATCATTAGATGGGTGAAATCTTGGCAGACGCCGCGCTTCTGTTCGAAAAATTTCATCACCGGCGTGGTCACGTTGGTCGCGCCGGCATCGAACTTGAACTCGCCGTGAATTTTCGCCATCAGCGCCACGGCCGCGCTCAGCACCGGCTGGCCGGGCGCAAAACAATTTTCCGCATAGGCCCTGAGGATACGTTTCACCCTGGCGTAGGGCGATTCGAAGAGAAACTGTGTGGCTTCGAGAAGCGCCGCTGGCGGTTGCCAAGCGGCGCGGTAGGCGAGCGCATCGCGCACCGTCTCCCACGCCGGGGTTTGCGCGGCCTCGATGGTCGGCCGCTCGGTTACGCTGACCGTGGATCGAGCGATGATATCCAAGCTCCGGTGCGCCGCTTCGATGGCGATCTCGGTGACCGGGTTGCCGAATGGGTCGGTCAATTGGCGCCGCTGCGTCGGCGCCGGCTTGACGACGACTTCATGGGCGTGAATCGCCTGGTAGTCCAACTGTCGGGGCGCCAAATGGAGCTGCTGGTGCGACAGCATCACCGGCTCCGAGTAGCGGTAGGCGGTGTAGTGATCGACCTTGTAACGGCGCGCGTTGTTTGGACTCATGCGGCCACGCTGGTCTGGGAGCGCTCGCCGGCATGTACGAAAAATCGCTGGGTGAGCTCATCGGAAAGGCCATAGGCGTAGCGCTCGCAAGCGGCCAAAAGGGCGGCGAGCGGTTCGCCCTGCGGCACTTGGATATCTTCAAACGCCGCTAGGTCGAATCCCCTGAGCGCCTGCAGGATCGAAGCCGGATCGTTGACTGGCCAGAAATCCAGCTGCGAATTCAATTGCTGCAGATGGTTGCCGAGGGCGGCGAGCTGAAAACAAACCGAATGCGGATTGGACTCGTCGAGCACCATGAGATCGAGGACCGGCAGCAATTCTGGATGGCGTTGGTAGCGCACCCGATAGGTCATGCTGACGTTGCCGATTTCCAGCAACGCGCCGAGCACGGCGTCACAGTCTTCGTGCGCCAAGCCGACCACCTGAATGATCGCCGAACTCAAAAACGCCATGCGCTCGAGCAGACGCCCGATGACCAGGAAACGCCATGCGGCATCCCGCGTCATATCGTCGAAGGTGTAGCCGGCAAGCGCGGTGGAGACCGGAATCACGCGGTCGAGGATCGCCAGCGATGCTTCCAGGGTTGGCGAAGATTGTTCGTGGACATGGGCGAGGCGCTGCACCGTGCGCCAATGATCGAGCGACATACGGGCGCGCAATTGGGTGGCGCAAGACTGTAGCCTGGCGGTGGTGGCGGGAATGCCATTCGCCGCCTTCGGGTCCGCCACCGCGGTGATCAACCAATTGGGTCCAAGGTCGGGCGGAGATTTTTTCCTGGTTGCCGATACCGCGGTATTGGCAATGGGCTCGCGCAAGCGCGCTTTATCGGACAGGATGGTGAGTACCTTGAGGGTCGCTAAATGCGCCGGATCGCTTTCCGTCAGCCGCTGACCGACCGAGCGCAGCAAGCGGCCAATGTTTTCGATGCGCTCGGCGTAGCGCCCCATCCAGAAGAGATTTTCGACCGCGCGCGACGGCGAATAAAAACCGCCGCGCACGATGTTGTGGGCACCGAGCCGCGGTACCAGCAGGGATTGCCATGGCGTCGAGCCATCGCCTAGCACCCAAACATCTTTGCTCGAACCGCCGCGTTGCATGGTGATGACTTCGACAGCGGATTCGGGGGCGACCCGGGCGAGCCCACCGGGCATAACATCGTAGCTATCGCCATTGGCGGTGGCATAGACCCGCAATCCGACGACCCGGGGTTCGAACTGTTGATTCTCCTCGGACCAAGCTGGCGCTTGGGACAAGCGCACGCGCTCCTGGGCGACGAAGGCGTGCGGCGTGGCGCGTAGGCGCGCGGCCAGGGCGGTGCGCCCTGCGCTGTCGAGGCTGTGGCCGAATGTCGGCTCGAGTTTCATCGAAGCGAAGGCCGGTTTGATGACCAACTCGGGAAGATGGTCGATGACATGCTTGAGCGCCGGGGTTTCGCCACACCACCAGGTCGCTACCGATGGCAAGGCCAAGGGTTCGCCGAGTAGCTTCTGGCAAATGGCCGGTAAGAAACCGAGCAGCGCCGGCGATTCGAGCACTCCGGAACCGAGCGCATTGGCGATCAACACATTGCCCGCCCTGGCGGCCGAGATCAGGCCGGCGACGCCGAGGGTCGAGTCGGTGCGCAGGGCGGCCGGATCGCAATACTCGTCATCGAGGCGGCGTAGGAGCGCGTGCACCCGTTTCAAGCCTTGCAAAGTTTTCAAATAAACCCGGTTGTCGCGCACCGTCAGATCCGATCCTTCGACCAGCGGAAAGCCCAGATAGCGGGCTAAAAATACTTGCTCAAAATAGGTTTCGTTGTACGGCCCCGGCGTCAGCAGCGCGACTAGCGGTGCTTCGCCATTGCTGGGCGCCAGAGCCGCCAGCTGTTGCTGCAAGGTGCGAAAAAAATTGGCCAGCCGTTGGACGCCGAGGGCGCGGAAAATGTCCTCGTACTGGGGCGTCACGATGAGCCGGTTTTGCACCGCGTAGCCGGCGCCTGACGGACCCTGGGTGCGATCGCCGATCACCCACCAGCGGCCGTCCGGCGAGCGCGCTAGATCGCAGGCATAGAGATGGAGGAATCTGCCGGCAGGCGGCTCGATGCCGCGGCAAGGCCACAAATAGTTATGGTGGCCATGAATAATCGCCGGCGGGATCAGTCCGTCGGCGAGTAGGCGGTTGGCGCCGTAAAGGTCGGCGAGCAGCAGGTTCAGCAGCCGCGCGCGCTGGGCAACCGCCCGGGAAAGAAACTGCCATTCTTCGCTCGAGATGACGAAGGGCAGCAAGTCGACTTCCCAGGGGCGATCGGTGCCTTTGGGATCGCCATAGATGTTATAGGTGACGCCGTCTTGTTCGACGGCCCGGCGAATCGTCCGGGCGCGGCGCGAAAGCGCGGTGCGCCCGGTGCGCCGCGCGGCTTGGGCGAGTCTCGTCCAATGGCGGCGCGGTCGGCCTTCGGCTTCAAAAACTTCATCGTAGCGGTCCGGGTTGAGCTGGTAATTCATAAAGGTCTTGGCATCGGCCATGGCTAAAAATCGCCGCGGTTGGCATCGGCTGTCGGCTAACCGAAGTTTTTCTCTGTCAGTGGAGAATCTCCGGCGACGCCAACCGCTGCATTATTAGATTTTACGCAAATCCAGGGTGAAGGGAAACTCCGGGTCGATATCAGGCTGGCCAACTTCCATGATCCCGGGCGTGTGGCCAATGCGGGAAAACCGTTCCAGGCGGCGGCTCTCGGCTTCGAAGGCGTTGACGGGAAAGGTTTCATAATTGCGGCCGCCCGGATGCATGACATGGTATTGGCAGCCGCCCAGGCTGCGTTTCATCCAGCGGTCGATAATATCAAAGGTCAGCGGCGTGTGCACGCCGATGGTCGGGTGCAAGGCGGTCGGCGGCTGCCAGGCGCGGTAGCGCACCGCGGCGATGAATTCACCCACGGTGCCGGTGGCATGCAGCGGTAGCGGCACTTGGTTACAGGTGATGGCATAGCGCTCAGGCTGCAGCCCGGTCGCTTTGATTTGGATTCGTTCCAAAGACGAGTCGACGTAGCGCACCGTGCCGCCGGGGGCGCCTTCTTCGCCCAGCACATGCCAGGGTTCGAGGGCGGCGCGCAATTCCAGGTCAATTCCATTGACGGCAAAATCGCCGTACTTGGGAAAGCGAAATTCAAAATGGGGCGCGAACCAGCCGGCGTCGAAGCCATAACCAGCCAGGTTTAACTCCGTGATTACGTCTTGGAAGTCGCGCCAGATGAAATGCGGCAGCAGAAAGCGGTCGTGCAGTTCCGTGCCCCAACGCAGGAAACGCGGCGGCGCGTAGGGAGTTTTCCAAAAGCGCGCGACCAGCGCGCGAATCAACAATTGCTGGGTCAAGCTCATGCGCGCGTGGGGCGGCATCTCGAAGGCGCGCATTTCCAGCAAACCCAGCCGTCCGGTGGCGCTATCCGGCGAGTAGAGTTTATCGATGCAGAATTCCGCCCGGTGGGTGTTGCCGGTGACGTCGATGAGTAAATTGCGCAGTAGTCGATCAACCAGCCAGGGCGGGCAAACTTTTGCATCCATCGCATTTTGTGCATTTTGACGCCGCTCCATCTCGCGGAACGCGATTTCGAGTTCGCGCAGCGAATCGTTGCGCGCTTCGTCGATGCGCGGCGCTTGCGAGGTCGGGCCGATGAACAGGCCGCTAAAGAGATACGATAGCGATGGATGATTGTGCCAATAGCTTAAAAAACTCCGCAATAAGTCCGGCCGCCTGAGCCATGGCGAATCCGCCGGCGTGGCGCCGCCGAGGGCGAAATGGTTGCCGCCGCCGGTGCCGGTGTGGCGGCCGTCGATCATGAATTTCTCGGTCGAAAGGCGCGCCTGGCGCGCCTCATCATAAATAAACGTGGTGCGTTCTCTCAACTCCGCCCAGGTCGACGACGGATGGATGTTGACCTCGATGACGCCTGGGTCGGGGGTGATGCGGAAATTTTGCAAACGCGCATCGCGCGGCGGCTCGTAGCCTTCCAAGAGCACGGGCTGGCCCATTGCTTCGGCCGTCGCTTCGATGGCCGATACCAGTTCGAGATAGTCTTCCAGGCTACTCACCGGCGGCATGAAAATGTACAGCACGCCGTCACGCGCCTGGGCGCACAGCGCGGTGCGGGAAATCCACGCGGCGCTTTCATGTTTAGCCGGCGCGCGCGCTGGGTTTGGCGCCGGGGCATTTTTGTTCGATATCGCTGTGCTGGCCTGAAGCAGGAATTGTCCATGGGACCCGAGCGGCGTCACCGGCTGGGTCGGATCCACTGGGAAAATGTACGGGTAGTCGTTGGCGCTGGTCCAGGGCAACGAATCGAGCGGCAAGCGGTAGCCCATGGGCGAATCGCCGGGCAGCAAATAACAACGATCGGAGCGCAAAAACCAGGCGCCGCTACGCCATCGTCCAGTGGTAAAATCGCGCGCCACCGGCAGGGCATGGCCGATAACTTGCGCTAAGCCTTGGCTGAAGAGCCGCGCCAGCCGTTCGCGTTCGAGGGGGTCTTCGAGCCGGCTATCGTGCAGATCGACATTGGCGGGCAAACGGCGCTCGCGCCATAAATAATAAAGTGCATCTTCGTAGGCGGGAAAAATAAATTGTCGGTCCAAACCGAGTCGCTGGGCCACCCCACCAAGAAAATTCTCCGCCGTGGCGGCGCTCGCTTGGCCGGGCTGGGTCTCATCGGCGATGAGTGCTTCATTTACCCAGATCGGCTCGCCGTCCGTGCGCCAGAAGCAGCTGAGCGACCAGCGCGGCAATTGCTCGCCGGGATACCACTTGCCTTGGCCGAAGTGGACCAGAGCCTGGGCGCCGTAACGTTTTCGCAGGCGATGGTAAACCTCCGCCGCGAGTCGGCGCTTGTTGGCGCCGAGCGCCGCGGTATTCCACTCTGCACCTTCGGGATCGTCCATCGAGATAAAAGTCGGTTCGCCGCCCATCGTCAGTCTGACGTCATTGGCGGTTAGATCCGCGTCGACCGCATGACCGAGGCGGTCGATGGCTTGCCACTGTTCCTCGCTGTAGGGCTTGGTAACCCGCGGCGCTTCCCAGATCCTGGCGACCGACATCTCATGGGAAAACTCTACTTGGCATTCGTCAATTACGCCGGTCACCGGCGAGGCCGATCCCGGATCGGGTGTGCAGGCGAGCGGCAAATGACCTTCGCCGGCGAACAAGCCCGAGGTCGGGTCGAGGCCGATCCAACCGGCGCCGGGCAAGTACACTTCGGCCCAAGCATGCAGATCGGTGAAATCTTTTTCCGGACCGGAAGGGCCGTCGAGGGATTTCACATCGGCGGTGAGCTGAATTAGATAACCTGACGCAAAGCGCGCCGCTAGTCCTAAATGGCGCAGCAGCTGCACCAAGAGCCAAGCGGAATCGCGGCAGGAGCCCGACCCCTTGGCGAGCGTTTCCTCGGCTGTTTGCACGCCCGGTTCGAGGCGAATCAGGTATTTAACATGGCGCGCCAGTTGGGCATTGAGCTCGACCAGAAAATCGACGCAGCGCTTGGGCGCGCGCGGAATCGTCCCTAGATAACGTTGGAATAACGGCGTGACCGGTTCACGTTTGAGGTAGGGCGCCAGTTCGTTCTGTTGCCAGGACTCGTAGGCGAACGGGAACCGCTCAGCGTAGGGCTCAAGGAAAAAATCGAAGGGATTGAGCACCGCCATCTCGGCGACCAGATCGACTGCGATACGAAATTCGCTTGTCGGCTCGGGGAAAACCAGGCGCGCCTGATAGTTTGCCTGTGGATCCTGCTGCCAGTTGATAAAATGTTTGTCGGGCGCTACGCGCAGCGAGTAACTTAAAATCCGCGTGCGGCAGTGCGGCGCCGGACGTAGGCGTACCACTTGCGGTCCAAGATTGATCCGGCGATCGTAGCGGTAGTGGGTAACGTGATGCAGCGCAACATGGATGGACATGGGTTTCTAATCTATCTGACGGACGTCAACTTAGAAGATGCGCCAGCCGGGATCAAGGGGACGGGAGTTGGCAGGATCGTTGGTTTGGCTCAATTGCCACGGTAGTTTCTCCCAGCCAGCCAGCGCAACTCCACGGTTGGAGTTGAGCAAGTTTTGTTCCGCCCTAAGAGCGCGGGCAATAACCCGATGCAGCGCCAAAATCGCCAGGGCGATTTTGGCGCTGCCAATTAAACCATCAGCCGGCGCATGTTTTTGTAGCATAGCGCTATTCGATAAGTCGACCGCCAGCAAAATTCAGCAGTGGTCTTGCGCCGAAGCACGAGCGTCACTCACTTGCGCATTGGCACAATCATTGCGGCCAACCGCGTCAATCGCGCAGTCGATCGTCAAGGAGCGTGCTTTCCAGGCGAGGAACGAAAAACCATGGCAGTTGCATCGATCTCAACGGGCGCAAAACATGTCGGCATCGTGGTCGGTGGCGGCCCGGCGCCGGGGATCAACGGCGCCATCGGCGCGGTAACCATCGAGGCGAGTAATCGCGGCCACGCGGTGATCGGCATTTATGATGGCTTTTCCCATCTGATGGCCGGTCGCACCGACCGGGTCAAAATACTCGCTCACGAAGATGTCTCGCGCATCCATTTCGAAGGCGGCTCGATTCTCGCTACCTCGCGCGCCAACCCGACCAAGAATAGCGCCGATTTAAGCCGGGTCGTCGATTCATTGAAAGCGCTCGGCATCGGTTACCTGGTCACCATCGGTGGCGACGACACCATGTACGCGGCGAGCCGGGTGGCGCAAGCCTCGGCGGGGCAGATCCGCGTCTGCCATGTGCCCAAGACCATCGATAACGATCTGCCGCTGCCCGGTGAAACGCCGACCTTTGGCTTTGAAACGGCGCGCCAATTGGGATTCGAAATCGTCCATAACTTGATGGAAGACTCGCGCACCACGGGTCGCTGGTATTTCATCGTCGTCATGGGCCGCACCGCGGGTCATTTGACGCTCGGCGTCGCTAAGGCCGCGGGCGCCACGCTGGCTGTGATTCCCGAGGAATTTCCTGGCCCGGTGCACTTGGAGACGGTGGGCGCTATCTTGGAGGGCGCGATTCTCAAACGCCAAGCGCTCTGGGCGCGTAACGACGGTGTCGCGTTGATCGCCGAAGGATTGCTCGAACGGATGGCGGAACAAGAGTTGACCGCCATTGAGGGCGTGCAGATCCAACGCGACAGCTACGGCCATTTGCGGTTGGCCGAGCTCGATCTCGCCTATATTTTGAAAACTATTGTCGAGCGGCGCTTCGCGGCGCGCGGCCAGAGTCTGACAGTGGTGCATAAAACCGTCGGTTATGAACTGCGCTGCGCGCCGCCGGTGGCTTTCGATTGCGATTACGTCAAAACTTTGGGCTACGGCGCGGTGGAATTTCTCCTCAAGCCAAATCCGCTGACGGCAACTTATGACGGCGCTCTGGTTTGTCTTATTGACGGCGAATTGGGGTATCTCCGATTCGAAGATCTGCTCGATGCCAAGACCAATAAGACCACGGTGCGTACCGTCGACATAGCCAAGCCATCGTATAAAATCGCGCGCGAGTACATGATCCGCTTGGAACGGGAAGATTTCGAAGATCCGCAAAAACTGGAAAAATTGGCGCGCGCCGCGTCCAGCGAAGAATCGCGGCTTGCGCCGGAAGCATTCAAAAAACAGTTCGAACCCGTTGTCAGCCAGCTGCTCGGTGGGTTCTGAATTCCCGCTTCGGCTTGACGCGGATGGAATCGCCCGAGCCGTGGCTCAGCGCGCCTTTTTAACCGTTCGCGCTTTGCTTGGTTTTTTGGTTGCCGCAGGTTGGGACCTAGATTTTTTCGCCGGATGGGTTTGCTGCCAGATATCCTGGGCTTTCAGCCAGTGCCGTTCGTCCGATCCGATTGGACAGCCCTCCTCCTGCCAAATTCTATAGGCAAGTTGGCGGATCTCTTGGTCTACGTCGATCTTTGTCGCTTGCATGACCCAGGCTCCTTTCGTTCACCCATATCATCAGCTGCCGCGCGCCCTGCGTCGTTCCATTGACGCGTCATTGCCAGGCTGCCATCAAGCCGAGCAAATCGCAGACGCGGTTGGAATAGCCCCATTCGTTGTCGTACCAACTGAGACACTTGAGATACTTGCCGCCGGTAACCGTGGTAAATCCGGCGTCGAAAATCGATGAATGGGGGTTGCCGATAATATCCGAGGACACCACTGGCGCTTCGACGAATTGCAAAATGCCTTTCATGCGCTGGGACTCGGCGGCCGCGTTGATCTCGGCATGGACGTTGTCGGCGCTGACGCTTTTCTCCAGTTTGACGAACAAGTCGACCACCGAACCATCGGGCACCGGCACGCGCGCGGCGATGCCATCCAACCGGCCTTTCAATTGCGGCAACACCATGCCGACCGCTTTGGCGGCGCCGGTGGAAGTCGGAATGATATTTTCCGCCGCGGCACGGCTACGCCGCCAGTCCGAGTGCGGCACGTCGGCCAGACGCTGGTCGTTGGTATAGGCATGCACGGTGTTGATGACGCCCTCGACGATGCCGAAGGAGTCGTGCAACACCTTGGCTAACGGCGCTAGGCAGTTAGTTGTGCAGCTGGCGTTGGAAATAATCCGGTGTTCGGGCGTCAGTCCGTCATCGTTGACGCCGAGCACCACCGTGTAGTCGATGGCGTCCTTGGCCGGTACCGTAAGCACAACCCGCCGCGCGCCCGCGCGCAGGTGCTGGGTCAATTGCTCCTTGGCGGTGAAGATGCCGGTGGACTCGACGACCACATCGATGCCGAGATCGTTCCACGGCAGTTTGAGCGGGTCGCGTTCGCAGACCATGCGGGTTCGACCGTGGGCGGTAACCAGATCGTCGCCGTCGAGCCGGAGCGCGCCTTCGAAGCAGCCCATGACGGTATCGTAGTGGAGCAGGTAACGCAGCGCTTGATTGTCGAACAGATCGTTAATCGCGACCACGTCAACACCGGCACGCTTGTCGAGGATGCGGAAGACCGTGCGGCCGATGCGGCCAAATCCATTGATCGCGACTCTCATCGGACACCTCCTGCGCCGTCGAGTTTGCTGTAATGCCGCACGACGTCGAGCACCCGGCAGGCATGGCCCAAACTTTCATACCAGGCCAAGACTTTAACCAGGTTTTCGCCGGCTTTGAGGGTCGCTTGGGTATCGAACAGCAAGGACTGCCGGCAGCCGATGACATCGGAAGAAACGATGGGATCGTCGGTGCTGCCGATCAACTGCGGATGGCTGTCGGCGGCGGCTCGTATGGCCTGGTTTACTTGTCCGGCGGTCACGCCGCGATCACGCATCACACAGGTCAGATCGAGCATCGATCCCTGTTGCACCGGCACGTTGAGGGCGTAGCCGCTCAATTTGCCGGCAAATTGCGGCAGGATCCGTTCGACCCAGAGCGGCGAGTCATTATGGTTGGGGATAATGTTCTGCGCCGCCGAGCGACTGCGGCGAAAATCCTCATGGGCGTAGTCCTGCAAGGATTGATCGCTGCTGTAGGCATGCACCGTGGTCATGGTTGCGTAGTCGACACCCAGGGCAGCGTCGAGAAAATATAAAATCAGCGCCAGGGCGTTGGTGGTTGCCGAACCGGCGGAGATCAGCCGATCGCTACTCAGGGCGCTCGCTTCATTGATGCCGGGAACCAGCACACGGTCGATCGACTCCGCCGGCAAGGACGCCAGTATCACCCGTCCGGCGCCGGCTTGCAGGTGGGTTTCGAGATATTCACGGCGGCGATAGCGGCCGGTGGCGTCGACCACGCAATCGACGGCGAAAATATCCCATGGCACATCGCCAGGCTTGGCGATTTGCAGCATCCTGGTGGAGAATTTTTTATTGACCAGATAATTGTCGCGCAGTTCGTAGGAGGCTGCGTCGGCCGCATCGCTCTTGAGCAGATAGTGGAGAATCTCCGGTTTGCCGATATCCGCCACCGCGACGATTTCCAGATCGTCGCTGTGCGCCGCCAGCTGATAGAGCTTCCGACCGATTTGGCCCAACCCCATGAGTCCGACTTGGATCTTGCCGTTACGCATAGATTCTCTCCGTGCAGGGCACCGGCCAAGAGCGGCTTGAGGCAGACCGGCCGGCCGTGCTTACAGGATATCACCGCAGTATTTCATCGCCCTCGCCAATCTCCCGGTGCGCCAGAGCGATCGTCGGTGCGTAACTACAGGATGAAGAGCATCTCCTGATAGGTGGCGAGCGGCCACAAGTCGTCGGCGACGATACCTTCGAGGGTATCGGCGGCCAGCCGCACCGCCGCCATGGCGGGGAGCACTTCGTCGTGTAAGTGTTGGGCGTGATCGAGCTTGGAGCTGCCGCCGTGGTGCCCAAGAGCGCTTTCGAGGGTGTCGATACCGTCCTGAAGTTCTTTCACCAGTGCGGTGACTTTGTCGAGTGTTGCGGTGTCGAAGACGCAGCCCACCGCCTTCAAGTTGGCGCCGGTCGCCGCCAGTTCGCCCTGATAGCGGATCGCCGCCGGGAACACGATGGTCCTGGCCATTTCGATAGTGGTGCGCGCTTCGAGCGCCACCGTCAGGCAGTATTGCTCGAGGTAAATATCCATACGGCTATGGAGCTCACGCTCGGTGAGCACGCCGTACTTGGCGAACAGCGCCGTCGCCTCTGGGCTGCCCAGCAAGGGCAGCGCGTCGACGCAGGAGCGCAAGTTCGGTAGTCCGCGCTGGGCCGCTTCCTTGTGCCAGGCCTGCGAGTAGCCATCGCCGTTGAAGATCACGCTGCCATGCTCGGCGATGATCTCGGCCAAAACTTTTTGCACCGCGCCGTTGAGTTTAGTCGCATCGCCGGCCACCGCCGGTTCGAGGCGGCTGGCGATGAAATCGAGCGACTCGGCGAGAATCGTGTTCAGCGCCACCAGCGGCCCGGCGATGGACTGGCTCGAGCCCACGGCGCGGAACTCGAAACGGTTGCCAGTGAAGGCAAAGGGGCTGGTACGATTGCGGTCGCCGGCATCCTTGGGCAAATTCGGCAGGGTGTCGACGCCGACGGTCAGCGTGCCCTTTGATTTTGAGCTGGTGGCACCGCCATTGGTTACTTGCTCGAAGATGTCGGCGAGCTGCTCGCCCAGGAACACCGAGATAATCGCCGGCGGCGCTTCGTTGGCGCCGAGACGGTGGTCATTGGAGGCGGTGGCGACGACGGCGCGCAATAGACCGCTCCATCGGTGCACGGCACGAATCACCGCCGCGCAAAAAACTAGAAACTGGGCGTTGGCGTGGGGCGTGTCGCCGGGATCGAGCAGGTTGCCCTGGGTCGCGTTGCCGAGCGAATAGTTCACATGCTTGCCCGAGCCATTGACTCCCGCGAAGGGCTTCTCGTGGAGCAGACACTCCATGCCATATTTCTCCGCCACGCGGCGCAGCGTGACCATCGTCAGTTGCTGGTGGTCGGTGGCCAGGTTGGCGTTTTCAAACACGGGCGCCATCTCGAACTGCCCCGGCGCCACCTCGTTGTGGCGGGTTTTCGCCGGGACGCCGAGCTTAAACAGCTCGCGCTCGGCATCGAGCATAAAGGCGAGCACGCGCTCGGGAATGGCGCCGAAGTAGTGATCCTCGAATTCCTGGCCTTTGGGCGGCAGGGCGCCGAACAGCGTCCGGCCGGTGCCGAGCAAATCCGGCCGGGAAAAGAAAAAGTGGCGGTCCACCAGGAAATACTCTTGCTCCGGACCGGCATAGGAAACCACCGTGTCGATTTTCTCATGACCGAAGAGCTTTAGTATCCGTTGGGCATGCTTGTTCAGCGATTGCATCGAGCGCAGTAGCGGCGTCTTCTTGTCGAGCGCTTCGCCGGTCCAGGAAACGAAGGCGGTGGGGATACATAGCGTCATGCCGTTGGGGTTCTCGAGAATATAGGCCGGACTGGTGACGTCCCACATGGTGTAGCCGCGCGCCTCGAAGGTATTGCGGATGCCGCCGTTGGGAAAGCTCGAGGCATCGGGCTCGCCTTGGGTCAAGGTCTTGCCGGCGAACTCCGCCAGCGCCCCACCGTCGCCGTCGGGCGATAAAAAGCTGTCATGCTTCTCCGCCGTGAAGCCCGTCAACGGATAAAATACATGGGCATAGTGGGTGGCGCCTTTCTCGATGGCCCAGTCCTTCATAGCCGCGGCCACGGCGTCGGCGATCGATGGGTCGAGGACCGAGCCGGTGTCGATGGTTTTGAGCAACGAACGGTAAACCGGTTTGGGCAGGCGCGCCTTCATGACGGTTTTGTTGAAGACGTTGGCGCCGAAGAACTCGGTGGCCGAAACCTTCGAAAACGATAGCGGCGCGGTTACCGGATGATAATTGGTCACGGCCTCAATGGCCTGAAGACGAGCTGTGCTTCCACTCACGATTGTATCCTCCCGCGGATGTTAATGCAGATTTCGTTCAGGGCGGTTGCGCAGTCGAGCCATCCATCGCTCATCTGTTCTGGGCGCTCTTCACGTTAACTTACCGTTTAATGCAAAGACCACGCCGCTGGGCCGGCGTGGTCGATCGCCCGGCAACGGCGTTTCCCAGTGGCTGGCTATCTTAAGCTGCTCGGAAGCTGCTCGGAAATTAATCGTCAAGCGCATAGCAAACAGGCAGCGCCGGCAAAACCGCGCCGCGCCAGTAATCCGCCGTGGCGCCGCATGGGGCTATGTCGCCAACAGATTGTTCGCCGGCACAAGGTCCCATCCACTCCCAAGCAAGCACAAAACTAATTACCGTGGCGTCGGCATTGACTTTGCTCTTGTCCGGTTCGCGATTGTCGATTTTCCCGAAGCCGCGCGCTGGGGTGAAAACAGTTCGGCAAAAGTACTGGCCAAGGATCTGCTATGAAACTCATCGAAGCCATTGTCAAGCCGTTCAAATTAGAGCGTGTCAAAGATGCGCTCGTCAAGGTCGGCGTGCACGCCATGACGGTTGGCGCGGTGCGCGGTTTCGGCCGGCAAAACGGTCATGCGGAGCTGTACCAAGGGGCCGACTACGTAGTGGATTTTCTGCCCAAGGTTAAGGTCGAGGTTCTGGTGCCCGACGACCATGCTTTAAGGGTCGTTGAGGCGATCACGGCGCGCGCGCGCACGGGTAAGATTGGCGACGGAAAAATCTTCGTCATCGATATTGAAGAAGTGATTCGCATCCGTACCGGTGAGAGCGGCCCGGAGGCAATCTAATTTCTCCTGAATAGAAGTCAAAAGGAGCATTTGTCGCTGACTCACAGCTACGGGCCCCGGCAGTTTTTATTACTTTTAACCGAAGATTGCTTCAGAGTAATTTCAAGTCCGGCGGTCAGTCGGCCAAGGTGCGGATCTCGGCGTCGGCGTGGCGTAAGCGGGTCGCCAGTTCGCGGGCGATATTGAGAATCAATTTGTGCTTGATCTCGGGGTGGTCGACCGCCAGTCGGTCGAGCCTGTCGATGGACAGGACATAACAGACCACCGCCCGATCGGCGACCACATCGGCCGATCTGCGCCGGCCGTCGAGCAGCGACAGTTCACCGAATGCCAGGCCGGGACTGAGCGAGCTCAGCCGTTTGCCATGCGCGCCGTTGGGCAAATTCAGATAAACGCTGACCGAGCCAGCGGCGAGCAAGAAGAGCGACTCCGCTGAGTCGCCCTCGCGGATGATTTTTTCCCGGGCGCCGTAATGGCGTTTCACGACGATCGATTCGAGTAAAACCAATTCCTCGGCGTCGAGCCCAGCGACGATCTCTATCGCCGCCAACGGTAACGGCTCGCTGCTTCGAGGGAGTGCAGTATTGGTGGCGGCGATGAGCTCGGTTTCGCACCATTCCAGAGCCGCATCGCTATCGGCAAAGATGCTGTCCTCGTCCCACGGCGCTGGCGAGCGGTGTTGCAAATAAGCTGAATCGGATGGCGGCAGATGGGCCAAGATAAGTTTTTTGCCCTGTGCCGCTAGGGCGCCGCGCAATTGCCCAAGCAGTGTCAGGGCGCAGTCGTCGATTTCGAGGACGCGGCGGAAATCGAGGATCAGGTACGAGACGGCATCGAGATCGCTGGACATTTGCCGCAGCACTCGCTCCATGGGGGCGAAACTGAGATGGCCTTGGAGCGGATAGATGCAAATCGCCCGGCCTTGGCGGGTCAGGATGGTTTGTTCGGCTTTGCTGCGGAGAAGCTTCGAACCGATCTTGTCGCCCCGGAAGGCGCGCCGCACGGTCACCGCGGTCGGCGGGCGGATGTCGAACATATGGAGTTTGAACCGTTGGGAAATCTCTTGGCAAACCTGAATACTCCGGCAGCTGTTGCCTTGGCCATCGAGCAGCGGCGAGAAGCTGCCGATGCCGAGTTGGCCCGGCAAGGCCGCGATAATACCGCCGCTCACGCCGCTCTTGGCCGGCATGCCGATGCGATAGCTCCATTCGCCCGAGTAGTCATACATGCCGCAACTCTGCATCACCGAGAAAACATTTTTGATGTAGCGGGCTTCGAGCGCCCGTACGCCGGTCAAGGGATTGATACCGTTGTTGGCTAGGGTGGCGGCGATCACCGCCAAGTCGCGGGCGCTGACTAGGATCGAACACTGCTCGAAGTAAAGGTCGAGATGTTCGTCGATCGGTTCAGCGATCATGCCGGCACTGAGTTCGAGGAAGCCGATGGCGCGGTTGCGATGGCCCGTGCTGCGCTCCGATTCGTAAACCGCGCGATCGATCTTAATTGGGCGGCCGCAGAGATTGGAAAATTTTTCCAGCAAGCGCGCTCGGCGCTGCTCATGGTTGGCGCCTTTGATCAATGCCGTGGTGGCGATGGCGCCGGCATTGACCATCGGATTGAACGGCCGGTTGGTACGCTCGTCGAAGATGATCGAGTTAAACGCTTCACCGCTGGGCTCGACGCCGATTTTGCTCAACACCAGGTCGATGCCATGGTCCTCCAAGGCGAGGGCGTAAACGAAGGGTTTGGAGATCGATTGGATGGTAAACAGATGTCCCGCGTCGCCGACTTGGTAAATCTCGCCATCGGGTGTCGCCAGGGCGATGCCGAACAGAGCCGGATTGGCCTTGGCGAGTTCGGGGATATAGCTCGCCACTTGGCCGGACAAATTATCGCGGTATTGGCGATAGATTTGCGCAAGGGCGCTGTGAATCGGCGAAAATGCTGATTCGGCTGGTCTATTAGTTATAGATTGCTCTTGGCGCGTCATAAATCTCGGCTGTTATCGCTAAATGCACCGCCAGCGCTGCTCTGGTTTAGGGCTCGACGCCGAGGTAGGCGTTGCGGACATATTGCAGCACCATGCGCTGGGTATGAAAATAGGAACCATTGAGCGAGATTGCCGATCGGCCAATTTCCGCATAGCCATCCGGCTTGCCGTAGTAGAGCGGCAAGATCGCATGTTCCAATTTATCGTAGAGCGACTTGGCTTCGCCGGCGATATCCAGTTCGCGATCGTCGCCGATTGCCCAGCCGGTTACGCCTTCGACGTGGCCCTCGACCCACCAGCCATCCAATACACTGAGACTGGGCACGCCGTTGAGCGCTGCTTTCATGCCGCTGGTGCCGGAAGCCTCCAGCGGTCGTTCCGGGGTATTTAACCACAGATCGACACCGGCGCAGAGCGTGCGGGCGAGATCCATATCGTAGTTTTCCAAGTAGACGACGCGCAGCGAGTTTTTGAGCTTTTCCGAAAATTCAAAAATCCGCCGGATCATGGCCTTGCCCACCTGGTCGTGGGGGTGCGCTTTGCCGCTGTAGATAACCTGGAAGGGACCGGTGCGTTCGGCGATGGCTTCGAGCCGTTCAAGGTCGGTAAACAACAAATCGGCTCGTTTATAGCCGGCGGAGCGCCGGGCAAAGCAAATGGTCAGAACCTTTTCCGCCAGATGCGCGCCGGTGCGCTGGGCGATTTGCGCCACCATTTCTTGTTTCACCAGTCGATGGGCGCGTTGCACTTCGGCAAGCGGGATCTTGATCGCGTAGCGCAGGTAGAAGTTGTCGCGGCGCCACTCGGGAATGAAGCGGTCGTACAAATTGCGCAACGGCGGCGCCGTCCAGGTCGCCGCATGAACCCCATTGGTAATCGAATCGATGGCGTGATCGGGGAATAGATCGCGGGAAATTTCTCCATGGCGCATGGCGACGCCGTTTATGTAACGCGATAGATGCAGCGCCAGATAGGTCATATTGAGCATGCGGTTATTGATGCAGCGCACCGCTTCGAGCGCAGCCAGCCGCTGGTCGCCGAGAACATCGCGGACCAGGTCGACGGGGAACTGATCGTGACCGGCGGGAACTGGGGTGTGGGTGGTGAAAACACAGTGCTGGCGCACCGCTTCGCAATCGCTTTGCGCAGCCGCGGCCAAATCGCCGTGCACCACGTCCTGCTCCAAAAGCGCCAAGGTCAGAAAGGCGGCGTGGCCCTCGTTCATATGATGGGTGCCGATGTTCTTGTAGCCGAGCGCCTGGAGCATCGCCACGCCACCCATGCCCAAGACCACTTCCTGGCACAAACGGTGGCGCGCGTCGCCGTCGTAGAGTGCCTCGGTCAAGCTCATCTCCCAAGAATTATTCTCCTTTAAATCGGTGTCGAGAAAATAGACCGGCACGATGTGGCCGAAAACCCCACGCACGATGTAACGCCAGGCGCGAACCATGACCGCTCGCCCGGCGATCGGCACGAAAACGCGCGGCACCATCGGTTCCAAGGCTTCTTCGTAGTTCCACCCGGCCGGGCTTTCGGTCTGATTGCCGCGGGCGTCTAGGGATTGGCGGAAATAGCCTTTGCGGTGCAACAGGGTGACGCCAACCATGGGCAAGCCGAGATCGGCGGCAGCGCGTAAAGTGTCGCCGGCGAGAATGCCGAGGCCGCCACTATAAGTCGGCATCGAAGAGTCCAGGCCCACTTCCATGGAAAAATAGGCGACGTGGTGCGGTAGGAATTCTTTTGAGATCATGGTCCGATGGCCCCATTGAAGTATTGATTCGAGGAGCTATTGAGCGCGTCGTGCGCGACTGCTGGCGCGCGAACTTCCGCTTGGTCCGCTTTGCGACAGGATTTCTGAGATGCGGATTAAGCAGAATGCATACCAGGTTGGAAAACCTGCGTGTACGGGTTGGCAAGGTTATCAGGCGGTCGATTGGCGCCGAGCGTGATCAAAGTAAGGGCAGCGGGCTGCTGAAAATTCAGTCGCTTGCCTGCGATGGAGGCGGTCGACTGGCCAAATTGCTAGGCAACTCCTTGGCATGGTCGTTGCTCGCCTTGGTTCAATCGGGTTGATTGCATCGAGCTCAGTGGTATTGCTGTGGTGACGCGGTGTAATGGGTCGGCTATGAAATTCGCAAACTACGAAACGGCAGATTTCTATGACGAAATGTTCGTCTCCGATAGCACACCGCGCCCTGGCGCGCGCTTGCTAAAAGAGCGTATCGAATCGTTGCCGGACCGCGAGCTCTTCGCCCGTCAAGCGGCGGCTGAAAGCCTGCTGCTGCAAAACGGCATTACTTTCAACGTCTATAATGACAGCGCCGCCACCGAGAAAATTTTCCCCTTCGATGTGATTCCGCGGATTGTCGAAGCCGCCGAATGGGATTGGATTGAAAAGGGACTGAAGCAGCGGGTCTACGCGCTGAACTTGTTCATCGACGATATTTATCATCAACAAAAAATCGTCAAGGACAAAGTCGTACCGGAATATCTGATTCAATCGGCGCGCTCTTTTCGCAAGGAATGCATCGGTCTCAACCCACCGCAACAGGTCTGGTGCCACATCACCGGCACCGACTTGGTGCGCGACCGTGACGGGCAGATTTATGTGCTTGAAGATAACTTGCGCTGCCCCTCGGGTGTGTCCTACGTCCTGGAAAATCGCCGGATCATGAAGCGGACCTTTCCGCAGGTCTTCGAGGCCTCCCATGTCCGGCCGGTGGACGAATACCCGAGCCGCCTGCTGTCGACTTTGCAGTCGCTTTTCCCGGCGGCGATGGACTCGCCGAAAGTCGCGGTACTGACGCCGGGGATTTACAATTCGGCCTACTACGAGCATTCCTTTCTCGCCCAACAGATGGGCGTTGAATTGGTCGAGGGGCGCGATCTGGTGGCGGTCAACGACCGCATCATGATGCGCACGACCAAAGGTTTCGAGCCGGTGGACGTGCTCTATCGGCGCATCGACGACGATTTTCTCGACCCCCAGGTGTTTCGGTCCGATTCACTGCTCGGCGTGCCGGGGCTCATGGAAATTTATAAAAAGGGCCGCGTGGCGTTGGCCAACGCGCCGGGCACCGGCATCGCCGACGATAAATCGATCTACGCCTACGTGCCCAAAATTATTGAATATTACCTGGGCGAGAAAATCATCATTCCCAACGTGCCCACCCACATCTGCGCCGAACCCGAAGAACTTTCCTACGTGGTCGCCAATCTCGATAAGCTGGTGGTGAAAGCGGTCAACGAATCGGGCGGTTACGGCATGCTCGTAGGGCCGCATTCGACGGCCGAGGAACGCAGCGAATTCGCTCGGCGCATCCAGGAAAACCCGCGCAACTATATCGCCCAGCCGACCTTGGGGTTGTCGCGTGTGCCAGTGATCTCGGATGGCCGCGTCGTTGGACGTCATGTCGATCTGCGCCCCTACGTGCTTTACGGCAGTGACATTTACGTATTGCCCGGCGGATTGACTCGGGTGGCGCTCAAAGCCGGCTCCTTGGTGGTCAATTCTTCCCAGGGCGGCGGCAGCAAGGACACTTGGGTGTTACAGGCGTGAAGCGATCCCGGTGAGCGCTGTGCCAGGCGCGCGGGTCCACTAGAACAATGCTAAGCCGAGTCGCCAATTCGATTTACTGGTTGAGCCGCTATATGGAACGGGCGGATAACGTCGCCCGTTTCATCGACGTCAATCTGCAAATGATGCTCGATCTGCCCAGCCAGTCCCAGGAGCAGTGGCAGCCGCTGGTCAACATCTCCGGCGACGATGGGGCATTCTCGGCGAACTATTCCGTGGCAAGCCGCGACAACGTCATCAAATTTCTCGCCTTCGCTAGGGAAAACGCCAACTCCATCGTGTCTTGCCTGCGCGCGGCGCGGGAGAATGCCCGAACCATTCGCGAGTCGATTTCCCCCGAGATGTGGGAGCAGGTCAATAGCTGCTATTTGATGGTTAACGCCGCGGTGCCCTCCAGCGAATTGCTGCGGTCGCCGTCGAGCTTTTTTAGCGAAGTGAAAAAAGCCAGCCAGCTGTTTCACGGCATTACCGACGCGACCCTGCTGCACGGCGAAGAGTGGCATTTCTATCGAATGGGACGGCTGCTCGAACGCGCCGATAAGACTTCCCGTCTCCTCGACGTAAAGTATTTCATGCTGCTGCCGTCGGTGGCCGACGTCGGCACGCCCTTGGACGACATTCAGTGGGCCGCGGTGTTGCGTTCGGCGAGCGCTCTGGAAATGTACCGCAAGCGCCATGGCCATATCGCGCCGGAGCGGATCATCGACTTTCTGGTTTTGGATCATGAGTTTCCGCGCTCGATTCACTATTGCTTGACGGCCGCCAACGATTCGCTGCACGCGATTTCCGGCACGCCCGCGGGTATTTTCCGCAATGCCGCTGAGCAACGCTTGGGCCAACTGCGCGCGGAGTTGGCCTACACCGACACGGATGAGATCGTCGCGCGCGGCCTGCATGAATTTCTCGACGCCTTTCAGACCAAGTTGAATTTAGTGGATCAGGGCATCTTCGATACCTTTTTTGCGCTGCGCCCGGTGGGTTCCGCCGCGCCGGATCGAGTCGGCCAGTGAGCGGCACATTCCCCGGCGGCAAAGGTTAGGCGGAAATACCATCATGCTCTTCGAAATCAAGCACACCACCACTTACACCTATAGCCGGCCGGTGTTTCTCGAATTGCATCGTCTGCGCATTCATCCGCGCTGCGACGCCGTGCAACATGTGACCAGTTTCGACTCCACGGTGGAGCCCCGGCCAAGCGGATCCACCGACGGGCTCGATACCGACGGCAACATCGTCGAGAGCGTTTGGTTCGACGGTTTGACGGAAAAACTGACGGTCGAAAGCCGCGCCAAGGTTATCACCCGCTACCGTAACCCGTTTAATTATGTGCTCGCCGAACGAGCCGACCGACTGCCGGTGAGCTACCAAGATCCGCTCCAAGCCTATCTCGCCCCTTACACGGCGCGGCACCAGGAAAGCCATTTGGTCGAACAGTTCGCCCGTTACGTCGCCAATAAGACGGAATGGAAAACCTTGCGTTTCCTGACCATGCTGACGCGCGAAATTTCCGAAGGCTTCCAACCCATCGAACGGGGAGTCGGGGCGTCAAAAAGCGCTGAGGAGACCTATTTGAGCCGGACTGGGTCGAACCGCGATCTGGCGGTTCTATTCATCGTCGCTTGCCGCTATGTTGGGATCGCGAGCCGTTTCGTCAACGGCTATTACGACGACGGCAACGCACGGGATCGGCTCTCGCTGCACTCCTGGGGCGAAGTCTATCTGCCGGGCGTTGGGTGGCGCGGCTACGATCCGAGTCAGGGTCTGGCGGTAACCGATCGCCATGTGGCGATCGCGGCCGCCGGGGATTCTCTATTGGCGGCACCCGTGAGCGGCAGCTTTCGCGGCAACGCGGTGACCTCTGAGCTGCGCGCGGAGATCGAACTGACGGTCGTCAACGGGACGGCGGCCTAGGTGGTATAAGTTTGTCTAGCCATTTCATTAATGTTAGCGCGGATTAAAGTCGCTTAGCACCAAGTCGGTGACCGTTAGCTTTTTTTCCTTCTCGCATTTCAACGCTTGCTCGATGGCAAGCTTGATCTCTTCCGGTTTGGTGACCCGGAAGCCTTCGCCGCCATGGGCTTTGGCATAGTGTTGGTAGTCGGGGCGCGGGCCGATCTCGGCGCCGAAGTGGACGCCGGTGGATTTGGCCGCGCCGTCGGGGAAGTATTTGATCAAGCTGGTTTCCATGGACAGGTAGCGGCCGTTGTTGAAAATCACCGCGTGGATCGGCAGGCCGTATTCTTCGGCGACGCCCAGGCATGACGGCACGGCGTTGTAATGAAAGGCGCCGTCGCCGATGAGCGCGAACACCGGTCGGTCGGGCATGGCTAACTTCACGCCGAGCGCGTAGCTCAAGCCGACGCCCAAGCCGCCGGTGATGCGGGCGAAGTAGGATTGGGTCTGACTGCGCGGGATCGCTTCTTGGATCAGGCCGCGATAGACGGTGGTCTCTTCCGAGATCACCGAGTTGGCCGGCAGAGCCTGGCCGAGCGCATGCACCGCCCAGCGCGGGTCGATGGGTTCATCAGTAGAATGCTTCTGGGCGTCTTCCTTGAGCTTGCCAAAGTAACTGTTGTGCTGCTCGCCGGTACGCGCCGCGCGCGCCTGATAGCTTATTCGGTTGGCGGCAACCGCTTCGGAAGCTTTGGCCTTATGCACCAACTGGCCGAGGGTCGACGCCGGCGGAGCGACCAGGGCGAGATCGACGTTGTAGCCCCAATAGGGCAGGCGCGAGTTGGGGAACTCGTCGCTGATGGAAATCACTCTGGCGTTCTTGGGTGGTTTGCTGGCCGGATACCATGGCGTCACGGCATCGACCATGAGGATCAAATCGGCCGCGTCCACCGCCTTGGGATCGTGATGCAAATAGAGCGGATGGGTGCGCGGGAAATTCATGAACGCCGGGCGGTAAGTTTCCATCACCGGAATGCCGAAGAGCTCGCAGAGCTCGACCAGGCGCTCCACGGCGCGCGGATCGCCGCCAACATGTTCAGTCAATGCCAGGGGATTTTTCGCCGCGGCGATGAGATTTAACGCTTTGTCGATGCTGGCGTCGTCGACGGCGTGGGCGCGCGCCACTTCGTTGGCCTTGCCATGATCGATGTCGTCGACTTGCTCCATCATGCACTCGAAGGGGATGCCGATCAGCACCGGCCCCATGGGCGGCTCCATGGCGATGCGCACGGCGCGCTCGATGGTCGGGCCGAGCAACTCCACCGACGAAATCCGGTCGGCCCACTTGACGCAGCCGCGCAAGAGATCGGGCGAGCCACCGAGATCGGTGAGATCGTGCAACCACTGGCCGCCGGGATCGGCGACTTTAGTGTTCTCGCCGTAGGCGGCGATCTCGCCGCTGATGATCACCATGGGCGTGCGCTCGTGCAGCGCCGCGCGCAGCGTCATAGCGGCGTTCAATGGTCCGGCGGTGGCGTGGAGCATGACGACTTGCGGCCGGTTGGTGACTTTCGTATAACCCGCGGCCATGGCGACGGCCACCGCTTCGTGGCGGCAGTTGATGTACTTGGGTTTCTGCGCGCCGCGCGCGGCGGCTTCGGCCAGCGCCTCCCACACCGGCGGCCACTCCGAGCCCGGTGAGGATAAAATAAAATCGATGCCGCTCCGTTCGATCGCCTTCAACATCACTTGTCCGCCGTGCATGGTGGGTCTCCTTAGTTTGTCAGATTCGCGGTAAAAATGTCTTGTCGTCGTTGTGCGTGGTTGTTGTTTACACCACGAAGGCACGAAGGACACGAAGTTCGGAAAAGGAATCTCTTAGTCTTACCTTCGTGCTCTTCGTGTATTCGTGGTGAATAATCCCTTCCAAATTACTTCGGCAGTCGCTTTCGCATCTCGGCCATGAAGCCGCTGGTTTCTAAATATTGCGCCGGGCCGTTGACGATCACTTGTTCCAGGTCGACATCGGCGACTTTGGGATTCACTTTGGCGACCAGCCGTTTGACCGTGCGCCAGGCTTCGAGATTGGGCGCGATGTCGAGGTTGGGCATTTGCAGGCGGGAGACCCGGTAGGAGGCTTCGACGTCTTCGTCCTTGCTCAGGCGCAGGTTTTTCTTTAGCACCTCGCTGACTTCGCGCTTGTTGGCCGGTTCCAATATATAGGCCAGCGCATCGACGATGCCTTTGGTGAGGGCGATCATCATGTCGTTGGAGACCTGCGTGGAATCTTTCTGGGCGCACATGACGGTGGCTTGGTAGGTGACGTTCAACTTGCCGGCGTCGGCCAGCGCCTTGGCGCCGGCGCGCTTGGCGACATCGGCGTAGCTATAGGGCACCACCATGGCGTCGACGTTGCCGGTGATCAGCGCTTGGGTGACCGTGGCGGTGTCGCCGATGATGCGCATGTTGAGTTTGTATTTGTCTGGGTCGATGCCCATGGCGTCGAGCACCACCATGGTGGAGATCCAAAAGCCGCCGCCGATGCTCTGCACGCCGAAGCTTTTGCCGCGTAAGTCTTCAATGGACTCGATGCCTTTTCTGACAATGACTTCGCGCGGCACGCGATTGTTGCCGACGGCGAAGCAGCCGACCTTGAGGCCGCTGGCGTAGGTGCTGAGCGCGCTGCTCGGCGCCGACCAAACCAGCGGCGTGCCGCCGGAAGCGAGGGTCGCCATCTGAATCGGCCCGCTGCGGGTCTGCAACGGCCGCAGATCGATGCCGTATTTTCTAAATAGTCCTTTGTCGGCGCCGACCCAGATCGGCACCATGGTTTCGTTGTGGCCGCCGTAGGCGGCGAGGATCGGCGTCGGCACCGCGGCATCCGCCATCGTGCCATAGAGCGCCATGCCGACGAGCGCCGCAATCAATAGCCATCGAGCCATCATGGTTTGAGCTCCAGGTTTGTCCGTTCCGTTCTCGCTAGTAGCACAGCGGAAAGATTTTGCCCAGCGCTGACATAGCGCGGAATCGAAGACCGGAATGTCTCCCGCAAAGGTGCCAAGGCGCGAAGGTAAGAAAATTGAAATTCCGAGCTTTGCGTCTTTGCGCCTTTGCGGGAGCACTCCCCGTTCTTAACGGATCGCGCACAGCCGGTCCAAATTACGATTGACAAGGGTCGCCGTGCTCGGCATATGATGCCGACGCTCAATGATGTTGCTGAGGAGTTCCATGAATAGAAATATTTGTCGACTATTAGTCGTTGTTGGCTTGGTGCTGCTGACGCGCCAAAACAGTTTGGCGCAGGATTCGATACCCTACGTGCCGTCGCCGATGTACGTCGTGCACAAGATGATCGAAGTCGCCGAAATCAAAAAAGGCGATATCCTCTACGACATGGGCAGCGGCGACGGCCGCATCGTCATCGAAGCGGCGAAGAAGTTTGGCATCCGCGGCGTCGGTATCGATCTCAATCCCGAGCTGGTGGCCAAGGCTAAGGCGAATGCTTTGGAAGAAGGCGTCAGCGACCTGGTCGAGTTCCGCGCTCAGGACGGACTCACCGTCGATCTTTCCGAAGCGACCGTGGTGACGTTGTATATGTTCAAATGGTTCAACAACGCGCTGCGGCCGAAACTGCAAAAATTGAAACCCGGCTCCCGCGTGGTTGCCCATGACTTCGATATCGACGACTGGAAACCGACCCGCGTCGAATATTTGGGCCCGCCGAGTGACGGGTCGTCGGATTATGCCGACTCGCGGACGCTGTATATTTGGAAAGTTGGCGATGCGTTGGCGATGCCGTGAGGAAGAATTAACCACAAAGAGCACAAAGGTCACAAAAATAAGAATCGGATGGTGGGCCGCAAAGAACGCATAGGATTCAAAAAAAGAATTCCCAAACGTAGGGGTGGGTTTCAAACCCACCCTCTTCTTAGGAGGGCGCGAAGATGGCGACCGCATACAATCCGTCGAACCAGTTCGAGATCAAGACTTGGGAAGTCGAATTTCGTCAGACGCCGACGCGTATGTTGATGGCGCGGGTTTATCAGCCGCAGGGGGCGGGGCGGTTTCCGGTGTTGCTCGATTTGCATGGCGGGGCTTGGAATAACAAAGATCGCACCGCCAACGGGTATATGGACGAGGTCGTCGCGCGCAGCGGCATGCTGGTGGTCGCTATCGATCTGACGCGGGCGCCGGAGGCGCCCTATCCGGCGTCAGTGCAGGATGCCAACTATGGCGTGCGCTGGTTGAAATGCAAATCTCAGGAGTGGAACGGCGACGGGGCGACCATCGGCGTGCTCGGCAGCTCCAGCGGCGGCCATGAAGTGGAGCTGCTGGCGATGCGTCCAAATGACCCGCGCTACAACGCGCTGAAACTCAATGACGCGCCGCAGCTGGACGCGACGATCAACTACGTCGCGACGCGTTCGCCGGTGAGCAACCCCTACGAGCGCTACTTGAACGCCGAGCGGCTGGGGCGGGCGGAAATGATGCAGAATACCAAGAACTATTTTAACCCGTGGGAATCGATCCACGAGGCCAATCCGCAGGAGATCCTCGACCGCGGTGAGAAAGTTGTGCTGCCGCCGCTGCTGATCATGCAAGGCGAGCTTGACGACAACGTGCGGCCGGCGGTGCAAGAGCGCTTCGCCAACTCCTACCGCACGGCCGGCGGCGAGTGCCAGTATGAATTGTTCACCGGCTGCGAGCATCTGTGGATCGACGATCCCGGGCCGATGACCGATCGGGCCCATGAGATGGTGAAGAATTTTATTGCCAAGCAGCTGGGCGCGCGGCGCGCTGTGTAGGGTTTGAAGTCTAGAGTCTCGGGTCTCGGGTTACGGACTGATTATGATGCTTGCTAATCTTGCCGTCGCAGTTGCGGCGCTTCTCGTTTTTCCGATCGCCGCTTCGGCGCAGGCCAAGAAGCCGGCGTCGGTTGCGGAGATGGCGGCGTACACCGGCGCGGATCGCGAGCAGCTGCTGCTCGCCGGCGCCAAGAGCGAAGGCAAGGTGACTTGGTACACGTCCTTGGGCGGCGGCTCGTACAAGGCGATGATTCAGGCCTTCGAGACCAAGTATCCGGGCGTCAAGGTTGAAGTCTACCGCGCCGGCGGTTCGGAGCTGGTAACCCGGATCATGGAAGAGACCAAGGCGCGGCGCGCCATCGTCGACGCCGTGGAGTCCACCGGTGAGACGCTGATGGCGCTGCGCGATTTGCGCATGCTCATGCCCTTCGCCTCGCTCTACGTGCGCCGCTATCCCGAAGACGCGTGGGAGCGGGCGGGCAAGGATTTATTCTATTGGATCACGGCGCGGGAGTCCTACGTCGGCTTCGGCTACAACAAAAGCAAAATTCCCGCCGGCGCGGTGGCGAAAAATTTCGACGGGTTGCTCAATCCTGAATTGAAAGGCCGGCTGGCGCTCGGCACCGGCGGCAGCGGCGCGGAAATCGTCGGGGCCATGTTGAAGGTCAAAGGCGAAGCCTGGGTGCGTAAGTTGAAGGCGCAGGAGATTCGTTTGTTTTCCCTGGCCGCGCCGGCGATTCGCGATTTAGTATCGTCGGGCGAGATCGATGCCGCGCCGTCAGTATTTCAAACCCATGCGCTAGAGGCGGCGGAAAAAGGCGCGCCGCTGGGCTGGGAGCCGTTGGACATCGTGCCGACCCACTCGGGCGCCGCGGTGGTGCTGGCCAAGGCGCCGCATCCCTACGGCGCGCTGCTGTTCGCCGACTTTCTCCTCGGCCCGGACGGCCAAGCGGTGTTCGAACGCTTCAAGTACGGCAGCGCGACCAAGGACTACGGCTTCAAACGCTGGTACACCGAAAACGGTTTGACAGTGGAACAGTACGAGCGCGAAGTCGGCAAGTGGGAGAAGCTCATGCACAGCATCGTGGTGCGCAAGGGTGGATGAGGGGTGTTACGGGTTTCGGGTTTCGGGTTTTCGGATCGGCCAGCACGGAGGGCACGGAGATTACAGAGAATGGCATTGGGAAAAGGAATTTAACCACGAAAAACACGAAAGGCACGAGTTTGGGAAGATGTCTGAATTCCTAAGGTCTCCGTCCTTCATTCCGCCCCTTCGACCTTGCTCAGGATAAACTCCGGCCGGAATCCATCGATTCGCCCCGCCTGGATACCGGCCTGCGCCGGTATGACGGATTCTTTTATTGCCGCATACAGAATGAAGTCACGCTGCGCGAATGCATCGCCGGGCTCCGGCAACTAGCAACTGACAACTGATCACTGGCAACTATTTTCACCCGGCGAACCGCCGGTGGTCGACCATCAGTCAGCGGTCTTGGACTACTTTTATTCCGGCCTTGGCGAGGATCTCGGCGGCTTGGTCGTTGCGGATGCCGGATTGGAACCAGACCGACTTGGGCTGCTTCGCTAAGATGTCGTCGATATGGCCGGGGATGTCGCTCGGGCGGCGGAAGACGTCGACCATGTCGATGTCGTCGGGGATGTCGGTTAGCTTGCGGTAGACTTTCTCACCTAAAATTTCTCTCGCCTCCGGGTAGTAGACCGGCACGGGGACAATGGCGAAGCCGGCGCGCTGCATGTACTGCGGTACGTACACCGACGGCTGGTCGGCTTGGGCGTCGGTCTTGATGCCGAGGACGGCGATCCGTTTGGTGGCGTTGATTAGCTCGCGGATTTGCTCAGTGGTGGTGATGAGGTTGTCTTGCCAGTTCATGGCGCGAGAGTAGCAGATGCGAAATGCGGGGTCGAGTTTGAGGAGTCGGATGTTTCTCCCGCAAAGGCGCCAAGGCGCAAAGTTCGGAGGAAGAATTTTAACCACGAAAAACACGAAAATCGGATAAATCCATAATTCTTATTTTCGTGCCTTTCGTGTTTTTCGTGGTTGATATTTCTTCTTCTTAACTCATCCTCTGAACTTGTTCCGCAATGTTGACAGGACGCACTAGCTTCAAATACTCTCCGCTCAAGAGGTGACTTAACCATGACAACGAACGGAAACGGCCTAGTGATCGACGCGGATGCCCATGTGGTCGAGTGTGAGCGGACTTGGGAGTTCATGGACCCGTCCGAGCGGCAGTATCGGCCGACGCCGCTACAGACCGCGGAGAAGGGCGGGGTTAAGCAGCAGTTCTGGCTGGTGGACGGCAAGGTGCGCGGTTTGCGCTTTCCGGCGTTCACGCCGGAAGCGTTGGAGCAGCGCGCCAAGCAGGCGGGGCGTAGATTCGCCGACATGGATGCGTCGCGCGAGATGGGCAACGTCGACATGCGGCTGGAACATATGGACGAGACCGGCGTCGATGTCGAAGTACTGCACAACACCATGTTCATCGAGTCGGTGACCGAGCGCGCCGGCGTGGAGGTGGCGCTGTGCAAGAGTTGGAACCGCTGGGTCGCCGATATCTGGGCCCATGGCAAGGGGCGTTTGCTGTGGTCCTGCATGGCGCCGGTTTTGAGCATCCCGGATGCCTTGGATCAGATCCGCTGGTCCAAGGAACATGGCGCCTGCGCCGTCTTGATGCGCCCCATCGAAGGCAACCGCTTGCTCGCCGATCCTTATTTCTATCCGATCTACGATCTCGCCCAGACTCTCGACATTCCCATCGCCGTGCATATCGCCAACGGCAACGCGTGGCTAACTGATTTGTACCGTCATCCGGTGTCGCAGGCGGCGGGACTGCACCGTTTCCGCGTGCCGACGGTGGCGTCGTTTAGCGATGTTATTCTCAGCGACGTGCATCAAGAGTTTCCCAAGCTGCGCTGGGGCTTCATCGAAGCCAGCGCGCAGTGGCTGCCGTGGGTGCTGCACGAAGCCAAGAACCGCTTCAAGACGCTCGACCGGCCCTGGTCGGATAATATCGCGCGCGAGTACGGCATGTTCGTCACCTGCGAAAATTCCGACGACCTGCCGTACATCGTCGCCAACGGCGGTGAAGATTGCCTGGTCATTGGCACGGACTACGGCCATATGGATACATCGAGCGATGTCGACGCGATTAAAATATTCAAAGAGCGCGAGGATCTGTCGCCGGAAGTGAAACAGAAAATCTTGAGTGACAACGCTAAGGCGCTGTATGGACTGTGAGAAGAGTCGGATTGGGGAAATTAACCACAAAGAGCACAAAGGTCGCAAAGGGGCGCGATGAATCGCGCCCTCGCTCAGCGGACTCGGATTAATTAACCGCAAAAGGCGCAGAAGCCGCAAAAAGCGTCGGATACTAAGGACAAGTACATCATGGCTGAATTCAAATCGGTCGGGACATCGGTGCCGCGGGCGGAGGCGGGGGGGAAGGTTAGCGGGCAGACGATTTATGCCGCCGACGTGAAATTGCCTAGACTGCTCTGGGCGAAGATTCTCCGTAGTCCGCATCCCCATGCGCGCATCATTCGGGTCGATACCAGCAAGGCGGAGAAAGTTCCCGGCGTGAAGGCGATCATCACCGGCGCGGATGTGCGCGGGCTTTATGTCGGCAAGCAGATTCGTGACCTGCCGGTGTTGTGCTGGGACAAAGTGCGCTTTGTCGGCGACCGGGTGGCGGCGGTGGCGGCGGAGACGGTGGACGCGGCGGAGGAAGCGGTTAGCTTGATCGACGTCGAGTATGAGCTCTTGCCGGCGGTGTTCGATCCACTTGAAGCGATGTTGCCGAGCGCGCCGCGGATTCACGACGACGTGACTGCCTACGAAGGCGCGCCCAAGGAGATTCTCGCCGCCGATCTGCCCAACGGGCTGACGCGCTTGTCCTGGAAGAAGGGCGATGTCGAGCAGGGTTTTCGCGCCGCCGATCTGGTGCTCGAACATACATTCCACGTGCCGGCGCGCCATCAAGGTTATCTCGAACCCTATGCCGCGAGTCTGGCCATCGAAGCCGATGGCCGCATTCAAGTCTGGTCATCGGTGAAAAACCCCTTCGCCGTGCGTAGCCAGCTGGCCAAGTGTCTGCGTATCGACGAGAAGCAGATTCTCATGAACGTGGTCAACGTCGGCGGCGAGTTTGGCGGCAAAGGCGACGGCGTGAATTTGCCGATTCTTTATTTCCTCGCCAAAAAAACCGGCCGGCCGGTGAAGTTCATCATGACCTATTCTGAAGAACTGTCGGCAAGCAATCCGGCCCATCCGACGGTGATCACGATCAAGAGCGGCGTCATGCGTGACGGTCGCATCGTCGCGCGCAAGATGCGCGCGGCTCACGCCAGCGGCGGCTATGGCGCGGTGAAGTCGAATACCTCGCTAGCAACCTGGCATTACGCCGGCGGCCAGTACCGCATCGATCACGCCGATATCGAGTTCATGCAGATTTATACCAACACCGTGCCCGGTGGTTACTACCGCAGTCCCGGCGCGGTGGCGACGGCGTTCGCCGTCGATTGCCACACCGACATCGTCGCCCAAGCGCTGGGCATGGACGCCGCCGAGTTTCGCCTGAAAAATTTCCTCGGCGAAGGCGAGATCGACGCAGTAGGTCATGAATTAAAAGACGTGCACTTCCGCGAAGTCTTGCAAGGCGCGCTCGACGCGGCCGGCTGGAACAAACCCAAGAAGGCCAACCGCGGCCGCGGCATCGCGCTGTCGGGGCGCCATATCAGTGGCGGCGATACCGGGGTGATCTTGACCGCCGAAGCGGACGGCAGCTACGTCATCGTCAGTCCGAGCATCGATCAAGGCTCGGGCACGCACACAATCTTGCGCCAGTTGGTCGCCGACCGCATGAAGGTCAGCATCGATCATGTGCGGGTGGTGATCGGCGACACCGACACGGCGCCGCGCGACGGTGGCATGCGCGCCAGCCGCATGACCTACGTCGCCGGCAACGCCATGATGACCGCCTGCGAACAATTAGAAGAGAAGTTGCTGGCCGAAGCGGCGCGCATGCTTGAGTGCCGCAAGGAGGAAATTGACTTCGACGGCGAGAAATTTTCGCTGCGCTCGGACCGCGGCCAGCAGCTGCCGCTGCGCCGGGTGATCGCCCAGGCGAGCGAGCCGCTGCGCGCTTACGTTTACGAAGATTATCGTTATCCCGAAGACGTGTCGTACATTTGCGCGCAGATCGCTGAGGTCGAAGTCGACCCCGAGACCGGCGCGGTGAAGCTCCATCGCATGGTCACCGCCCATGACGTCGGCACGATCATCAATCCGTTGACCCATCAGGGGCAGATCGACGGCGCCACCGTGATGGGCGTCGGCCAAGGGCTGATGGAGGAGATCGTCATCGATCAAGGCAAGGTGACCAACGCCAATCTGGGCGATTACAAGCTGCCGTCCATCGCCGATCTGTTCGAGTTGAAAACCGTTCTCGTGCCTTCCGGCGGCGGCGTCGGCCCGCATAACGCCAAACCGATCGGCGAGTTTGCCAACAACGCGCCGCCGGCGGCCATCGCCAACGCCATCGCCGACGCGGTGGGCGTGCGCTTGTTCGAGCTGCCGGTGAAGGCGGATCGAATTTATCAGGCGTTGAAGGCGAAGCGGTGAAGAAGAGAAGAGTCGGATTCGGATGATTGGCCGCACCCTTCGACGGTGCTCAGGGCGATCGGAACGCAAAGGGCTCAAAGGGTTCGGAATCGGATTCGGATAATTAACCACAAAGAGCACAAAGGACTCAAAGGGGCGCGATCAATCGCGCCCTCGGACAACGGACTCGGACCAATTCCGAGGTAGGGGCGTATGGCATACGCCCAGGGGCTGGGGGCGGTGGCCGCCCAATCGGATAAATCAAACGCGATCGAAGAATTTGGAGATTAAGTGATTTCTCGTTTACGACAACTGGTCGTCGCATTCTTATTTGTGGCCGGCACGCCGGCGATTATTTTCGCTCAGGGGAAAAAGCCCGGCACTTTGTCCGAGCTGGTCGCCTACTCTGGCGCGGACCGGGAGAAGATTCTCGTTGCCGGCGCCAGGGCGGAGGGGAAAGTCAACTGGTACACCTCGCTGGCCGGCAGTTCGTACAAGGAGCTGGCTCTTGGATTTGAAAAAAAATATGCCGTCAAGGTCGAGGTCTACCGGGCGGCGAGCAACGATTTGATGGCGCGGATTACTTCGGAAGCCAAGGCGCGGCAGTATTTGGTCGATACCATCGAGACCACTTTGCCGCTGCTCAAGAGCCTGCGCGAGGATGGGCTGTTGGCGGTTTACACTTCGCCGCATTTGGCGAAGTATCCGGCCCACGCCAAGGAGAGCGCCGGCAATGGGCTTTACTATTGGGGCGTCAATCGCGAGAGCTTCATCGGCGTCGGTTACAATCCCAAATTGATCGCCGGCGCCTCGGTGCCGAAGAATTTCGACGGCCTGCTCAATCCCCAGCTCAAGGGCAAGATGGGCATGACCACCAGCGATACCGGCGTGCGCATGATCGGCGCCATGCTCAAGTTCAAAGGCGAAGGGTTCGCCAATAAACTCAAAGCGCAGGACATCAATCTGCATTCCGTGTCGGGCCGGGCGATGGCCGACTTGGCGATCTCCGGCGAAGTGCCGCTCTCGCCGTCGATCTTCCGCGATCATGCGATGGAGTCCAAGCTCAAAGGCGCGCCCATCGACTGGGTGGCGATGGAGGGCGTGCCGACCAATGCCGGCGGCACGTCGATTATTTATCAGGCGCCCCATCCCCATGGCGCGGTGTTGCTGGCGGATTTTATCTTGAGCCCCGAGGGGCAGAAAATTCTCGAAGACTTGCAGTTCGGCAGTCCGTCCAAGGACTTCGGCTTCAAGCGCTGGTATCCCGAAGCGGGGATGAATACCGATCAATACGACAGCGCGGCGACCAAGTGGCAGAAGACGCTGCGCGAGATCGGCAGGAAGGCGTGAGCGGGGGAATTTCGGATTCGGAAGTTTAACCACAAAGAGCACAAGGTTCACATAGATTAAGAGTTTCGGATTCGGATGATTGACCGCAAAGAACGCAAAGTACACAAAGGGTGAAAACTGGAATCGGATAATTAACCGCAAAAAGCGCAAAACAAGAATCTAATTGTCGGGGCGGGTTTGAAACCCGCCCGTCTTTGGGAGGTTTTATGTTGCAGGCCAGCGAACAGAATTCAGCCATCGAGTCGGTGCAGTCAACGTTGAACTATACGATCGACACGGGTGAAAAGCCGATGACCAAATCCAATGCGCCCGGCCAAGTGCGTGTCACCGAAAACACCGGCAAATATCAAGCGCACCCGGTGACGATCCGCAATGGCCGCTTACATGACGGGGTGTTCTCGCTGGAGCGCGAAGGGTTTCTCTTGGTCAGGCAAGAGACCCAGGTACGTGACTTTTACAACGACGATGAGGTCAAGCGGGTTTACTATCCGGAGATCGAGCAACTGGTCAAGCGCTGCACCGGCGCGGCACGAGTCTTGGTCTTCGATCACACTTTACGCGCCGAGAACGACGAAGTGCGCGAGGAGAAGTTCGCCAGCCGGCCGGTGCGCAGCGTGCATAATGATTACACTGAATGGTCCGGGCCGCAGCGGGTGCGCGATTTACTGCCCAAGGAAGAAGCCGAGGCGCTGATCAAAAAGCGCTTCAGCGTCATCCAAGTGTGGCGCCCGGTGCGCAATCCGGTGGTGTCGGCGCCGCTGGCGATCGCCGACTCGACCAGTATCGAGCCGAAAGATCTGGTCGGCACCGAGCGGCGCTACCCGGACCGGGTCGGCGAGATCTATCATCTGAAGTACAACCCCGGCCATCGCTGGTTCTACTTCCCCAACATGCGGACCGACGAAGCGATTGTCTTCAAGTGCTACGATTCGATGAAAGACGGCCGCGCCCGCTGGTCGGCCCACGCCGCCTTCGACGACCCCAACAGCCCCGCCAACGCACCGGCGCGCGAGAGCATCGAGATGCGCACGCTAGCGTTTTTCGATTGAGCGCGGGGATTTAACCACAAAGAGCACAAAGGGCACAAAATTTGGGATTCGGATTCGGAATTATTAACCGCAAAGAACGCAAAGGTCGCATAGAAAAAGGGCGCAGCTTGCTGCGCCCCTACGAATCCGATTTCCCCTTTGCGTACCTTGCGTTCTTTGCGGTTAATACTCCGATTCCGAATCTTCCGCTTTTGTGACCTTTGTGCTCTTTGTGGTTAAATTCTTCTTCCTAGGCCGGAACCAGCTCTGGGTCCACCGGATATTCGGACAGGATTTCTGGACCGTCTTTGGTCACGCGCAGCAGGTGTTCGAGTTTCACCGGGTAGTGGTTGATCTCGCAGGCGACGATCATGTTTTCTTCCAGCGAGATCATGTACTTTTCCGGGTCGCCGCCGCGCAGCCAGGGAGATTCATAGATACATAGGCCGACGCCGTGGAAGCCGTCGAAGCCGGGCAGTCTGGCGCTGGCGCCTTTGCCGAAGGATTTAAACGCTTCGGCGCAGGAGCCGGGGCGGACGAACTGGATCGCTTCTTGGAGCGCGCCGTAGGCTTCCTTATAGCGCTGCTTGGTCGCCGCCGTCGGCGTGCCGCGGCTAAAGGTGCGGGCGAAATCGCTATAGTAGCCGCCCGGGCCGGCGACGGTGGCGTCGCAGATCACTAAGTCGCCGTCTTTGACGACAAGATCGGCGCCCATCGGTTCGTTGTGCGGCCGGGTGTCGATGGTCGACGAATCGTAGATCGAGATAAATTCGCTGCCAGCCTCGAAGCCACAGTCCATTAGATAGTCGAGCATGATGCGGCTCAAGCGATCCTCCGGCGGATCGGCTTGGCGCAGCGCGGTGCGCACGAGATCGTAGCCCTTAGCTTTCGCCTTGGTGGTCCAGCGGATGAGTTGGATCTCGTCGACGGTTTTCACCACCCGAGCTTGATGCACCGCTTGGCAGCCGTCGACCAAGTTGATTCCCTTGGCCTTCAGTCCATCGATTGCCGATAAGTTCAAATAGTCGATGCCGACGCGCTCGCCGGCGACGCCCAATTCCTTCAAGCCGGCGATCGCCTGATCGACGAAGTCGTCGGTGGCGATGGGCGGGCGCATGGCGAACATGTAGGCGTCGAAGCGCATGTTGCGGTAGTTACTGCGGCGCGCCAGCTCGCGCTGGCAGACGATCGGCTCGCCCTCGGCTGGCACCAGCGCGAAGCGCTGAATGCCGGTGGCGCGCAGGCCCAACATCATCACGGTGTCGGTGGCGTAGCGGATGTTCAAAAAATCGGTCAGCAAGAGCGCGCCCAAGCCCTGGCGCTTCATCTCGCCTTGCAAGCGCGCCAAGCGCTCGCGTTTGAAACGGGCCATGTCGACGCCGAACGAAGTTAAATCTGGATAGAACATTTTGTCTCCTTGGGATTTGCCGTTCGTATCGGCTATCGAGCGTCGAGTCAAGCCGACGGAAGGTCTCGCGTCCAGTGTCTCGGGTCCAGAGTTGAACACCGGACGCCGGACACGAGACCCGAGACGCTCCGTCGCACCTTGACTTTCACACCGGATTTACGCTTGAGATAGGCGTATGGACAATACGTTACAGGATCTTTTGACGCTGGTGGAAAAGGGCAATGTCGAGCAGCGCTGCGCTGGCTTGCTGGTGTTGGGCGCGCTGAAGATCAGCAACGCGGCGACGACCAAATTGGTCGGCAGCCTGCTCGACGGCGCCCATCCGGTGCTGAAAGACTACGCCCTGCGCTATTTCGAAGAGGTGCAGCCGAAGAACAATACCGTGCAGCTGCTCAAGATGCTCGACGACGGCGACCGGGAGATCCAGGAGCGCGCCGTCCGTTCGCTGACGGCGAGCGGCCAGGCGGCGGTGCCGGCGATCGTGCAAGCGGCCAAGGAAGCCACGCGGGTCTGGCAGCTGAACGGAGCGCGGGTGCTGGCGGCGGTGCGCGGCAAGGCGGCGTTGAAGGGGTTGTTGCAGATGCTCAACGCCGGCACCGACGAGACCAACAAAGCCATTTGCGATTTGCTGACGCCGGCACTGCGCGAGATGGAAGCCAAGGATCTCGACGGCTTCTACGACGAAGTCGACGCCTTCGCCGCCAAGTTGGACGTCAAACAGCAACGGCCGGCGACGGTATCGACGATGCGGCTCTTGGGCCAGCTGGGCAAACCGCAGGCGCGCCGCTGGCTGATCAAATACATCGGCGCCGAGCAGCATCCGGCGGTGCGCGGTCACGCATTAGTCGCGCTGCTGCGCTGCTTGCGCGAGCAGGAGCTGCGCAAGGACGAATACGCCAAGCTCTTGCCGATCCTCGAAGAGGCGGAGTATTCCGAAGCGACCCGGCTGGTCATCGATATCCTCGATGCCCATGAGTTGCCCGACGATTCCCGATCCTTGCTCACCAAGCTGATGCAGAGCCCGCACTCCGATCTGCAAAAGTTCGCCCTGCGCAAGATGGGCGATGTCGCCACGCCGGCGACCATCCGCACCTTGGTCGAAGAGCTGGGCGACGCCGACTACCGCAAGCGCGACGTGGCGGCCAGCTCGCTACGCAAAATTCCCGAAGCGCGTAACGTTTTGCTCAAGGAGCTCAGCACCTGCGCCGACCCGAGCAAGGCCTGGAGCATCGCCGAGCTGCTGCCGTCCTTCGAAGGCAAGTGGCGCCAAGACACCCTCGACGGCCTATGGAAACGCTTGCAGCAAGCGGTCGCCGCCGAGGAGCGGATTCAGACGGCGTTCCTGCATGTTCTCAAGAGCGCCGACGTCGAGTTCGTTTACAACCAGATGGCGGAACAAGGCGTCAAGCTGGTGAAGGGCAAGAAGTACAAAGAGTCGGTGGGATTTTTGACGCCGCTCAAAGACTTCGCCGACTTCAAACCCGAACATCGCTACATCTTGGCGCTGGCGCAGTTGAAACTCCACGCCCACACGGTGGCGACCAACCGCCAGCACCCGGCGGTGGAGTTGCTGGCCGGGCTGTACCGCGGCTCGGCTTACCCAGTGTTCGAAACCCTGCGCAAAGAAAAGTGCCTCGAAGCCGAAGATTTGTTCGCCCTCGGTTTCGCCATGGTGGAGCGCAGCGGTCAGGAGCGCGGCCTGGGCATCGATCTGCTTGAGCACGTCGGCGAAAAATTCCCGCGCAATAAGATCGGCAAGAACGCCAAGAACAAGTTGAAGCTGATCGGCGCGTGAGCGAGGAGTACTGGTCGGCATCTACTTTGCGTAGCGCAGCAGCCCATGGGTCATGGTAGATTTTCATGAAGAATGTCTCACCACAGAGGGCACAGAGATCACAGAGGCCGGAAGGTATTTTATTCAGAGATTCTTTACTCCGCGACCTCGGCGTCTCTGCGGTGAGTCCTCCGGAATACTTGCGCAAACCGCGCAAACTATCATGGATAGCAAAACAGAGATCGCAGAGTTCGTAAGATGCTTCAGTCGAAGATCGTCTCCTGGAGATTTCAGCGAAGTAGTCATGCTGGCCTTATATCGCGGGAACCTGTGACGAATCGAACATGAAAGCTTTGGCTCTTTATACTCTCGCGGCGGCATTGTACGTCGCCGGCGGCGTGTTCATGAAACATTCCGCCGGCCTGACGCGCTGGCTGCCGGCCTTGGGACTCGTGGTGGTTTTTAGCGCCGGCGCGCTGGTGCAGGCCTTCGCGATGAAACAGGAAACGCTGGGATCGAGTTACGTTGTTGTTCTCGGGCTGGAAGCGCTGCTCGCCGTGGCCGCCGGTTATTTTCTGTTCGCTGAGCAAGTCAACGGGAGAATGCTCGGCGGTGTGGCGCTGGTGGTTGGTGGGATTCTCCTGCTGCGGTTCCCGTAGATTCTCTGTCCTCAGGCTATGATGTGAAGCATGGCTCGGATGATTGCACCGCGGAGACGCCGAGGACGCAGAGTGTACTTCCTTTCGGATTCGGATATTCCTCGCGCCAAGGCCGCAAAGTTAGGATACTATTTAGACAATTTCTTTGCGCCCTTTGCGTGCTTGGCGCGAGACATTCCGGAGTTCGGTTGCGGCTCCGCCGTGCTAGCTACTCTGCGCCTCACCGGTACAATTTTCTTAAGATCGTTTTGGCAGCGGTCCCGGTCCGGAAAACTTCTTGAACAAATCGATCAGCTCGGCTTCGCGCGGTAGCTCGCGCAGTTGCTTCTCGAAATCTTCCGGTGCCAGAGGCATGGCGGGTTCTGAGGTTAGTTTTTCGTAGCCTTTCAAATATTCCGGATCGGCGAAGGCTTTGCGCATGGCGTCTCTTAGAATCTTTACGCGGTCGGGTGGTGTGCCGGGCGGGACGAGAAACGGTTGGCCGATGCCGCGCACGCCGCGGAACAGGGCGATCAAGCGGCGCTCTTGATTGGACCGGGCGTAGATTTCGATCTCGGGGAGTTTGGCGAGTCTGGGATGGCTGTGGTTCAAGTCCTTGGGAATGTCGATGGTGGCGTTCAAGTGGATCAGGTCTTTGTCGAACCATTCGGCGTTGCGCGTCAGCAGGCTGTCCAAGACGCTGACACGGGCGTCGACTTCGTTGCGCTCCAGGGCGAAGTCCACTTCGCGCGGCGTGTAGCCGGTGACGAAGCGCGGCTCTTTCATGTCGAACATGTAGGCGAACAGCCGCGCCATGGTGTAGAGGCTGTGGCCGACGGCGGGGGCGCCGATGCGCACGCCGGTGGCGGCGCTGAGTTTTTCTTTGCTGGTAAAGCCGGCGGCTTTGCGGCTGATGAAACCGTAGGGCGCGTAGCGCGCGTGGGAGCCGAGATAAATAAACTTGTCCAGGTTGTAGAGCACGTCGCTCTCGCCGAACAGCGGCCCCTGGATCATGCCGGTGACCATGGCGCCGATGGTGAGACCGTCGGGCTTCACCGTTGTGTAAACATGATTGGCGGCTTTGCGGCCGCCGGCGCCGGGCAGGTATTGGACGACGATGTTGGGATGGCCGGGGATATGTTTTTTCAAGGCCGGCAGGATCGCGCGGGTGCGCAGATCGCCGGAGCCGCCGGCGTCGGTGCCGATCACCAGAAGAATGTTTTTGCCTTCGTAAAACGGCGCTTGGGGTTGGGCGCTGGCGCCGGTGCAGAGAAGAAACAGCAGGCAGATGAGCTGGAATAATTTCATCATGTAATTAGTGCCTGACCGGAAACCCCAATCTCAGTCTCTGCATCGCCGTAACGGCACGGGGTTAAGCGGGCTTTGAGGGCACGAAGAATGGCAATAAGTGGAGTTGGAAAGGGAGTTTTTTGCGAATGTGCTGGGGAAGGAAGGAATTTT
>CAMDBU010000011.1 GCA_945889495.1 Syntrophobacter sp. SbD2 | reverse complement strand
ACGACGCACACACTTGGCCTATACCGAACGCCAGCTAAGAAGCAGGGGTTCCGCTACGGTCCGATTTCTACCTTGGAGGCTGCTACCAACAAACCGACCTGACATTTTCGCCTTGCCGTTAACATGACAGATTGACGTTGCTACGACAGACAAAAGCGCCACTTAGGCCCGCCTCTACAAGTATTGGCGAAAAAGAACCGGTTCCGACCAGCGCCCAAGGCGGTGAATTCCCCAAGCGGCGAAAACCGCACTACACCGAAGCGAGCAAGCCGCGCTGAATCAGCTCCTGAGCGAGTTTGATCTTGTAGACATTGTCTTTGAGCGGCTTGGCGCCTTCGAGGGCGAGCTCGCCGGCCTGCTTGGCGCTGGCTTCGTCCAACTTTTTGCCGCGCAGAAACTCTTCCGCCTTCGTCGCGCGCCAAGGGATCGGCGCGACCCCGCCCATGACCACATGGGCATTCCGCACCACGCCGCCGCTGCTTTCGACGATGGTATCGACGGCAACGATGGCATGGTCCCACGCCTGGCGCTCGCGCAGTTTATGGTGGAAGCCCTTGCTGCCAGCTTTGGGCATGGGCACGAAAATCTCGGTGACGATCTCGCCGGGGTTAAGAATATTTTCCCGCCGGTAATCCACTGAAGGAAGAAGGAAAAACTTTTCTAAAGGAATGTTCTTCTCGCCCGCCGGACCGGCGATCTTGATCTGCGCGCCCAGCGCCACCAACGCCGGCGCGGTATCGGACGGATGGACGATGTAGCTCGGCCCGGCGCCGAGGATCGCGTGAAACCGGCCGTCGCCGGTGACCGTGAAGCAGCTCTGGCCGCCCTTGCGCAGGCAGGTAAAATTCGACGAGCGAAAATACCAACAGAACGGCCGCTGACAGAGATTGCCGGCGATGGTGCCGGCGTTGCGGATCTGTGGCGACGCCGCGTCGCCGGCGGCGGCGGCGAGAATCAAGAGCTTGTCGCGGATCGCGGCGTGTTCCTCGATGTCGGCCAGTTTCGCCAGCGCGCCGATGCGAAAGCCGCCGCGCTCCTCGCGAATGTAGTCGAGGCCGGGAATGGTTTTTAAGTTGATCACGTAGTCGGGCTCGACGACATGATCTTTCATCAGCTGCAAAAATTCGCTGCCACCGCCGACCACCGCGGCGAGTTTTTTCTGCTGGTGAAATTTGCTTAACAGCCCAACCGCTTCTTTAACGCTTTTGGCATCGATGTTTTCAAATGACTTCATGGCGAAGCTCCCTTAAACCAGGCGCGCCTGTAAAATTTTGTCCGGCGTGATCGGCAGCTCTTTGATCCGTTTACCGGTGGCGTTGAAGATCGCGTTGGCGATGGTGCCCACCGCTGGCGTGATCGGCGGCTCGCCGACGACTTTGCCGCCGAATGGTCCATACGGATCGGGATGTTCGACGAAGATCACTTCGATCTCCGGCGTTTCCAAATGGGTCGGCACCTTGGCGTCGCGGTAGTTGGGGTTGATCGGAATGCCGGTCAGCTTGTCGATGATCAGCTCCTCGGTGAGCGCCATGCCGATACCCTGGGTGACACCGCCTTTGACCTGGCTCTCCGCCGGCAAACGGTTGATGATCGTGCCGCTGTCGTGCACCGCAACATAACGGGTGACTTTCACATGGCCGGTGACGCTGTCGACAGCGACTTCGGCGAAATGGGCGGCGAAGCTTTTGCCTTGGACATCGTCTTTGAAGCGCGGATTGGTGGTCGCCCGGCCGATCAATTCGCCGGAGCGGCTGACCGCCCGGCCGAGGGATAATTTCTGCGTCGGATCGGCTTTGACGAAAACCTCGCCATCGCGCAAGTCCAACTCTTCCGCTTTCACTTTCAACTGCGGCGCGGCGACGTTGAAAATCTGCCGGCGCGCATCTTCCGCCGCGGCGATCACCGCGGTGCCGGTGTAGCCAGTGGTCCGGCTACTCGACTCGCCGACCGAGTAAGGCGTCACATCAGTGTCGCCGTGGGTGACTTCAACTTGTTTCAATGGCACACCGAGCGCCTCGGCGGCGATGATCGCCATGGTCGACTTGGCGCCGGTGCCGATATCGGTGACCCCGACCAGCACATGGGCCGTGCCGTCGGGATTGATGCGAATCGCCGCCGCGCCCAACCCTGGTCCATACTGATAACCGCCCAGCGCCATGCCGATGCCATGTTTGATCACACCGGTGCTGGCGCCCGGCTTATGCCACTTGTCATTCCAGGCGATCCGTTTGGCGCCTTCGACGATGCATTCTTCCAGGTAGTTCGACGAGAACGCCGACTTGCCCTTGTACTTTTGCACTCGGTTCTTCATGAACATGTCGAGCGGATTGATGCCCATCTCATGGGCGATGTTGTCGAGGAACGAGGCGAATGCATAAACCGATTGCGGATAGGACGGCGCGCGGAAGTTGGCCGCCACCACCGTGTTGGTATGCACCGGTAGAATGATCTTTTTGAAATTGGGGATGCTGTAAAAATCCGTGCCGCTGAGATTACCGCTTTGCTTGCGATAGGCGCCCATGTTGGCCACCGCATCGAGCTGCACCGCGGTGATCATGCCATCTTTTTTCACGCCGATCTTATACTTCTGCTCGGTGGCCCAGCGGCCATGCATTCCGATGAAATCGTCTTCGCGGGTGAACTCCAGCTTCACCGGCTGACCCGACTGCTTGGCCAGCATCGCCGCCATGTAGTCGTAATCCTGCGCCTGGTTCTTGTTGCCGAAGCCGCCGCCCATGTATTTGCAGATGACCCGCACTCGGCTCAGCGGCAGATTGAAATCCCGCGCGATGTCGGTGCGCGCGTTGGAGATGCCCTGGGTAGAAGCATAGACCGTCAGCTTGCCGGCGTCCCACTTGGCGACGCTGACGCGCCGCTCCATCTGCGCGTTGTTATGGTGCTTGGTGATGTAAGTGTCTTCGAAAATCCGGTCAGCGTCTTTGAAACCTTTGTCGAGATCGCCCCAGCTTTCTTGGATCGGTGCGCTGAAGCTGCCTTTGCCCACCGACAGATTACCCTGCGGCGCGATCTTCGGCGCGTCCGGTTTCAACGCTTCGTTGGCGTCGAGCACATAGGGAAGCTTCTCGTATTTCACCTCGATCAACTTCAAGGCGTCTTCGGCAGTATGCCGGTCGGTGGCCGCCACCGCAGCTACGGCGTCGCCGACGAAGCGCACCGGATTGTTGAAAATAAACCGCTGGTGCGTGTGGCCGCCGCTGGCCCAGGGCACCTTGGCGTTCTCATGGTGAATCACCGCTTTGACCCCCGGCAGCTTTTCCGCCTTCGAAGTATCGATGCTTATAATCTTCGCATGCGGATGCGGGCTACGCAGCACGCGCGCGTAGAGCATACCGGGCAGCTGCACGTCGCCGGTGTACTGCGCCTGGCCGGTGACCCGCTCGAAGCCATCGACGCGGGGAATTCTTTTGCCGACTACGGAATATTCTTTTTGTGCTTGTGCCATCGCCGTCTCCTCCTAGCGCGCCTTGTTCGCCACGGCTAACACCGCCGCGACCTCGCGATTGTAGTTGCCGCAGCGGCATAGATTGCCCGACAAGCCGCGGCGCACCTGCGCTTCGTTGGCCTGAGGATTTTTCAGCAAGAGCGCCTTGCCCGACATGATCTGTCCTGAAGTGCAAAAGCCGCACTGCGGCCCGTCATATTCGATGAACGCCTCCTGCAGCGGATCGAGCTTGTCGCCTTTGGCGAGGCCTTCAATGGTGAGAATCTCTTTGCCTTCCATCCAGACGGCGAGTTGGCTGCACGAATACATGTTGCGCCCGCCGATCATCACCGTGCAGGCGCCGCACTCGCCGCGGTCGCAACCGATCTTGGTGCCGGTGAGCCCCAGCTGATCGCGCAGCACTTCCGCCAACGTGCTGCGATGCTCGACTTCGACTTTGTAGCTCTTGCCGTTGACCTTGAGGTTGAGCGTCTTGCGCGTGCCGACTCCGCCCGAACTTTCCGGCGAATAGGCTTCCACCGAATCGCTTTTAACCAGTCCGGTGGAAATCACCGCCGTGCCGATGGCGCCGCCGCCGAGACCTTTGAGAAATGTCCGGCGCGAAACTTTGCCTTTGTTATCGTCGTTCATGGGCGCGAACCTCCTTGGCTCAGAAACGAGCCAATCAAGAATCACCAAGCGTTAAACGGAAAGGCTCACACTGTCAATGAAAACTCGCGCCTTGCTCGCCCCAGTTAAAATCGCTAAGCTCCGGCCCAATCTCATGGCAGACAAATCACTGCTTCGCTCCGAAGGCGAACAGCTCGAAGAAATTCTCGACGCCCTGGAGCGCCAAAGCCAAGTGAAAGAATTCACCGGCTGGAATAGCGGATTTGAAAATTTAAATCGCGCTCTCGACGGCATCCGCCCCGGCCTGTACCTGCTCGTCGGCCCGCCGGCCAGCGGTAAAACCAGTTTCGCCAAACAACTGCTCGACCAAGTCGCGCAAGCGAATCATCAGCCGGCAATCTTTTTCAGCTTCACCGACAGCCTGGACGAACTGCGGATCAAAACCCTGGCGCGCCTGAGCGCTATGGAAAACCGTGAAATCCGGCGCGGCAGCGCCTACCTGCTGCACTGGTACGGCGTCCCCAAAGCGCACCACTCCGGCGCCGCCGAACTGCAACCGAGCTGGGAAAAACTGCGACGCTGCGCCGAAGAAGCCAAGGCTTGGCTGGATCGAGTTTATTTGGTCGAATGCGAGCCGAGAACGACGGTGCAGGAAATCGCAACTCAAATTCAGCAAATTGCGGGCGCACCGCTGGTCGTCATCGACGACTGCCAACGCTTGGGCGATGCGAATCTATCACTCGACGCGCGCTTGCCGATGGTCGTCGAACAGCTACAAGAGCTAGCGAAAAATTTCAATCTGCCAATGCTCGCCGTCTGGCCCGATCTTGAGCCGAACCGCCCGCCAAACATATGGGCCGACAAAGTCGCCAGCGCCGATGTCATCATGGTTATGACAAAAGATCCGGTGCGAACCGCGCAACTTACAGAACCCAATCAAGCGCTCACGCTCCAAATCGTAAAAAACCGCGGCGGCGATAGAGGCAAACTGGCGTTCGAATTTCAGCCCGCGTTCGCCAAATTCGTCGCCATTGAATCTTGATGAGAGGGGCGGAACGATGGAGCACAGCTACACCGCAAGCTTGCTAGCTAGCTCTTCGAATAGCGGCAAGTAACCGCGCAAGCGGTTGTAGACCACCTTGGCGAGGGCTTCGTCATAGGTATGGGAAGTTTGATTGCGATCCACCAACATCGTCAGCCATGCCGGCTCATCGGCGATCCAGGAATTTTTGAAGGCGAGTTTTAAGCAGCTCTTCGGCGACTGACAATCCATGCCATCGTTGCGCGCCCGCTCTTGAATCGCCTTCCAAGCTAGTTCGAAACAGAACTCAAAGCGCTGAATCGCGGCGTCACGGCTAACGCCGGTTTCCGGCTGCGCTAACACCTCATGCAAACGCGCGATTGCCGCAGTTAACGCCTGAAGACGGGTGGTCACAGCCTTTCCCCATGTTTTAGGATTTCAGCGCGCAACAGCGGACCGGTCGCGCTCAAGTCCAGTAAATCGATTTCATATAATGTCGCGATCTCGTCGATGGCATCGTGCAGCAAGGCCATGCGCTCCAAAGGAATCGGCGCGCCGGTCCAAACCGCCACATCGATGTCCGAGTGTGCCAGCGCTTTACCTTGCGGCCAAGAGCCGAACCAGATTACCTGGATAGCTTCGCCAAGCAGCGAGCGCGCCAGCCGAGCCACCTCGGCCGCGATAGCGCGCGGCCGGGCATCGTCGATCTCACCGCTATGAAACGCTCGATTCATCTGCGTAGTACCGTTAACGCGAGTCAGTTTACCAACGCCCGGCGACCTGTCAATGACAGATTTCGCGCCGATGCCTCACCTTGCGCGTTTTTGGCTTTTACTTTCGCCTTAGCGTATCACCCGATACGCCCGCGCCAGCACATTCGGCGGGATCGTCACGCCGATCTGCTTGGCTGCCTTGAGATTGATCGCGAACTCAAACTTCGTCGGCTGCTCGACGGGAATGTCGGCGGGCTTGGTGCCTTTCAAGATCTTGTCGACAAAGTCAGCGGCGCGCCGGAATAAATCCGTATTGTTCGCCGCGTAGCTCATCAAGCCGCCGGCCTCAACAAACTCATTGTTCGGATACATCGCCGGCAAGCGGTTCTTGGCCGCGAAGTCCAACACTTGGCGTTGCTGAGTAGTGACAAGTCCACCTGTGGACGTAATGAGCGCCTAGGCGCGTTCTTTTTTGGCTCGCGCGAATGCGCCCTCAAAATCGTCAAGGCTTCGCACCTCAAGCGATAGAAGTTTGACCCTCAACTGCTGGCCCACAGGTTCCAATTCTGTGAGGGCCTGGTTTCCCCTCGGGCCACCCCCTCCCCAGAGGAAGGCCACCCGGGCAACCTTGGGGAAGGCTTCCTTGAGCAGTTCCAACCGTTTGCCATCTAGATCCAGCGCCATGTTGGAAAGTCCGGTGATATTCCCGCCTGGGCGCGCCAGACTGGAGACTAGCCCAGTTCCTACGGGATCGCCGGAACCAGCGAATACGATGGGAATCGTCGCGCTCGCCTTCTTAGCAGCTAGAATAGCCGACCCAGAGGCGACAAGGACGTCAACTTTGAGACCAACCAGCTCGCCTGCTAGCTCGGGCAGCCGTTCAAGTTTCCCATCCGCGTATCGGTACTCAACTACAAGGTTTTTCCCTTCGACATAGCCAATCTCACGCAGCCGTTGGCGAAAGGCTTCGACACGGGCCGCATTAGAGGCCGCAGAGGCCGCGATCAGAAGTCCAATCCGGGGAATTCTCACTGGCTGCTGGGCCCGAACAGGAACCGCAGCGCTCAGCAAGATAGTGGTCAGCAAGTAGAAACAATATTTACCGATCATATTTTTCGCTCCGATGATCTTACTCACGCCTTCGAGCTCACGCCTCACGCCTATCGAATCTCCTGGGCCACCAGCCTACCGCCGAAAATCGGCCGCTGTCCAGCGGTTAGTTCGCGATTGGCCAATGACGCTCGCGAGCCTCAACCATCAGATCCCAAGACCAACCTCTCAAACCTCTAGCGCAATCGTTGTACCAGTACGGATAATTGGCGATGTCGACCGGTTAAGCTACGGAAGTTACGCCAGAAACCTGGCTGGCGGGATTAGCGAAAGCGAACCGCAGTGAGGTGCCAAGTGTAGCAAATTGGCGACACCGAGTAGTCGATTTGCTACTCCCAGCGAGCGGTCGTTCCGGTAGCAGCGAATTGCCGCAGGGCACCGGCGATGTGGGAAAACGTTTAGCAGCGAAAGAACGCGGCGCGCTCAGCCAGCATCGCGCGCGGTGGGCAGCTGCAGGATCATGGACTTGTGGCCGCTCTTGGCAAGGATGACCTGGGCGACTTCTTGGGCGGCGGTGAGTTCGCCGTAGGGTCCGACTTGGACGCGGTAGGCGGCGTCGCCGCGGCCGGCGCTGCTGGCGTCGATCACCGGTTCGAAGCCCATTTCAGAAATTTGCCGCGACACCAGCTCAGCGCGCTCCCGTTCGCGGAACGAACCGACTTGCAGGACGTACCCGGCGAGCATTTTCGGCCGCTGGTTGTCGCCGGGCAATATGACCGTGGAAATTCGTTGGCGCGGCGCGGCTTCAATCGACGGCGGTTTTTGCGCGCTCTGGGGCGCCGACTTGAGGTTGTCGAAATTGTCGAAGCCGTAGCTAAACAAATGCTTGGCATCGCCCCACATGTTGGTGGCGCCGAGGATCGCTACGATCAGGGTGACGCCGTCGCGCTGCACCGCGCCGACGTAGCAGCGCTGCGCCGCGTGGGTGTAGCCGGTCTTGCCGCCGAGCGCGCCGTCGTAGTCCCACAACAGCCGGTTATGGTTGCGCACCGAGATGCGCCGCGGCACGACTTTCTTTTTCACCACCGCGGTGGAGCTCACCGAGCTGAACTTGGTCTGAACGATTTCGCGGAACAGCGGGATCTTCATGGCGTAGCGAAAGATCGTCGCCAGGTCGCGCACCGTGGAGTAATGATCCGGCGCGGTCAGGCCATGGGGATTGGTAAAGTGGCTGTTGGTGGCGCCCAGGCTATGGGCTTTCTTAGTCATTAGATCGGTGTAGCGTTCCACCGAACCGGCGATGCCTTCGGCCAACACCACGCTGGCGTCGTTGGCCGAGGCGAGCATGATACCGTAAAGCAACTCTTCGATGGACACGGTCTGCCCCGGACGCAAATACAATTTGGACGGCGGCACCCTGGTGGCGTCCTTGGACACGGTCAGGTTTTCACTGAGCTTGCGGCCGCTCTCCAAAGCGAGAATCGTCGTCATCACCTTGGTGGTGCTGGCCGGCGGCAGACGCAGGTCGGCGTCCTTTTGATAGAGCACCCGCCCGGTGGCGGCGTCCATCAACAAAGCGGCCTTCGCCGTTAAATCGTCATCGGGGGAAAACGACCAAAGCGGCGCAACCGAAACGAGAACAAGCAGGATAGCCAGGCTAATCGCGGCAGGAAATGGTTGACGGCAGCGCAGAACCTTGAACCTCCGAAACACTTGTTAGACGCCCAGCCATGATAGAACTCCGATAGCTAGCCGATAATTTCGATTTATAACATGTCTTGTTCAATCAGGACAGCCAAAGCGAGAATTTTCCGCCAACCGCCCAAGCAGACTATCACGTAGAATATGCCGCAACTGTCATTGTGAGCCGAAGGCGAAGAATCTCGTCTTCCTATGTGGCTAACGAGACGAGATGCTTCGCATAGTCAAACTGAGTGAAAACTCCGTTCATGCTTCGAGGGCCTCAGCAAGGACGGAATCGTCACGTAACAAATATCACTTCTTATCCGTTCGCCCTGAGCCCAGTCGAAGGGCTCTGAAGAGTTTTTACACAGTCGGTTGCTCGGCGTGACATCCTTGGAATTTTTTCGCATTGCCGCACAGTCTGCAATTGGCAAGGGAAGGTTCGGAACCAGCGGCGAATCTTAGCCAGCCATGCTGGCCGATTGGGTTGACGATAAAATCGCGCTCAGGCCGATATCGTTCGCCATCTAAGTCATTTTTTCGGCGCGATCCCATGGCGGGAAATTTCCCGTTCGGCTTGCTCGGCGACGCCGGCTTGCTCGCCCATCGCCTCGCGTCGAATCCGCTCCTGGCAGGGTTGGCAGATGCCGCCTTTCAACACTTCGGTCGGTTTTGCGCAGATCATGCATCTTTTGGCCGCTTCGTTCATAAACTTTCGCCTTTCCTTGCTCGCGCTTCGCTTCGCCGACTAGTTGAGAATTTTCACCTGCTGGGGATTCTCAAGGATCATCTCTAAACCATACTGCGGATGGTCTTTGATCTGGCCGGTGAGTTCAACATCTTTGTTCTCAAAATTCTTTGGCGCTAACCGGCTCTTTTCAAACAGCTCGACGCTGGAGGAAAAAATCACCGCCGTCAGCGCCTCCCGCGATGGGCCACAATTGAGAAAATAGGTATTACTCTTGGCCGAACGGCCGACGCGAAATACCCGGCCGCGCACCCGCGCCTGCTTGCCGGTCAGTGCGCGAATCTTGTCGACATCGCGGGCCAGTAATTCCGGCACCGCAACGGCTTGCTCAGCAGCAGCCGCCGCCGGCTCGGCCAGCGGCATGTAAGTCACCCGATGGGGCTGCCCGGGCGTGACAACCGACTCGCGCGGCACATCCGACAGCGCAACTTTAGGCGCAGTCTCACCAGCCGGCGGGTTCCAGCGCTGATACAAAACCTGGGTGAACAATCCGGCGGCAAAGGCCAACAAGATCGCAATGATTGTGGCAACGCGGGTCATTGAATCTTGCGCTCCCACAGCCGCAGGAACGCCTGGCGATACTCCTCGGCCAGCGGACCGGCATCGCGAAACAGTAGCAGATTTTCATCGTTGGCGTTTTCCGCCGAGTGGGTCCAGTTGTAGGAGCCGGTGAAAACCGTCTTGCGGTCGATGACGGCGAACTTTTGATGCATCAAGCCGGCGTCGCGCTCCTGGTTTTTGCCTTTGCTGCCGGACAGCCGGCGCAGGGGAATCTTGTTGGCGTCGAAAAATTTCCCCTTGGAGTTGTCCGCGCGCCCGTCGAAGTCGCGGTCGATGATCACTTGCACGGTCAAGCCGCGTTTTTTCGCCTGGACCAGCGCGTTAGCCAGCTCATCGTTGGTAAACGCATAGACCGCCACCAGCAATTCTTTTTTCGCTTGCTCGATCTCGCGCAGGATATGCACTGAGCATTTGCCCTGGGGGCTGAAACAGGCCTGGACGACCATTTCCGCCGCGCACAGAGATGGCAGAAGCATCATGAATAGCGCGGCGAGCAGGCGTGGCATATCACTATCTCAAGGCGACATCGCTGGGCGCTTGATTGCGCCGGGCGTAGAGACACATGCCGAGGATCAATTTTTCCATCACCAAGCGCGGTTGGCCGCCGCTCGACTTCAAGCGCAGGTCGGCGTCGAATAGCGATTCCATATGCTCGACCAGCTCCAGCAGGGCGAACCGTTCGGCGCGTTGAAAAACCATATAGTCGGCGTAGGGGCTACGGGTCAGCGCCGCGGCGGGCTGCTTGGCGGCGATCTGTTGAAACTGCTGGTAGCTGATGCCGCGTTTCCAATGGCTCCGCAGGTCGCCGTCCAAAAGCTGGCGCGCCGCCAGCAAGCGGCGCACTTCGCGGGCGATGGTGCCCAAGATTTTCAGCGGATGTTCGCCTTGGCCCATGAGCCGCGCCAGCTGGCTCAACGCGCCCAGGGCGTCGCGATCGCCGATGGCGCGGGTGAGATCGAAGATCCAGCCCTCGCCGTGATCGGCGACCACCGCTTCGACATCCTGCGGCCCAATCGCCGGCCGCTCGTCGGCGTAGAGGAGCAGCTTGTCGAGCTCCTGTTGCAGCCCGCGCAAATCGTCGCCGGCGCGGGCGACGATCATGTCGCGCGCCCGCGGCTCGATATTTTTCCCGGACTGGCGCAGCCGCTGGGAAATGAAATTGACCAGACTTTCGCGATCGACCTTGCCGTAACGGTCGCGCTCCAGACCGAGAAACAGCGCCGCGCCCAACTCTTCGAAGCGCTTGAACAACTTGGTCCGGCGGTCCACTTGCACGGCGGTGAGCAGCAGAAACGCCCAGTCGGGCATTTTGCCGTCGAGCAAATCGCCCAGGCGATGGCTGTCGGCGCCTTTGCGTTTGCTGAGATCGAGATCGCGGCTCTTGGCCAGCGCCAACAGCGCGCCGACTTCTTCCTGCCCCGAGCCGCCGTCGACATCGAAGAGTTCGGCTAGTTGGCGCGCCGCGCCGGCGTCCAACTGCTCCCAGCGCTCCTGGTTCCAACCTTCGACGATCAGTAAATCGGCCAACAGCTTCACCGCATCGTCGCGCCGCCCATCGCGCCACAGATCGAGGATCTTTTCGCCCAGTTCGCCCTTTTGCTCGCGGGAAAAAAAATACGGCGCGTTGTCCACCCAGAGAACTTTTTTGCCGGGGAAAAACGGCGGCGTCATGAGCGAGCCTTCGAGCTGATCCCAGCTCACCGTCCGGCCATCGAAGCGCTCGAAGTTGAAACCGCGCTGATCCTCGGGCACCAACAGGTCGACCACTTGCTTGCAGGTCTCTTGAACTTGGAGATCGTCGCCGAACAGCAGCAACAGCTGCGGCCCCTTGCCGCTCGGCAGATCTTTAAGGACGGTGGCGAGGTCGCGTTTCACGGCGGGTTATTTCACGTTTGGAAGTGCTCGGTAAATTTCGACGCGCAGCTGCAAGCGCCGGCTCAATGCTTCGGCACCCACATCTGGTTTTTATCGCTCCAGGCATAATCCGAGCGCCAGACTTTCAAGCCGATGGTGTACTTGCCGCCCGATTTGGTGACGAAGATCCGTTCCGTTGAATGCGGGATCTCGGTGCGCGCGATGATCATGACATTTTTGGCGATGCCCTTGTTGATCAGAATTCGATCGCCCTCGCGCATCGCTACCCGGTTGTCTTTTCTGCGCTTGGTGGCCATGGGCTCAAAGCTATCACCGGCGATTTCTCCAGGCAATGATTTCGCCAGTTAAAGCCGAGAAGGTTCGTGCCCAGAAACCAGTTTAACTTGACAATCCGCCGACCCTCCGGTAGCTGTCCGGGGTGTCGTCCCACGGCTAAATTATGAACATCGACATCCACGCCCACTTCGTGCCCGCCGACAGCTTGAAAGTCGCTAGCGAGATCGGCAAAGGCCAAGGCATGCGGCTCGGCCAGAACGAGCGCGGCCGGGAAATCGTTACCCGCGATGGCAAACCGTTTTTAAGCCAACTCAAAGCGGAATTCTCCGACCTGGACCTGCGGCTGTCGATCATGGACAGTCAAGGCGTCGACATGCAGGCGCTGTCGCCGGCGAGCACCTATTTTTTCTACTGGATGGCGCCCGAAGCGTCGCTGGAATACGCCCAATGGTTAAACGATCGCCTGGCCGAAGCGGTGGCGAAGCATCCGAAGCGCTTGGTCGCCCTGGGCTCGGTGCCGATGCATGACAGCGCCAAGGCAGTGGGCGAGCTCGAACGGGCGGTCAACAAACTCGGACTACGCGGCGTCGAGATCGCCACCAACATCGGCGGCCGCTACTTCGACGATCCGAGCTTCGAGCCCTTTTGGGAAGCCGCCCAGGCACTGGGCGCGTTGATCTTTGTCCACCCCAATCAAGTGGTCGGCGCCGAGCGCATGAAAGAGTTCAATCTCGCCAACCTGATCGGCAACCCGACGGACACGTCGCTGGCATTTGCGAAATTGATTTTTAGCGGCGTGCTCGAACGTTATCCGCGGCTGCGCTTCTTGATGGCCCACGCCGGTGGCTTTTTGCCCTATACTTTTGGCCGCCTCGATCGCGGCTATCGGATTCAAGACTCAGCCAAGTCGAAAATTTCCAAGCCGCCGTCGGAGTATTTGAAGCTCTTCAACTTCGACACCGTCGCCCATAGCACCCCGGCGCTGGAATACCTGGTCGCCAACTTCGGCGCCGATCATGTGGTGTTGGGCAGCGACTATCCCTACGACATGGGCGATCCCGAACCGGTGGCGTCCTTGCACGCCGCGCGTTTCGACGGCGCCGACAGGGAACAGATCGCCAGCGCCAATGCTTGTAAACTGTTGGGAATCGGCATTTAGTTAGATCAATTTTTATTCGGAGGAGCCATGCGACTAGTAACTTATACGCGCAAAAACCAGCAGCGGGTCGGCCTGATGGGGCCGCAGGATCAAATCATCGATCTGGCCGAGATCAATAAACGTTATCTCAAAGGCGGCAGCCCAGCATTTCTAACCAGTATGCAGGCGTTCATCGACGCCGGCGGCAAGGCCGTGCAGGTGGCGCGCAACGCGGCCAAATATGTCGCCGGGAAAAATCCCGATGAGCAGAAAAAACTCGTCGCCGCCGGCGCCTTGGTAAAGCCTAGCCAAGCGAAAATCATCTCGCCGATCCCGACGCCAAGAAAAAACTGCGTCATGTTGGGCATCAACTACCGTGAGCATGTCGAAGAGGGCGCCCGGGCGCGCGAGTTGGAGATCAAATATCCCGACTACCCGGTTTTTTTCACCAAGCCAGCCACTTCGGTCATCGGTCAGTATGGCAAAGTGATCAAACACGCGGTCACCAACAAGCTCGATTGGGAAGTCGAGTTGGCGGTGATCATCGGTAAGAAAGGCCGCAACATTCCCAAGGCCAAGGCTTACGATTACGTCTTTGGCTACACCGTCTGCCTCGACATGACCGCCCGCGAGCTGCAAAGAATTCACGGCCAATGGTTCAAAGGCAAAGCCCTCGATACCCTATGCCCGCTCGGTCCCTGGATCGTTCATAAGAGCGCCATGCCCGACCCACAAGCGGTGCGGCTCATCTGCCGCGTCAACGGCCAGGTCATGCAAGATGGCAACACCCGCGACATGATTTTCGATATTCCGACGATTATCGAATCGCTGTCCGGCGGCATGACGTTAGAACCAGGCGACATCATCAGCACCGGCACGCCGTCCGGCGTCGGCTTTGCGCGCACACCGCCGGTATTTTTGAACCCCGGCGATAAAGTCGAAGGCGAGGTCGAAGGCATCGGCAGCCTGCACGTCGACATCGTCGCGCCGTAGCGGCTTCGATACTCGAATTAAAACCCACTCCAGCGGGAGCTGGCCGGATACCGGCCAGCTCCCGTCACCATCCGAGATCCCCGCCACAATGAATTGGCAGACCGCGCGGCGCGGCGTGAGCCCGGAGCAGTGAAGCCACCGAGCTATACAGCCGCAAAGCCCTATTTCATTCGAAGCGCCATATCACCGCTTCCCCGCCAAATTCCCAAATCGCAGCTCAGTCCAAAAACTACTCAGAGGCAGAGACCCATTTGGCTTCACTGCGCAGGGCTCGCGCCGCGCCGCATCAATAACCCAACCAAAACCACCACAGCAATCGATGCAACCCGCAGCGAATTTGACTTGCTCCCGGTGCTTTGTTAAGGGTGCTGTCGTTGCTAGGGGTGTCTGCGAAAATCAGACTGAGAGCCTGAAAAACAGGTAACCCTTTGAACCTGATCCGGGTCGCACCGGCGTAGGGAAGCGTGAAAGTCAAAGTCGCGGCGAAATCGTTTCACCGCAACCCACTTGAAACCGTGTTCCCTGACCAATTTGGTCTCAGCGAATGCGGTTTTTTTATTGCCATGAAAGTGAAAATTAACGGCGAAGACCGAGAATTCGACAACGGCCTAAGCCTCACCGGGCTGTTGGAATCGTTGCAGATCCGGCCCGGCCGCGTGGTCGTCGAACGCAACCGCGACATCGTGCCGCGCGACAGCTACGCCACGACCTCGATCGCCGACGGCGACATATTAGAAATCGTCCACTTCGTGGGCGGAGGATGACCATGGAAGATTTTTTTGAATTGGCCGGACAGAAATTCCGCTCGCGGTTGATCGTCGGCACGGGCAAATACAAAGACTTCGCCGAAACCAAGAAAGCCATCGAGGTCTCCGGCGCCGAGATCGTCACCGTCGCGGTGCGCCGGGTCAATATCACCGATCCCAACAAAGAGAACTTGCTCGATTATCTCGATCCAAAAAAATACACCATCCTGCCCAACACCGCCGGCTGCTATAACGCCGACGACGCCGTGCGCACCTGCCGGCTCGCCCGCGAGGCGGGAGTGGGCAAACTGGTCAAGCTCGAAGTGATCGGCGACGATCGCACGCTATTTCCCGATGTGCCGGCGACACTCGAAGCGGCGAGGATTTTAGTTAAAGAAGGTTTTATCGTCCTGCCCTACATCACCGACGATCCGATCACCGCGCAAAAGCTCGAAGACATGGGCTGCGCCGCGGTCATGCCGCTGGCGGCGCCCATCGGCTCAGGCCTGGGGATCAGAAATCCCTATAACATTCGCATCATCCTAGAGCATGCCAAGGTGCCGGTGATCGTCGACGCCGGCGTCGGCACGGCGTCGGACGCCGCGGTGGCCATGGAAATGGGCTGCGCTGGAGTATTAATGAACACCGCCATCGCCAGCGCCAAAGATCCGATCCTGATGGCCGAAGCGATGCGCCAGGGCGTCGAAGCCGGCCGCAAAGCCTTTCTCGCCGGCCGCATTCCGAAAAAACTCTACGCCACCGCGTCGAGCCCGTTGGATGGGCTACTGAGCTAGCCGACGCCGGTGCCCCAGCCCAACTTCGATCTCTATTTAATCACCGATCGTAAGCTTACTCGAGAGCGCGATCTGCTCTGGGTCCTCGAGCGCGCTCTCGCCGGCGGCGTCCGAGCAATTCAGCTACGCGAAAAGGATCTGAGCGGCAAGGAACTGTTTACGCTCGCCGAGCAGATTGCGCGGCTTTGCGAGCGCTATCAAGCCCAACTATTTATTAACGACCGCGTCGATGTCGCCCTAGCGGTCGGCGCCGCCGGCGTCCACCTGGGCGAAACCTCCATGCCGGTCACCACCGCGCGCGCGCTGCTCGGTAACGACCGCATGATCGGCGTTTCTACCCATTCGCTGGCCGGTGCACGTAGAGCGGCGCAGGATGGCGCCGATTTCATCGTCTTTGGGCCGGTCTATTTCACTCCCTCCAAAGCCGACTATGGCGAACCGCAAGGACTCCAAGCGCTACGAATAATAGTAGAAAATATTCCCCTAGCCGTCTATGCTATCGGTGGCATCAAGGCGACCAACTTGCACGAGACCAAGACCATCGGTTGCCGCGGCGCGGCTTTGATTTCGGCAATCATGAGCGCCGACGATCCCATGCAGGCCGCGCAACAGATTCTAGCGCTTCTCACGAGGTAACCCTTGCAGCAAATCACCCAGGATATTCTCATCTATATCCAATCTAACCCGGTGCTCACTCTGGTGATCGCTTTCATTACAGGTTTTCTCGCCACCCGCATGGTCGCCGCCGAACGCCGGCCGGGCCCACTTGGTTTCACCATCATCGGCCTGTGCGGTTTGTTCCTCGGCCATTTTTTGATCGCTTACTACGAATACACCGAGTATCTGGACAGCCTGCTTGAGCTGCGTATCCTCGCCGACATGATCGCCGCCTTTATCGGCTCATTCGCCATCGCTGGCGCAATACACTTCATCAAGCCTACTTGAACCACTCGCGCTGGCTGGCACGAGCAGCTCGCCGCGACCGGCTTCCGGAATTAATCCGCGCGAACTCGACAAATTGGGAGTCTCAACCATGAAAATCTTAGTCGTCGGCAGCAGCGGCTATATTGGCCGCCATGTGGTGAAAAATTTGGCCAACCAAGGCGCCGATGTCGTCGCCTTCGACCTGGTCCGCGCGCCCGAGCCCTGGGCAACTCCCGGCGTGCCGTTCATTCAAGGCAACATGACCAACTTGGAGGAGGTCATGGCGGCGGTGATCGAAAACGGCATCCAGCGCATCGTCGCGCTCGGCTACTACATGACGCCACTGCTCCAGCCAGAATGCCGTGATCTGCTAAACGCCGCACGGGTCAACATCATCGGCGTGACCAATCTGTTCGAAGCCGCTCGCTTGGCGAAAGTCCAGCGGGTCATTTTTGCCAGCACGGTGGGCATCTTTGGCTACCAGGACACCTATGGAGCAGAGAAAATCGACGAGCACACCGAGCCGCGTGGAACCAAGAGCCTTTACGGGTTGATGAAACTGGTCAACAACGGCTTAGCCGAGCGCTATACCAAGATGTATGAAACCCAAGTGGTCAAAGTCCACTCCGCCGCGGTCATTGGACCGGGCAACACCGCTTTTTCCAAGCGCATGATCCAAGATCCCACGTTGGGCAAACCCGGCTTCGGCAACTGGCCGTCCGCCGGCCCACGCAACATCGTCGGCGTCGGCGACATAGCCCAACTCTACACCAAGATGGCGCTCGCCGATGAAGTGAAGCAAGACACCTACATGGGCACCGGCCCCTGCCCAACCGGCACCGAACTCGCCACCCTGGTGAAAAAATATCTGCCCAAAGCCGAAATCACCTTCGACGAAAAAGCCCGCGTGCCAGCCTGGAACTTCGACAACTCAAAAGCCGTGCAAGAATTCGGCTGGAAAATTCAGTCGGTGGAAGAAATGGTCGTCGACGAGATTAATGGCACACGAGAAGCCGCCGGGTTACCGAAAGTCGGCCTAGCGTAATTTCGTAGGATGGGTAGAGCGAAGCGAAACCCATCAGCCGGCATGACGTTGGGTATCGCGGCGCTCCACCCATCCTACGGGACTCGTCATTCCGGCGTAGGCCGGAATCCAGGTTTTCTCCGACGCTGCAGTGAAAACGAATATGGATGCCGGCCTGCGCCGGCATGACAGCCTTCTGTGTGCCCATAGACCAGAAAAATCGACCATCCTTAGACTCGGACTTAAATTGTCTCGTCTCCTTCTCTTCACACTTCCAACTCCGTCCCCACACCGAGCTTCTCCGCCCGCTCATTCACCCACGCCGCCGTCGCGACATCGAGGATGCCATACGCCGGGTTCATCCCGATCCAGATTTCGTCATTGCTGGTCCGCGCTTTCACTTTGCCAGTGACGACATCGCCTAGCTCCGTCGAAAAATCCGCTTCTCTCATCCTCCCCGACTGCACTAGCGCCACCAAATCCTGATAGGGCGGCACATGGGTGAGAATGCCGTCGTTGTAGGTCGTGATGATTTTGCTTTTCAAATAGGTCGCCTGGTCTATTTCCTCCGGCGAGTTCGCCAAAATCGTGCAGCCGGGTGAAATCCATTCGCCACGCATCACCGGTGCCAGCGCTTTGGTGCCGGTGGTGACGATCTGCGCGCCACGGATCGCTTCTTCGCTGTTGGCGACTTCGCGAACCCGGACGCCGTTGCCCAGACGCGATTGAAGATAGCCGACCACTTCGGCGCGATGTGCCGGCGTCGGACTCCAAACTCTCAAATCGCGGATCGGCCGCACCGCGCACACCGCTTCGGCAGCCCAGCGCGCCAGACGGCCGGAACCGATCAGCGCCAGTGTCGAAGCGTTTTCAAGCGCAAGATACTTCGCCATCACGCCGCAGGGCGCGGTGCTGCGCACGGCATGGACGATGTGATCGGAGATTAGCGCCTTGAGCTGCATGGTCTGCCAGTCGAACAGCACTAGCATGACGCCGCCGGCTTGGCGCCGCAGCGACGCGCCCAAACGCACGCCGTAGCCCAGCTCTTCAATCGCGCCGGGAATAATCCGCAGGTCGCGCGTCCAAGGACGTCCTTGCCCCATGCTGTTTTTATCTAGCGGCGGATGGAGCACGCGCACCCGCGGCGCGACCACCGCCTGGCCGTTGCCGACGCGACGAAACGCTTCTTCAATAGCCGGCACGACATCGGTCATGCGGATATCGAGCTTTTCAGTATCGGCTTGAGAGAGATAAAGCATGGTTCTTTTCTACGATGTAATCCGCCGCAGGGGCAACCCCCGTGGTTGGCCATTGGAATTCGGAATCGGAGATTGCTCTCGCAAAGGCGCAAAGACGCCAAGGTGACGGGCGATGCCCGTCATCCCGAGGGAACACGAGGGATCTAAACGAGATTTCTCCCTATGGTCGAAATGACAACAACTCCGAACTTAGCGCCTTTGCGCCTTTGCGAGAGATACTCCGATCCTCTACCCCACTGACACCTTCGCGCCACGAAGTTTGCTTTAGCGAAAAGATTGTATAGAAAAGACCGAATATGAACTGGCAAGACCCAATTGACTTCGAAGCCGGTAACCACGGCAACAAACCTTTCTCGATTCGCATTCCATCTTTGGTCGTCACCCGCGGCAAGAACGACCGGTTGAATTTTTTGACCGCCATGTGGTTCACCCCCACCGGCGCCGAGCCCTCGCGCATGATCGTGGCGATTCAGAAGAAGACTTTGACCTACGATTACTTGCTCGAACGCGGCGAGTTCGTCATGAGCGCGCCGACCGACAAAATGATGGACGTGGTGGTGTTCGCCGGCTACATCTCCGGCCATGATGTCGATAAGTGGGAAGCCGCGAAATTGACCGCCGTCCAACCGTCAAAAATTTCCGTGCCGCTGATCGGCGAAGCGATCGGCAACGTCGAATACAAAATCGTCAACCGGATGCCCTTCGACGACAACATGGACCTGTTCGTCGGCGAAGTGCTCGCCACCCACATTCGCAAAGGCGTCATGGAAGGCGAGCTCTATCGCGAGGACTCCAACCCGCTGCTCTACATGGGTACCAAGTACGACGACCAGGGTAAATCCATGGGCAAGTACTACGCCAAGCTCAAGGGCGTCGGCAAAGCCGACTACCAGTCGCCGCTGTTGCAAGAATATCTGGCCAAGCCAAAACGGCGGCCGGAGAAGAAGGATTGAAGCAAATGAACATGCTTCGACAAGCTCAGCATGAACGGAGTCATTTTATTTGGTTCAAGTACTTTCCGTTCGTCCTGAGCTTGTCGAAGGACTCCTAGTGGGGGCTTGTGCAGTTACTAACCTAGCGATAACCATCGAACCATGAATCGACGATACATCTTTCTAACTTACCTTGTGCTCGCACTTATTTGCCTGGCTTCTCCCACTGTTCACGCCCAGGAGCGGGAAAAGCTGCGCGTCAGCACACTATTTATTGGCTCATCGCTGGTGCCGTTCTGGATCGGCCAGGAACAAGGCATCTTCGCTAAATACGGCATCGACGTGGAACTGATTTGGATGCAGTCCAATCTCTCCACCGCCGCGCTGCTCGCCGGCGAGGTCGACAGCGCCTTCGGCACGCCGCAGTCGCTGTTCGCCGTGCTGACGGCGAAGAATCCGCCGCCGCTCACCACCATCGCGGCATGGGGATCAGCGTCGGAACATTGGCTGGTGGTCAATCCGGCGATCAAATCCGGCAAGGAATTGGAAGGCAAAACCATCGGCGTCAGCCGGCCGCGCTCGGCGGACCATGGCTACACTACGGTGATTTTAGAGAGAATGGGCGTCGATCCGAAGAAGATTACCTTTCTATCCACCGGCGGCCAGGGCCAGCGCGCCACCGCGGTGGAAGCCGGCACCACCATGGGCAGCTCCTTCAACCGCTATTACACGCTCCAGCTCAAGCGCAAAGGCTTTCGCGATCTGGCCAAATTGGAACGGCCGGACTATCCGTTTCCGCCGTCGATCTTCGTCGCCAAGAAAGACACGCTGCAAAACAAGCGGCGTGCCTTCAAAGCCCTGCTCACCGGCATGATGGAAGCGTCGGAACGGCAGAAAGGCAACAAAGAGCTGTCGTTGAAGCTGATCCGTAAACACCTGCGGATTCAGAATCCAGAGGTCGTCGAGGCCGCTTACGAAGACGGCGTCACGCTCAGCTATCCCTATTTCACCGAGCGCCAATTCAAGATATCTCTGGAGCTGTTGGAAAAAAGCATGGATCAGCCGGTGCAGCTCACTTACAAGCAGGTGATCGATCACGGCATCTTGGACGAGATCAACCGGCCCGGCGGGAACAAGCCCTAGCTAGGCGCGAGCGGACTACGTTGCAAGTTATTCTCAAGCTCAATAAACTCCGGCCATTGGAGACCAGGGAGAGCGATAGACCTATGAAACGAATTTACCAGTTACTACTTGCGACATTGGCTTTGCCGTTTCTAGTGGCGGTTGGCCACAGTGCCAGCGCGCCGACGCCCGAGGAGATCTGGAAGTCGTTGGAGAAACTGCCGCCGGCCGAGCGCGAGAAGAAGTTGATTGAAGGCGCGAAAAAAGAAGGCGAGATGCTCTGGTACACCAACTCGGGCATCGAGAACGCGACCCGCTACACCCAAGCGTTCAAGAAAAACTATCCGTTCATCAACGCCCAGGTGTGGCGCGCCAAGACCCGGCAAGTAACCCAGCGGGCAATCTCGGAAGCGGCCGCCGGCAAACATTTTGTCGACATCATCAAACCGTCCACCGATCTATTGCCGGTGATGCTCGACAAAAATCTCATCGGCAAATACGAAACCCCGGGCCGGGCGATCTATCCGGCCGTCGCCAAATCGCCCTTTTACACCAGCATCAATTACGCCTTCAGAGTTTTCGCCTTCAACCCACGCAAGGTCAACGCCAAAGACGCGCCCAGGAGCTGGGAGGATTTGCTCCAAGCGAAATGGAAAAACGAGATTCTCTTTGACGAGTCGTCACTGGAAGAAGTGATGGCGCTGCTCGGCGCCTGGGGGCGTGATCGCACGGTCAATTATTTGAACAAGCTGACCCAGCAAAATCTTTTGATCCGGGTCGGCCGCGATACCACCACGCAAATGATGATGGCCGGCGAAGGTAACCTGGCGGTCACCACCTATGCGTACAACAACGAAAGCCTCAAAGCCGCCGGCGCGCCAGTGGATTGGGTGGCGGAAGATCTGATCCCGACGCTGATCTATCCGCTCACCATGGCGCGCAACGCGCCCCATCCTTACGCCGCGGCGCTGTTCTACGACTTCATGATCTCGGAAGAAGGCCAGCGCTTGATCGCCAGGGAAGGCCGGGTGGTCGCCCATCCCAAAGTCGAACCGATCTACCCGCGCATGAAGGAGCTGCAAAATTTACTCGGCACGCCGCGCATCCAGCTCAACACCCTGGAACAAAACGCCAAGCTCCTCAAAGACGGCGTGCAGATCCTCGACGAAGTGGTCTTGAAGCGAAAATCATCGAGCCATTAGAGAAAATGATTGTTCACCACAGAGCACACAGAGATCACAGAGTTAAAATTCCGAAAGGTAGAGGCGGGTTTTAAACCCGCCCTCTTCCGCTAACGCAAACGGAGAAGCCAATGTTTCAAGCTGAAACCCTCGACCATGTCGCCTTTCCGGTGCGCGATTTGCCACGCTCGGAGAGGTTTTATCTGGAAACCGTCGGTCTGACCTTCATGACCCAGCGCAAGAACGCCGACGGCTCGCCGCGCCATACTTATATGAAAGCCGGCGAGAATATCGTCGGCTTGACCTTGCCCGGAGTCGCCGTGCCGGCATCGGCGAGCGGCGCGCCGCGCTACGCCATCGGCTTGCCGAACGTCGACCAGTTCGATGCCGCGGTCAAGCGGATCCAAGCCAGCGGCGTCAAATGTTTCGACGTCGAGAGCCATGGCGCCGACTCTCCCTTCGTCACCGCCTTCCAGTTCATCGACCCCGACGACAATCAGATCGAGCTGTGCGTGCGCCGCCAGCCCCTGGCTGAAACCGATGGCGTCAGCCATGTGATATTCGAGACCGGCAATCTTGCTCGATCGATTAAATTCTACACTGAAGGTTTGGGGCTAAAGCTAGTCGGCGAAGTGCGCGGCGAGACGCTCTTTGAATTTCAAAACGGCCAAATGCTCGGCGTCAAGGAAGTCAAAGAGTTGGCCGAACGCACCAGGAAAAAAGGCCGCGCCTGCCATGTCGCCTTCAACGTCAGCCAGGAAGATTACGACGTGATGTTGGAGCGCATTCCCAAATTGGAAGGCAAGTCACTTGGCGACTTCCGCGCCACCGACGGCCTGCGCCCGGATGGCGAGCGGAGTATTTACTTCTTCGACCCCGACACCAACTATCTGCAAATCACCGCCCTGGGCGACAAAAGCGGCGGCATGATTTCCGACGAAGAGAAATGGAAACTCACCCAGGAAAACCGCCAAAAAGCCGGCCGCGGCATTTCCAGTTTCGACAAGGGCGTAAAGATTCAGAAATAATCTCTTTGCGAAAGCCAACGGGAGTGTTGGAGTCATGGAGTATTGGTTAACCCATCACTCCACTACTCCATTACTCCATTCAATCAAAAGGATTACCCATCATGGCACTAGAAAAGCCGATCATCCCAACCTTCTCCATGAAAGAACGCGACCGCCGCTGGTCGGCGCTGCGCGCCGCCATGAAAAAGGCCAACTTCGACGCGCTGATCGCCCTGCCCCACGAAGGGCATTGGGATCAGTTCGGCTGCGACACTCGGTATATTACTCAGATCGGCGGCACTCAGACCGAAGTCGGCTGCGTGATACCACTGGAAGCCGATGTCACCGCGGTGGTGCGCGGTGAAAACGAAATCGAGTGGTGGGGCCTGGCGCAAGATTGGGTCAAAGACATCCGCCCATCGCGCCGCTCCTACGGCGAGCCGGTGATCGATCGCTTGAAAGAGGTCCGCGCCGAGCGCGTCGGCGTCATCGCGTTGTCTGGCATGGTGCGCGCCCCCGAAGGCGTCGTGCCCTGGGGAACGTTTGAAAAAATTCGCACGGCGCTGCCCAACGTGAAATTCGCCAACGCCACCGATGTGATGCAAGAAGTGCGCTCGGTGAAGAGCGCTGAAGAAGTCGCCTTCATCGAGAAAGCCGCCGAGATCATCGGCCATGCCAACGAAGTCTTGATCCAACATGCCAAGGTCGGCGTCGGTGAAAACGAATTGATCGCCGAAATGCTCCGCGAAGTGGTCCGGCGCGGCGGCGAACCCATCACCATGATGCTGTTTGGCACCGGCGGCCCCGAAGTCCCCTGGGCCCAGCGCGTGTTCACGACTAGAAAACTCAAAGCCGGCGACCTGATCAACACCGAAGTCGAAGGCAAATACGCCGGCTACATCGCCCAGGCTCTACAACCCATCTCGCTGGGACCGAAACCGAAGGACTTAGAAAAAATCTTCGACGCGACGAAAGTAATTTTCGACCGCATGATCAAATTCGTAAAACCCGGTATCAGCTTCGGCGCGGTGGCGAAATTTTACCAAGACGAAGTCGCCGCTGCCGGCTACGAGCCCGACGGCGCGCTCATGCATGGCCGCGGCCTCGGCGAAGACGCGCCCATGCTCTGGGGCGCGCGCAAAGACTTCCCCGAGAAAGACCAGTTAATAAAAGAAGGCCATGTTTTCATCTTGAAGCCCGCCTGCAAACAAGGCTTCATGCGCGACTCCATCCGCGCTGGCGACACCGTCGCAGTGGAAGCCAATGGCGCCAGACGATTGGGCAAGCGCGAACTGACGTTCGTCACAGTCTGATAAGTTCATCCGCGACATCCGATCCCTTTCCCCTTGACGGGGGGTTAGGATAGGGGTGCTGGGAAATATCTAAGATCACCCCTTCCTCAATCCTTCCCCATCAACAGACTGTGTCGCAACTGCTCGGAGCCCTTCGACAAAGCTCAGGGCGAACGGATAAGTACTTGAATTCGCGACGCAGCAATACCGTTCGTGGTGAGGTTCTCGAACCATGAACGGGATTGCGACACAGTCTGCAAGGGGAAGGAAGTAAGAGCGCTAAAAGCAATCCACAGTCAACGAGAAGACGCCCATCTTGCCCCCAGCTTCACCGCTGTACTATAACTACAACCTGCACTTTCACACGGAGGAAATGCCATGAGCAACGAAAACATCAACCCCGACGCGCCGCTGCATATCCGCGGCTTGAACCATCTGACGATCCCGGTCAAGGACCGCTACCGCGCGGCGCGCTTTTACATCGTCGCCTTGGGCGCCGAAGCGCACCACGAGTCGGCGCCGGACCGCGTCGCCAAAGGTTTGGCGCGCTCGCTTCAATTCGGCATCCGCATGGCGGCCAATTTCGAAATCGATCTATTCGAGCAGGAATACGGCCAGCCCGATTGGAATCAATCGCACCCCCATCTTGCTCTCGACACCTCCGCTGAGGACATGGAGAAGTGGATCGAGCATTTCAAGAAATGGCGGATTCCCTTCGTCGGCCCCATGACTCGCGCCGGCACCAAGGGCGCGGAGATTTATTTCAACGACCCAGACGGCAATCACCTCGAAGTGCATTGTTCCGATATTCCCGAGGCCCAGCGCAGCAAGTACGCCGTCGGCCCCTACGACAAGAGCTTATGCGTGCACAAACAAGAATGGCCTCCTAAAGAACTAGCCGACGACGCGGAAAAACTTTTCCAAGCCTCGGTCGCGCGCATGCGCAGCCGCCGCAAACCGCACTGATAACAGAACCATCACCACAGAGGGCACAGAGAACACAGAGGGGAAAGCATAGAGATTTTTTAAAAACATCCTCCTTTCTTCTCTCTGTGATCTCTGTGCCCTCTGTGGTGAGTAATCCGAATCTTAAGGAATTTTCTATGGCAGAACTACATCAATACCCCCGCTTCTCCCTCGCCGAGCGCGACCGCCGCTGGGCCGCCGTGCGCGCCAAGATGGCTGAGCAAAACCTCGACGTCATCGTTACGCCGCAGAACACCGGCCACTCCATGGACTTTCAGGCCAACACCCGCTACTTGACCCACTGCGGCGGCGGCGGCGACGCCGACATCGCCGCGGTGTTTCCGTTAAGCGGCGCGGTCACCGCCATCGCAACTTCCGCTAATCCGCGTTGGACCACTACGCAAGAGTGGACCACCGACGTGCGCGAAGCGCGCCGCGAATACGGCGCACGAATCGTCGACAGATTAAAAGAATTGAAAGTCGACAACGGCCGCATCGGCATCACCGGTCTCGGTGAGGTCGAAGGTACGCGCACGCCGGAGGGAACGATTCTCCACGGCACCTGGCAGCGCATCCGCGACGCTTTTCCCAACGCGACGCTGGTCGACGCCACGCCGATCCTGGTCGACGTGCGCTACACCAAGAGCCAGGAAGAAATCGACGTGCTGACGAAGTCCATGGAGATCGTCGAGGAAGGTTACAAAGCCGAGATCGCCGCCGCCAAACCCGGCGCCCGCGATTGGGATGTCTGGGCGGCGGCGCAGTACGGCATGATGCGCAACGGCTCGGAGATGCCGGTACACTGCAACTGGATCTCTGGAAAGAACCCGGTGCGGACGTTAACCCGGCCGAGCATGCGCTTACTCGAATACGGCGATCTGATCATCAATGAACTGGAAGCCAACTGGGTCGGCTACCGCGCCCAGGGCGTCCAGCCGGTTTTCGTCGGCACGGCCAATCCGGTGCATCAGGAGCTGATCAAAGTCCAGCGCGAGATTTTCAATCGCTTGATGGAGCGGTTGAAGCCCGGCGTGACGGTGAAAGAGCTGGCCGAGCTAACCATCAAAACCGCCGAAAGCGCCGCACCCAAGTCCGGCCCCGCGGCGGGCGCGCGCGGCGATTTGAACATGCATGGCCGCGGCGCCGGCGACGACGGCCCGATCATCACCGCCCACGCCAAAAGCCCGCGCCAGCTGGGCGTCACGTTGCAAGAGAACATGGTCTACATTTTCAAACCATCCGCCATCACCGCCGACGGCCAATCGCTCAGCACCTGGGGCGATACCATCGTGGTCACCGCCAACGGCGGCAAACGGCTCGGCAAACGGCCCCATGATTTGGCGGTGTCGGGCGGTTGATTGCCGGGTGCGGGATTCCTTTCACCACGAAGACACGAAGAGCACGAAGTTCGGAATTAATATTATCCGAACCTTCGTGGTGAGAACGTATTTCACATTCAGCGAAGAAAACCTGCGTTAAAACCAATGCTGCCCGGAGCCGATCTCCCAGCCAAGAAATAGTCCGAAGGCGATGCTGGCAACTCCGGCAACCACACGGATCCAACGGTTCATCGCCGAGAAACGCTGGGCGGTGAGGATGAATGGTAGACTGATGATGCCGCTCAAGAGCAGCATGCCGCCCACCGAACCGAGGCCGAAGATGAGGATGTAAGCGAGCCCGGCCAGCGGCGAGGTGATGGTGCCGAGCACCAGCAGCATCAACGCCGCGCTGCCGGCCAGGCCATGAACCATGCCGACGAAGAACGGCCGGCGCATGGCTTTGAACGGATGGTTATGGCCATGGTCCTGCTGCGGCTGTTCATGGACGTGAAAGTGGGTGTGGGTTTCGGGATTGTGGCTGTGGGTGTGCAGATGCACCTGCGCCGGACCGAAGGTGCGTCGTAGGACGTTCAAGCCCAACAGCACCAGCATGATCGCGACGAGAAATTCCAACCCCGCCGCCACCGGCTCGGAAATCGTGACGCGCAGGCCGATGACAATCAGGCCGACGATAAACAAAGTCGTGGTGTGGCCCAGACCCCAGAAGGCGCCGATCAACGACGCCCATTTGAAATTCTTATGCTCGCTGACGATGGTCGATACCGCGATCAAATGATCGGGATCGAGCGCATGCTGGATGCCCAGCAGGAGCCCCAAACTGAAAGCGGCGAATAGCGACGTGTCCATGATGTGTCGAATAGACAGAGACCTGAGCTTGAGACCGCTTCCCTTCGTCCCGGTTTCGGTCTCTGTCTCAACTCTCTATCTCTGCGTTAACGGCTGGCCGGTCTGCGTGCCGATCCACACTTCGCCGCCCTCGAATACTTCTTTCTTCCAGATCGGCACGGTCTTTTTGATTTCTTCGATGGCGAACCGGCTGGCGGCGAAGGCCGCTTCGCGATGCGCCGAGGACACGGCGATGATCACGCTCGCTTCGCCGATCTGCACCGGCCCCAGCCGGTGAACGATCGCCATGCGCTGAATCTGCCATTTTTGCGCCGCCTCGGCGCCGATGCGCGCCAGCTCTTTCTCGGCCATCTCGGGATAAGCTTCGTAGTCGAGCGCAATGACGTTGCGCCCTTCGTTGTTGTTGCGCGTGGTGCCGATGAAGGTCGCGATGGCGCCGGCCTCGGCGTCGGTCACGTAACGCACCAGCTCGTTCAAATCGATGGGATCGTTCTGTACGCGAAACATCAATATCCTATCCGAATTGTGAAATCTGAAATCTGTAATTTGTAATTCCGAGCGTCAGCGAGGACACCCGCCGCTCACCGGCGGAATGAACACCACTTCGTCGCCGTCATGCAAAGTATCGTTGGCGCCGACATAATTCTGGTTGACCGCGTAGAGCATGCGAATGCCGGGAACATTGAGCTTGGGAAAGGCTTTCTGCAGAGCCTGCCAAAGCTCGTTGACCGTGGCGCCCTCGCTGAGTTCTTGCATAACTTCGCCGGTGCCGGCGCGCTCGCGCAGGATGGCGAAGAATTTCACCCGGACTTTCATTAGCCTTGGAGCTGGGAAACCATGTGGCGGATTTCCGGCAGGACCAATTTTTCCATCGCCAGGGTCACCGCGCCCTTGGACCCCGGCAGCGAGATCAAAACTTTGCCGCGCGCCGTGCCGGCGGCGGCCCGGCTCATGATCGCCGCCGAACCGATGTCGAGATAGCTTAGATAGCGAAAGATCTCGCCGAAACCGTCGAGTTTCTTTTCCAGAAAGCGGCTGACCACTTCGTAGGTACCGTCGCGCGGCGCGATGCCGGTGCCGCCGTTGACGATCACCGCGTCGACCTCGCTCTTGCCGAGCGCTTCATTGAGCAGCGCCTCGATCTCCACCGGCTCGTCTTTGACGATCCGGTAGCCGGCCGCGTGATGGCCTTCGTCGGCGAGAAACTGCTTGATGGTTTGGCCGCTGGTGTCGGTCGTCTCATCGCGCGTGTCGCTCACCGTGATGACGAAACAACGGACACTCTTTTTAGCTTTTTCTTTATGTTCGTGGACCGCCATGGACGCCTCGCCGGGAATTTTCACTGGCGACTATAACAACCGACCCTGGTGAATTCAAACTAGCGGATTTTCAACGATTTCGCCGGCTTTTCGACGGCGGGACAGATCTTTTTTATGTCTTCCCAGGAGTAATCTGGCAGCAGCTTTTGCGAACCGCTCGGGCTCGCCGCGATCAAGCTTTTGAGCCGCGCGATGCGCACCTCGGTCTGCGGGTGGCTGGCGATGAAAGACAGCGCCGACGATCCCTGGCCCTCTTCTTTGCGCACCGCCTCGAAGAAAGCGATCATGCCGGCCGGGTCGATTTGACTGGCCAAGAGCATTTGCAGACCGGCTTCGTCGGCTTCCGATTCATGCTGCCGGCTAAAGCGCATCTGCGCCAGCATCTGCGCCGCCTCGACGCCGAAGGAGACAATGCCGCTGACATCGCCGATCACCGCGGCGACGAGAAAGCTGGTGGAAGCGTACTCGAGCAGCGAGCGGGTCACATGGCGCTTGAGAATATGTTGCAGCTCATGGGCCAACACGCCGGCCAGCTCTTCGGCATTCTCCGTGCGGTCGAGTAGGCCGCGGAAAATCACGATGTGGCCGCCGGGCGCGGCCAAGGCGTTGAAGATCGGCTGATTGACCACATGAATTTTGAAGCGGTACTCGGTCTCGCCCTGGGTCGCCAACATCGCCTTGACCAGCTCCTCGATCTTCGCCAAACGCTGTGGATCGCTACAGCGCAGCTCCGCCGGCGCCACCTGCTCGATCATGCTGTCGCCGAGTTTTTCCTCCCAGGACACCGGCACCCAGGGCGCGGCGAGCATGGCGAAAGTCGGAATGCCCCAAAAATAAGTACCCAGCAGCAACGCCACCGACGCACAGCCGGCGACGATGGTGAGCTGGAAGCGCTGCAGGCGCTTGGCCGGATTATGAAAGCCTCCGGCGCGATTGGGCAACACCTGATGGAATGACGTGAGAAAGCTCAGGTCTTCGATCAACAACACCTGCGCCGGTTCGGCGCCGTATTCGAGCCGCACCTGCTCGCCGGCATAGGCGCCTTGGGTTTGCCGGATCGTGCCGTAGGGCCAGTTGAGCAGCGCGCCATCATCGAGATCGATGCGCAGATGGCCGGCCTCGAGATAAATCTTGGCGCTGCGCCGGTTGGCGCTTTGACCGTCGAGATAATAACCGAACCATTGTAGTTGCATGATCGACGCCCGCCAATCCGCTCAACCGAGATCGAAGTCGAGATCGAGAAAGCCCGACAACCCCTCGCCGGTGGCCGTCGCGCTTTGAACTTCTTGCATGACGCCGGCCACGTCGAGGGCGCCGACCATGGTTAGATGACTGGCATAGTAGCGTAGGTTACGCACCGTGATCCATGACCAGCCCAAGCCCAAGGTCAAAACGAACAGCACCGCGTTGCCGATCATCAGTCCCAACATGCCGCCGCCAGTCACCGTCGAGCGCAAGCGCGCGGCTTGAAAAGAAGTATGCTCGGCGTAGTAACGCTGCACCCGCGCCGCGTACCACAGCCAGCACAGGAAAAACGTTGGAATCGTCAGCGCGACATGCAACACGAAGCTCCAGAACAGATCGCCGCCACGGCCGTCGAAGGCGAATTTCTGATTGCCGAAGTAGGAATCGCCGATCATGAAACTCTGCCGCCGGTTCTGCCAAAACGGATAGTAAAAGCCCAAGGTCAAAACCGTCAGCAGCCAACCTTTGACATAAATCGCCATGAACTCGCGCACGCCGCCGCGAAAGGAAAAGCGCACGCCGCGCCACGATATCCGGCTCAAACGATAGCGCCGGGCATTGACCATGGCGACTGGAATGAAAACACCGACGACGAGATAAATCAGCACTTGGAAAATATTGAACAGTCCCGACTCGATGCCGACGATCACCTGCAACAGCGCCAGAACGAACAGCGGAATGCCGAACAGCACCAGCGCCTTCAACCAGCCGATGAACAACTCCTTGCCGGTGCCATGATAGGCGAAGCGGTAGCCGGCAAACTCGGTCAGGCTCGCCAAATAAGCGCGCACCTTGACCCGGCCCCAGAAGGAATAAATCCCCAGCGTGATCAAGCCGAGAAATAAATTGACGATCTGAATGCCGAACAGCGATCCGCCGCGGCCATGAAAATCGACCGCATAGGTCGAATCCACCGCGGTCGTTAGTTGAGCTGAACTGTCCAGGTCCGCCGCCATCGCCACCTCCCATGCCTCCCGAGTGTCTCAACCGCGATGATACGCAACACCGCGATGATACACAATCGCCCGGCGCGCCGGCAAACGAATCGCCGCGCCGCCAGCGCTGCTACCTATGTCAATTCGCCGGCGCTCGCCGCGCCGCGACTCCGCCGTAGGATGGGTGGAGCCCTTCGACTACGCTCAGGACAGGCTCCGCGATACCCATCATTGGGATTGGTGGGTATCGGCGCTACGCGCCTCCAGCCTACAGCTTGGTTCGAAATGTCACCGCAGCGCCACGCTGGGAAAGATTTCTCGCTACGCTCTAAATGACAACTGAAAAAACCAGCTGTCATCTCGAACGGAGTGAGAGATCTCTAATGAATCGAACCACCGCTGCCGCACCGCTCAGCCGATCAAGCCAAGATAGCGCCAGTAGGGAATCGCCGCGACCAGGGCGATCAGATAGGCCGCGGCGTAGAACAGGTGGATGCGGTTCATATCGCTATAGCGAAAGCCTCTACCCTCGGTGGTGGCGAACGCCAGCGTGTGCCAGTCGACTTGGAACTGAAAAAACCACACTTCCGACGCCATCAGAACGATCATGATCATGATCCAGGGATTGATCTGTAAATCCGCCGCCAGCGGCAACAGCGCGATCGCCAGGGTCACCACGGTGAGAAAGCTGGTGAACGCCAGCTTGACCAAGTAGGTGATCAGCGCGATGACGATGAACGCCAGCGCCGGGGTCGATTTGAATGGCACCACCAGCGGCGCCAGCAGGCTGACCAGCCATTGATCGATCTTGGCCTCGGTGAGCAGCGCCGGAATGCTCAGGGTCGCGCCCATGTAGATCAGCATCTCCCAGTCGATGCTTTTTTTCAGCATGCCAAAACCGAGCACGCCGGTGTTGATCAAGACGCAAATGGCGAGCAGAGAAACCCAGGCGCCATCGATTTTGTGCATGGAGCCGGTGAGCCAGCCGGTGACGGTGGCGCACAACACGGCGAGGGTGATCCATTCATACTTCGACAGCGGGCCAAGAATTTCCAGCTGCGTCTGGACCATCTTGTAGGACACCTGCGACTGCGACTCAGGCTGGTACAACCACATGGTGGCGCCGACGATGATCGCGGTGACGATCAAAGTCGGCGGCAGCGCGGCGACAAACCAATAACCCCAGGTAAACTGCGCGCGCACCTCGGGCGCCAACAGACCCCAGGCGATCAAACTGGTGGTCGAACCGGTGAGGAAGAGAAAACCCAACTGGCCGAGGCCGAGAAAGCTCGCGACGAAGAGTCCGGTGGACGCTCGCGAGGGATTTTTGTAACCCAAGCTTTCAGACAGATTGAGCAGCATTTGACTAATGATCGCCGTGCGCGCGCTCTGCTGCGGGATCAGCGCCATGACGACGATGCCCATGATGCCCAAGGCGAAGATTTGCCAGTTATACTTGAGCGGAAAGTAGCGGACTAGTTGAAGCGAGAAACGGTAGAACAAGCCGGTGCTGGTGATCGCCGCGCCGAGACCCAAAACGCCGAGAGTCATGAACCAGGTAGTGCTGGCGAAGCCGCCCAGCACCACCTCCGGCTTGGCCATGCCGGAGATGATAAAGCCCAAGGCGAAAATCAGCGCGACGCCGTAATCGGGCAGGATGCGAAACACCCAGAAGATCAAAGTGAAAAGCAAAATCGCCAACTGCTTGGTCGCGTTGGGCGACAAACCGATGGCCGGCGTGAAGAACCACAGATAGCCCCACAGACCGATACCAAGAGCCGCGCCGAACCAAGTGCCGAGGGGGAAATTTTCGCCGCCGGTAAACGCGGCGAACCATTTGCGCCCCGGCAGCGTCGTCGCATCGCGCTTGCTGGCGCTCATGGCGCTGCGCAGCGCCGCGCCATCGCTGTCGCCAGTGCTCGACTGGGCGTTTTCCTGCTGCGCCGCCAGACTCAAAGCGTTACGCAGGTAAGTGAGCGCCTGGCGCGGCTCGCCGGCGCCAGCCATCCGATCGGCGTCGGCAAAATAGCGCGCCAGCGTCGCCGCGCCGATGGCCACAGCGCGCCGGGTCAACGCGTCCTTCAGGCAACGCAGCGCCGCCGCTTGGTCGTTCAGCGCGCACAATGCGTCCACTTGCAGCAACACCAAGGCGACATCTTGGTGCACGATTTCAGCAGGAATGGCGCTGACTGAATTCTTGACCAAGAGCGGCAGGTCCGCCAGCAGCTGATCCTTATGCGCGCTTAACAAGCGGCTGGCGTTGGCCAAATCCTGCGCCGCTAAACTCTGTTCGATAGCCGCCGGCCAATCGCCCAGAGTTTCATAGCGCGCGGCGAACTGACCATGCAGTTGGCGCGGTTTTCCCGGCCTTCACTATCAATCAACCGCTCGGTCAAGAACTCGCGGAAAAAACCATGGAGCTGGTAACCGCCATCCACCCGGCGCAAGAGCGGCAGCTGGCTCGCTTCCAGTGTGGCGAGATATCGCCCGGCGCCATCGCATTGCAGCAATCTGTCGGCGCTAGCCGGATCGATGGTCGCGAGTAGCGCGGCATGGCGGTAGAACTGTTGCTCTTCGGCCGGCCGTTTGCCGTAAAATTCTTCCGCCAGGGAATCGAAGGCTTGGCGGCCTTGAGAATACTGCCGGTCCATTTCCGACAGCCGCTGGCTTAATACGGCGCAGAAGTGCTTCAGCCAAGTCGAATGTTTGGCGATCAAATCATCCCAAGACTCCCGGCTGAGTTTCCACAGAATCGCATCCTTCACCGCGATCACCGTGGCCGAGCGCACCGCCGACGATAGTAGCGCCATCTCGCCAAAATATTCCTGGGCGCCCAACACGGCGATGGTCTCGGCGTGACCGCCGCCGCTGTCCACCTGGACATGGAGCGCGCCCGATTGAATCAAATAAAGCGCGTCGCCCTGGTCGCCCTGGGAAAAAATCTTCTCGCCGGCGCCAAAGCTCACCTCCACCAAGTGGCCCATGATCTTGGCGACATCCTCACGCGACAGGCCGGAGAACAGCGGGATGTTGCGAATCGTGTCAGCTAGATCGGCCATGATGAGTTCGGTAGGTTGCGGTGTTAATCCGATTCATAATCTTTCCGGTGAAAACGCGCAACCGGCGCGTTGGCAGCGAACTGATTGCACTCCCCGGTCTCGACCTCTAGGATGGAGCTGGCATGAAGAGCGAGCCGTTTTCTCTCTACATTCATATTCCCTACTGCATCAGCAAGTGTCCCTACTGCGATTTCAATTCCCACGTCGTCGCGCAGATCCCGGAAGACGGGTATACCGATGCACTATTACGCGAACTGGAACTTTACGGTGGGAAAGACGGCTGGCGCGGCCGTACGCTGCAGAGCATCTTTTTCGGCGGCGGCACGCCGTCGACGTTCAAACCGGCGAGCATCGGCAAACTGCTCGCCTGGGCGGCGGCGACCTTTCCCATCGCCAACGATTGCGAGATCACCATGGAAGCCAATCCCGGCACGGTGGACGCCGCATACTTTCCCGGCTACCGCGACGCCGGTGTCAACCGCATCAGCGTCGGCGTGCAATCGTTCCAGCCCAAGCTGCTGAAATTTTTGGGGCGGGTGCACTCGGCGGAAGAAGCCAAAACGGCTTTGAACATCGTCAAACAATCGGGCTTCGACAATTTTAGTTTCGATCTGATCTTCGCCAATCCCGGCCAATCGCTTGCCGATCTTGACGCCGATCTCGACAGCGCGCTGGAGTTTCAGCCGCCCCATCTGTCGGCTTACAATCTTACTTTCGAAGAGGGCACGCCGTTTCATCATGAGTACCGCGCCGGCAGGATGGCCAATCTCGACGAAGACACCGAGATCGCCATGGCCGAATTGATCGACGCCAAACTCGGCGCCGCCGGTTTGAAGCGCTATGAGATCTCCAACTATGCCCGCCCCTGGTTCCACTCGCTCCATAACGTCAACTACTGGCATAGCGGCGATTACCTGGGCCTCGGCGCTGGCGCCCATAGCTACCGGCGCGAGGCCGACGGCGTCGCCGGACTGCGCTGGAACAATGAGAAGAGTCCCGCCAAATACATGGCGCAGGTTGCTGCAACCCAGCAGGCCGAAGTCGAGCGCGAAATCATCGACGCCCATAAAGCCGCCGCCGAGTTCATGTTCCTGGGCCTGCGCATGACCGAGGGCATTCGCGTGGAAACATTTCGCCAGCGCTTCGGCCAGACGCCGCGCGAGTTTTATCCGCAGATCGATGGCTGGATCGACGGCGAGCTGTTGATCGAACAAGCGCGATTTTTACGCTTCACCGCCAAAGGGCTTATGCTCGCCAACTCAATCTTCGTGCATTTCATGTAGCGGCGACCGGCGGTCGCCCTGCCCGACAAATTGAAAAACCTGGAGGATACCATGACCACCAATAATTTGAACAACATCCGCATCGACCATATCGGCAGCCTAGTGCGGCCGGCAAAGTTGAAAGAAGTCTTCGCCCGCTTCGATCGCGGCCAAGCGAGCAAAGAAGAATTGCGCCAAGCCCAGGACCAGGCGATCGCCGACGTCGTCGACCAGCAGGCGAGCCACGGTTATCCGGTGGTCACCGACGGCGAGTTTCGCCGCCATAGCTTTCAGGAAAGTTTCTCCGAGTGCGTCACTGGCTTCGACGTGCCTAAGAACATCAATCTGTATTATGAGAAGCGCGACTTGAACGAGACGCCGCTGGAGCGCGCCGAGCAGAATTTCGATGAAGCCGGCCCGGCGATCATCACCCGGCGCGGCGCGGCGGAGCGCTTGAAAACCATTCGCAACCTGCCGCTGGAAGAATACCGCTACGCTCAAAGCGTCAGCAAAGTGCCCGCCAAAGTCACCATCCTGGGCCCCGACCGCATCGCCCAGCGCTTCAAGTGGGAATCGTCGTTGAACGTCTACAAAGGCCTCGACGACTTCGTCGACCATATCGTCGCCATCGAACGGCAGATGATCGCGGAATTAGTGGAAGCCGGCTGCCAATATATCCAGATCGACGCCCCCGGCTACACCGCCTACGTCGACAAGGTGTCGCTGGAAAGAATGCGCTCCCGCGGCGAAGATCCGGAGAGAAACTTCCAGCGCTCCATCGCCGCCGACAACGCGCTCATCGAAGGCTTCCCCGGCGTAACGTTTGGCATCCATGTCTGCCGCGGCAACGCCCGCACCATCGATCCGCAGACCGGCAAACTGGTGCCCCAATGGCATCGCGAAGGCAGCTACGACGCCATCGCCGAAAAACTCTTCAACACCCTCAAACATCAACGCTTGCTCTTGGAATACGACAGCGAACGCGCCGGCGGTTTCGAACCGCTACGCCTGGTGCCCAAAGACAAAGTCGTCGTCCTCGGCCTAGTCTCGACCAAAAACTCCGACATGGAAACCGTCGACGACTTGAAGCGGCGAATCGACCAAGCGAGCAAATACCTGCCCCTCGATCAACTCGCCCTAAGCCCGCAATGCGGCTTCGGCGGCATCGACTCGAAAGTTTTAAGCGAAGCGGAGATGTGGAAGAAGTTGGATACGATTGTCGAGGCAGCGAAGCAGGTGTGGCGCTAAGAAATTTCCTCGCTTAGTTTGGTTTTTAAAGAACGTGATCGAAAGATTGCCGACTCCTCGTTTCGTCATGCCGGCGGAGGCCGGCATCCAGGTTTTCTTTCGCTTTGGAATGAAATCGAAGATGGATGCCGGCCTGCGCCGGCATGACGGATGGGTTTCACCGTGAACCGTGCCGATCAGTAGCCAATAACATCGTCGGCCTCCGCAGCGGCGCGAAGCTCTACCGCTTTCACAGGATCGACAGGCAGTCCAAACTCTCCCTTCTCATAGAGATAAGCCAGAAACCTCAGTGACCCTGCGTATCTCGCGTTTACAGATTCCTGCAACACCGCGAGACCTGCCGGAATGTCTTTTTCGATTCCATTCACGCCGTAAAGTAAACCTGCCGCGTGGAAGTATTGGCATTGGGCGTGTTTGAGTTCGGCTCCTCGTTTGAAGATCTCTGCTGCTTTGATTTTATCGCGGGGAATTACCGGCACAGCGTCGCCCGTGTCGTAAAAAACTCCAAGCACATACAAAGCCGGCGGATACTCCGCCACCGCCGCTCTTTGAATATACTCAAGATAGCGCCGTTCATATTGAGCCTCGCTTTCACGTCGTCGTGAGAATCCCGCAGCGAGAAAGATTGCTTCCGGATTACCTTGTCTTATGAGTGGCTTGAGGAGTTTGTGGAATTGGTTGAAGCGATTTTTCCGAGCGCATGCGCGAGCTGAATTTATGACTCGCTGCACTCGTCGTTCATGCTTGATCCACGGATAGTTTTGCTCACTACCTGCGATGTTTGCGAGAGTCATAGCCGACAATCAGGACATATTGCTATTTGGCATACAACGCCTTGATAAACCCACTTTTATCCAGCTCGGCGACGAAGCTCGAATCGGTAAATTCTTCCGGTTTGTGTTTCCAGACATCGGGGCGGGTTTCGGCGACGTACTCGAAGCTGACCTTCATGCCGGGATGATTGGGATAGGGTGTCGGCAAGAACATCTTGGAAAAGATCTCGTAGGATTCGTTGGCTAGCTCGTCGTCGGTGACGCGCAGGACTTTTTTGATCACCTTGACGCTGAAGTCTTTGTTGGTTTTAAACAGCGCGATGCCTTCCAAGTGCGCTTTCATGTATTGCAGGATCAGCTCGCGGTCGCTTTTGATCGCGGCGCGGCGGGTGGTGATTTCCATCCAGGGGTAGTCGAGTTCCTTGGCGGAATCCCACAGCATGGTGTAGCCCATCTTGCGCGCCAGACCGTAACCGGGGTGGGAGATCGCCGTCGCGTCGACGGCGCCCGCCTTAAGCGCCATCACCCGCTCAGTGTCACTGGCGCCCGTGCTGATCAAAGTAAAATCGCGGTCGGGATTGAGCCCTTTCTTCCGGGCGATGGAGCGCACCAGGAAATCGGTCAACGAGCCCAAGCTCGACACGCCGATCTTCTTGCCTTTCAAATCCTCGGGCCGCTTGATCTCGGGGCGCACCATCATGGCGTGCACCACCGCGGGCATGGTGTGGGCCAGGATCGCCATGTCGGCGCCGGCCAGATTGGCCGCGATCACCGTCGGCGTGGCGATCGGGATGATATCGATATTGCCGCTGATCAGCGCCTTGGAACCGATCCCCGATCCCATCACGGTGATCACTTCGGGATCGAGGCCATACTTTTCATAGAGCTTCGCTTCGCGGGTAATGTAAGGAATGATGTTACCCATACCGACCGATGGGATACCGACGCGGACTTTCTTCAGGGGCTTGGATTGGCTCAGCGCTGGGGCCGTCACCAATGCGAAACACAGAGCTAATGCGAGAGAACCGACGATCTTAATCATGGCCAAACTCCTCATAAAAAAATGGCGCGCTAACAGACTTTAGTTGGGTCCGTTAGCGCGCCAGGTAAGCTCACAACCAGTCGACGTTATTGCACGGGATGCGGGATGTCGATGTTGTAGATCTGTTTGACGTTGGTATAGACCAGCTTCTTGCGAATGTCCGCCGGCAGATGGCCCAGGTCGCGGTCGATGTACTTCTTCGATTCCGGCCAAGTGGAATTGCCATGCGGATAGTCGTTGGACCACATGCAATTGTCCTGGCCCCACCACTCAAAGTTGTGGCCGGCCACGGTGTCGCGGAAAAACGTGCCGAAGATCTGCGTCTTGAAATATTCGCTGGGATTTTTCGAGAACGGCGGCGGGTTCACTTTCTTGAAACGGTTATAATAGTAATCCCACTGCTGCATCATGAACGGCATCCAGCCGATCTCGTTTTCCACGCTGACGATCTTCATTCCCGGATAACGTTCAAGCACGCCGTAGAAAATCAGTTCGAAGACGTCGTCGATGACTTCCTTGAGTTTCAAGTTCACGCTGCCGCGGTAAGCTTCCACGCCAGTGCGTTTGTTCCCGAACACGGTGGTCTTGTGATAACCGTGGCCGGTCAAGATATGCAGATGCACCGGCATGTTGAGATCCTGCGACGCGGCCCAAAATTTATTGTAGTGATCGGAATAGAGCGGCAGATCGGGATGGGGCGCCTGCCAGATCAATGAGCCGCGCATGCCGGCCTTGGCGCAGCGTTCCAATTCTTTCACCGCCACGTCGACATCGTAAATCGAGATGGCGGCGATGCCCAACAACCGCTTGGGTGAGCTGTTGCAATATTCGATCAGCCAATCGTTGTAGGCTTGGAACGTGACCTCCTGGAGCTTGGCGTCGTCCATGGCGTACTGCGGTAGCAGATACGTCGGATAGAGCACCTCGGCGGAGAGACCATCGGTCTCCATCTCTTTGATCCGCTGGGTCGGGTCCGAGCCACCTGGGTGAGTCTGAAAGCTGCTGCCCACCGAGAGCGCGGGGAAACGCGGCACCTGGTCCCTGAACGCTTTAGGCGCCCGCTCGGCGATAATGTCCGGCGGCTCCATGACATGAGAGTCAGACGAGATAATGACTTCGAAACCTGCATCGCTACCGTTACCAGCCATAAATTGTCCTCCTTAGGGCTGCATCTGCGAATTTCGGCTCTTGCCTATATCCGATGGTCTACCACCATCGGTATTGAAGCGTCAAGAATGGCGCGGCGCTAGTTTCGAGTTTGGCGTTCCGGGTTCCGGGTTCAACCCGAAACCCAAAACTCTTAACCCGAAACAGTTCAGAACAACCCTTCCTTCTCCAACTTGCGCACCACCCGGTCGTCGATGATGTCCTCGACTTTGATCTTGCGGATCGCTTCGCTGGTGCGGCCGAGCAAACGCACGACGTTTTGCAGTCCCTCGCGGTTGGGATAGATCTTTTTGTCGTACAGCGTGCGCATCATTTCGTAGCCCGCCTGGGCGTCTTCGACCTTGGTCAATCTCAGCTCTTTGGCCAAGGTTTTCACCACCGCGGATCTGTTGTTTGGGTTGTTGATGTAGTTGATCGTCTCCACCATGGCGCGCAGCGTGCGCTCAGGCACTTCCGGCGTGCGATCGATTAGGCTGCGCTTGGCGATCATGCCGAGCCCCTGGTAGGGAATGCCCATCTTCATCAGATCGCCGAGCATGCGGTAGCCCTGGCGCTCCAATTGCGCGCCATAGGCGTAGCCGAGATAACCGCCGTCGATGATATTTTGCGTGATCGCCTGCACCAACACCGATTGATCGCCGATGACGCGGAACTGAATGTTATCGCGCTCGATGTTCAAGCCCCAATGTTCGAAGGCCAACATGGAAAACATCCAGACGCCGCCGCCGATGCTCTGCACGCCAATCTTCTTGCCCTTCAAATCCGCCGGCGTCTTGATGCTCGGGTTGACCATGAAGGCGCCGTCGAGCTTGTTGATCAGTCCGGCGATGTAAGCCAAGTCCAAGCCGCCGGCCATGGCGCCGATGGAAGTGCCAGTGGCCGAGCCGACATGAAATTGCGTCTCGCCGCCGGCCAGCGCCGACATGCCGACCTGCGCATTACGCACATTGACGATGGTCGGATCGATACCATGCTTGTTAAAAATCCCGGCATCCCGCGCCACCCAGAGGATGCCGCTGCGCTCATTGAGTCCGCCGAAGGTGAACACCGCTTTGAGCGGCGTGGTGGCGGCGCAAAGCGGTATCGGGATGGCGAGGGCGAACAGCAGTAACGCGCCGAGGCGCCAGTGACAGAGTTGCAATTTCATGGCTCCTCCGAAGTCGACTGGCTGTTGTTGTACTCCGCTAACGGCGAATTTTGCAACTAACGACCTGCGAAAGTAGGCCAACCGATGGTGGCGGGATACTGACGGAACCAAGCTTAGCCGGGACGAGGTTGTGGGGAGCGCGGCTTCCGCACGTCAAAGCTAAATTCCTAAGCTGGTTTAATGAACGCGAAAGTTAGCCTAACGCGCCAACCGTCAGACTTTGGGCGGCGCCCAGCGGACTTTGCCGGCGGCGATCTCGCGCAGCGCGATGACGATGTCGCGATTGTCCGATTCGATCATCGGTTTGGCGCCCTTGAGCAGCTGCCGGGCTCGTTTCGAGGCGAGCTGGACGAGAATGAAGCGACTGGGGAATTTATCTAAACAATCTTCGACAGTGATTCTTGCCATGGATCACTGTAGTCCCCCAGGTTGAACAACACAAGGCAAGCTCGGCGACGGCCAGGTTACGACAGCGCGCGATCTTTGCGCAGGCGCTCGGCGATCAGATCGACAAAGGCGCGGATGCGCACCGAACCGTAGCGCCCTTCGCGATGGATCACATGGATCGGCAGCGGCGCCGGTTCGAAGTCTTGGAGAAGAATCTTCAGCCGCCCGGCCGCCACTGGTGGCGCGATCTGATAGGACAGCAGCCGCGCGATGCCAAAGCCTTGCAGCGCCGCCTCGATGGCCGCGTCGTTGCTGTTGACCGTGAGCCGCGGAGTGAGTCGGACCGTCAGCGATTTGGTTCCCTGGCGAAATTTCCAATCGTTGGTCGGCGTCACGCCGCTGGCGGCGATGATCGTGTGTTGCGCCAACGCCGCCGGCTGCTCCGGCACGCCATGTTTTTTCAAGTACGTCGGCGCCGCGCATAACACCTGGCGCACCGAGCCGACCCGGGTGGCTTTCATGGTGGAATCGGGCAACGCGCCGATGCGGATGCCGACATCCAACCCCTCCTCCAGTAAATTGACCACCCGGTCAACAAACAGCGCCGACACCTCCATCGCCGGGTAGCGCCGCAAGTATTCCACGATCGCCGGCAAAACGAACATCCGGCCGAACAACACCGGCGCGGTGACCGCCAACTGGCCACGCGGCGCGGCATTGATCCCGACCACCGCTTCATCAGCGGCATCGGCCGCGGCGATGATCCGGCGCGAGTCCTCCAAGTAGCGTTGTCCCGCCTCGGTGGCGCGCACCAATCGCGTCGTCCGATTGAAGAGCTTCACGCCCAAGCGCTTTTCCAACGCCGCGACCGCCCGGGTTACCGCGGCCGGCGACAGGCCCAAACGGCGCGACGCCGCGGCGAAGCTCTCGGTCTCCGCCACCGCCACGAATACGGTCATCAAGTGCAATCGGTCCATCGATCGTTCCACCGCGCGCAACAGTGAATTGCGCATAAAGGTTATTCTGCCAGCACGAGCAATAAAGCATAGTCGCGTCACTAGCAACGCATTATTTAACGGCGGTTCTAACCAAAGAAGAGGAGAAACCCATGAACCCAATTGTCTCTTTTCCCAATAATAGTTCATCGCCCGGTCTGGCTACGCGGACAAACTACCGCACCATGGTGGTCGACGGCATTGAAGTCTTCTACCGCGAAGCCGGACCGACGGATGCGCCGACCTTGCTACTGCTGCACGGTTTTCCCACATCGTCGCATATGTTTCGCGATCTGATACCGCAGTTGGCCGACAACTATCACGTCATCGCGCCCGACTATCCGGGCTTTGGCCAGAGTGCCATGCCCGAGCGCTCCGAGTTTACCTACACTTTCGAGAACTACACCCAGGTGATCGACAAACTGTTGGCGCAACTCGGTGTGAACCGCTATGCCCTGTATGTGATGGATTACGGAGCGCCGGTCGGCTTTCGCTTGGCGGCAAAGAATCCGGAAAAGGTAACCGCGCTGATCGTCCAAAATGGCAACGCTTACAACGAAGGCATCGAACAGTTCTGGGATCCGATCAAAGCCTATTGGCGCACCGGCGGGTCGACTGAACGCGAAGCGATCCGTTGGTTGACCTCGATCAAGGCCACCCAGTGGCAGTACACCAATGGCGTCAAGGACCTTTCCTTGGTTAGCCCCGACACTTGGACCTTGGACCAAGCGCGGCTCGACCGGCCGGGCAATGCCGAGATCCAACTCGATCTGTTCTACGACTACCGCACCAACATTCCCTTGTATCCGCAATGGCAGGCCTACTTCCGCGAACACAAGCCACCGACCCTCGTGCTCTGGGGCAAGAACGATGCGATCTTTGTCGCAGCCGGCGCGGCGCCCTATCAGCGCGACCTGCCGCACGCTCAAGTCCACCTATTGGACACCGGCCACTTCGCCCTGGAGACCCATAACGAGGAGATCGCCAATCTGATGCGCGACTTTCTTAGCGGGCATATCAAGTAATTTACGACCACAGCGACGCAGTCAATTAGCTGGAGGAAAAATAAATGGCCAAAGCATTCGCGGAGATCGCATTTACCGATTCGGTCAAGGAACTGCAAACTCGCCATGGTAGCCGCAAGGCTTACCGAAAATTCGAGCTCGATCCAGAGCGTGGCGACCGCCTGAGCGCACGGGAGATTGATTTTATCGCCCAACGCGACAGCTTCTACATGGGTACGGTCAACCAAAGCGGCTGGCCTTACGTGCAACATCGCGGCGGCCCCAAAGGATTTCTAAAAGTACTCGACGACCGGACACTCGCCTTCGCAGACTTTCGCGGCAACAAGCAGTATATCAGCGCCGGCAACTTACAGACCGACGACCGCGTCGCGCTGTTTCTCATGGACTACCCCAACCAACAGCGCTTGAAGCTGTGGGCGCGGGCGCGCCTTGTCGAGGGCGATGAAAATCCCGAGCTGATCGCCAAGCTGCACGATTCGAGCTATGACGCCCGCGTCGAGCGCGCCGTCGTCCTCACCATCGAAGCCTTCGACTGGAATTGCCCTCAGCACATCACGCCGCGCTTTTCCCAGGCTGAAGTCGAGGCGATAATCGCGCCGTTGGTAGAAGAAAATCGCGCCTTGAAAGCCAAACTCGCCCAACTGGCGCCGGGCCATGACTGACACAGTGGAATGACTTCGCCGTCGGCGGCGTTAACCATGCCAATTACGCCCCCGAACCCACCCCAGTCGAAGTCGGTGATTTAATATGCTAGGTTGTCCGTACCTTCCAACAGTTAGTGGCAATTCGTCTCGGTGGTGCCGCAAGGCACTTCCCCCTCAAGGGTCAGGCGTTTAAAGGCAACAGAGTGGCTCGCGCGTAGGTGCTGGGTCCGATTGTTGAACCACAACAGGACCGGTATCTGCAAAGACGTTGCAGCAAAATGAACGTCTACCTATTTCTGAAGGAGCCCCCATGACCGCGGAGTTTTCTCAATTCAATTTACGTGAGCCGTTAGTCAAAGCCCTAGTCGAACTCGGCTACACCACGCCGACGCCGATTCAATCGGGCATGATCCCACTCATGCTCACCGGCGTCGATGTCATAGGCCAGGCGCAAACCGGTACCGGCAAGACTGCCGCCTTCGCTTTGCCGATCCTACATAATTTCAAGCCGCAAAAGACGCCCCAGGCGCTGGTGCTGGCGCCGACCCGCGAGCTGGCGCTGCAAGTCGCCGAAGCGATGCAGGGCTACGGTCGTTACTCGGGGGCAAAAGTGCTCGCCGTCTACGGCGGCCAAGGCTACAGCCAACAGGTCATGCAGCTGCGCCGCGGCGTCGACATCGTCGTCGGCACGCCGGGCCGGCTGCTCGATTTGCTCGACCGTAAAGTTCTCGATTTCAGCGCCATCCAGACCGTCGTCCTCGACGAAGCCGATGAGATGCTCAAGATGGGTTTCATCGACGATGTCGAAGCGATTTTAGCCAAGACTCCGGCGACCCGGCAGACCGCGCTATTTTCCGCCACCATGCCGCCGCCGATCCGCCATCTCGCCGACAAATACATGCGCGCGCCGCAGTCGGTGACGATTCAGCGCAATCAGATCACCGCGCTGGCCATCGAGCAGCGCTATTATCTAGTGCGCCACTCCGACAAAGTCGCCGCGCTGACGCGGATTTTGGAACATGAAGACGTCAAGCGCGCGTTGATCTTCGCGCGCACGCGCATCGGCACCGCCGAGTTGGCCAACGCGCTTACTCAGCAAGGCTTTCCGGCGGAGACGTTGAATGGCGATCTCACCCAGGAAGCGCGCGAGCGGGTGTTGAACCGCTTTCGCAACGATAAAATTCAGATACTCGTCGCCACCGATGTCGCCGCCCGCGGACTCGACATCGACGACATCTCCCATGTGTTCAACTACGATCTGCCGACCGAAGCTGAAGTCTACGTCCATCGCATCGGCCGCACCGGCCGCGCCAGCAAGACCGGCATCGCCATCTCGCTGATCGCGCCCGCCGAACACGCCCACCTGCGCCGCATTGAAGCGTTCACCCGGCAAAAGTTTGTCCGCGGCACGCTGCCGAGCGTCGAAGACATCATGCAACGGCGCAGCGCCCAGTTGACCGAACAAGTCACGCTCTGGCTCAAGCGCGGCCGCATCAACCGCGAACGGACCATCGTCGACGAGTTAGTCGCCCTGGGCCACGATCCGTTGGACATCGCGGCATCGGCGTTGAAACTCGCTCGCGGCGATGAGAAGCAACGCACCATCGCGCCCATCGCCGACGTCGAAGAACAGCGCGAGATGCCGCGCGATCGCTATCAACGCGAACCGCGCCGCGGCAACTACCGCGGCGAGCAACGCGGCCGCCAGCCGGCCGCGCCGACCTTTGTCCGCGAAACCGTCAAACGCTCAGCGGCAACCCGCGGCGGCAAAGATTCCCATGAAAGCGGCATGGTCCGACTGACGCTCAACGTCGGCAAGGAACATGGCATCGGCCCAAGTGACCTGGTCGGCACCATCGCCTACCACGCCGACATCCCCGGCAACGCCATCGGCAAGATCCACATCGAAGGCCAAAAATCCTTCGTCGACGTCCCCGGCGCCCTGGTGCCGCTGGTGATGAAGCAAGTCGGCAAATATAAGATCCGCAAGCAGCCGGTCATCGTTTCCCTGGGCTAAAACGTCGCTGGCAGGAAGCGCGGAGCTTCCTGCCAGCGCAGCGACCTCGATCACGACCTCACTCCGTTTCCCGTAGGATGGGTAGAGCGAAGCGATACCCATCATCCCCAACCGCGCACCAGCAAAATGCAGCTGGACCCGTGCAACGGTACAGTGCTAATGCTCTGTTGTCGTCGTCAGGAGACACCCATGCTGTTGAGTCGAATTCTAATCACAACCGCTTTCACGCTCCTGTCCGCGCTGCCAGCCCACGCGGAAAAAGTCCGCAGCGCGATCCCGCGCGCGGGGTTGAACTACGCGTCGGTCTACGTCGCCGAGGCCAAGGGATTTTTCAAAGACGAAGGGTTGGACAACGAGACCATCGTCATCGCCGGGCCACCGGCGATCGCGGCGCTGATTAGCGGCGAAGTCGACTTTAGCGGCGCCGGCGGCAGCGGCATGCGCGCGGCGGTCAAAGGCGCGCCGTTCAAAGCGGTCATGTTCCAGACCGAACGGGTGAGCTGGTACATCATCGCCCATCCGAGCATCGCCAAGGTCGCCGACCTCAAGGGCAAACGGCTCGGCATCGGTTCCCTGGGCGACAGCCAGGACCGCTTGGCGACGCAATTTTTCGAGCGCGGCGGCGTCGCCGCCAAGGACATCACCCGCGTCGCCATGGCCACCGACGCCTCGGCGCGCATCCTCGGCATCAAGAGCGGCTCGATCCACGCCGCGGTGGCCGATCCGGGCCTAGTCGTGATCGCCGAGCGCGAAGGATTGAAGGTCTTGGGCTTTCTCGGCGATATGTTCGCCCTGCCGTTTCAAGGCTGGGGCGTCACCGATAAAAAACTCAGCGACAATCCCAATCAAGTGAAGCGTTGGATGCGCGCGATCATCCGCGGCCTGATGTTTCTCCGCGAACGGCCCGACGAGTCCGCCGACATCAGCATGAAGCGCTTGCAGTTGGGCAACATCACGAAACCGATGGTGATCAACGGCCTGCAACGCTTCGTCCGCGCCATGCCCGACGGCGTCCCGGGTTTACCGACAGCCGAAGGCATCAAAAACGTCATCGAATACGAAGTGCGCATCCCGATGCAGATCGACACGCCGATCGCGGCGGAAAAATTATTGGACCTGAGTCTGGTAGCGGAAGTGAAGAAAGCCTTGGAAGCGCGCGGTGCGAGCAAGTAGCATAGCTGACGCGCGCGGCGACGGCGGAGAGGAACAAATCACGATCCTACGCATCCCTATATTTCCGCCCAGCGATTTTTTTACCCGCCCATCAGCCGGCTAACCGCGGCGGCTAGGGTCTGAGCGATTCGCGTTGCCGTCAAAGATGGCGGCAGCGGAACCTGAAGAACCGCTCGATCCACTGCGGCGTCTCTTTTGATAAGAGGCGAGAGCGCGGCTTCGATATTCCTGGCGATATTACCGAAGCCAACGGCATCCGAGTGGCTTCGATGCGCCGCGCTCTCGCCGACCTCGGAGGGTTTATGAGTCGTCTCACCAGCAGGCGACAGGGAGAGCGTTTCGAGAAATTTCATCCCAGCCTCCAGCAGCGTCGCCAACGCCGCGCCGGTGCCATCGGCGCCGTTAGTGGGTGCGGAGGCGGCAGGAACGTGCCCAGGTTGACCGGTAGCCTTGCCGTCGACCTCTTCAATCTCGTGCTCGGATGCCGGGGAGCCAGGTTCGGGCGCGATCTCGTGCAAGATTTCGATCATCGATCTGCGGCCGAGTCTCTCGAAGTTCACCTCGGAGCCGGCGCCGTCGAAGAGATTCTTGAATAGCTCTTTCTTGAGCCGAATGGTTTCCCAAACCCGTTCTTCGATGCTGTTTTCCGTCAGCAAGTGAATCGCCAGCACCGGCCGCACCTGTCCCATGCGATGCACCCGGGCGATGCGTTGTTCGAGACGCGCCGGATTCCACGGCGGCTCGACGTTGATGACCGCCGAAGCGGCTTGCAAGTTGATGCCGACGCCGCCGGCGTCGGTGGAAAGAAAAACCTTCACCTCCGGTTGGTCGCGAAATTTGGCGATCAGCTGGCCGCGCCGGCGCGTGGGAATGCCGCCGTGGAGCGATACATAGCCAATCTTCATCTTGTCGAGCAGCGCGCCGACCTGCTGATTCATTTTCTCCCACTCGCTGAAGATCACCACTTTGCGCTCCTCTTCGACGACCAGTTCGCGCAGAATCTCCTTGAGCTCCTCCAGCTTGGGCGAGACCTGGGTTTGTTTATCGAAAAGAAAAGTCGAGTCGCAGATCATGCGCAGATTCTGGATCGCGCAGAGCAAGCGCTGCTGATCGAGCGGCGACAGCCAACCCTGCCGTTCGAGCTTGCGCACCAGGGCGGCGAGGATTGTCTGCTGATCGCCGTAGTATTCGCTTTGCGCGGCGCTCAGCGCCACCCGGTAAATCTTGTCGGTGCGCGGCGGCAGGTCTTTCAATACCTGGTCGCGCCGGCGGCGCAACAAGATCGGCGCGAGTTTCTGCCGCACCCGATCGAGATTACGGTAGCCGACGAGCTTGCCTTTCTCATTGATTTGACGGTGCTCGCTTAGAAAACGAAATGCCGGCCCAAGCCGCCGGCCATCGACAAACTGCACGACGGAATAGAGCTCCTCCAGTTTGTTTTCCAGCGGCGTGCCAGTGAGCACCAGAGCGTAGCGGCTGCGCAAGAGTTTGATCGTCCGCGCCGTCGCGGACTCCCAATTGCGAATCCGCTGCGCTTCGTCGAGCACGATCAGTTCGGGCAGCAGCGCCGAGACCTGTTGGAGATCGCGGCGCACCAGCTCGTAGTTGACGATTTTGATAAACGCGTCGCTTTGATACAGCGCGCGGCGTTGCTCCGGCGCGCCGTCGATCACCACCGCGCTGCGCGTGCTGAAACGTTCGATCTCGGTGAGCCATTGATGCTTTACCGACGCTGGACAAATAACCAGCACCCGGCCGATGCCCCGGCGGCGCGCCAGCATTTCCGCCGTGCCGATGGCCTGGATGGTTTTTCCCAGTCCCATGTCGTCGGCGAGTATCGTTCGGCCCCGGGACGCGGCGAACAGCACACCACGCATTTGAAATGGATATAAAGGCACCTTGAGCAGGTCGTCGAGCGGTAGCTTGCCGCGATCCAGCAGCCGCAGATCGCGGGCTTCGTCGGCAAGCCCCTCGGCCGTCGCGGTTTCGCGCTCGATCCACTCGATCGCGTCGCCGTAGATGACAACCTTCTCATCGATCCCGCGCAATCGGGCGAGAGCGCTGGCGACACGCGTCATCAGCTCGGTTTTGAGATAACCTTCGCGGTCGAAGAATTCATCTCTCAGGGCGAGCAGCTCGGCGGAAGCCTCGGCCGGCAGCGCGATGCGCACTCGCGGCTCGTCCCGGTAGTCTAAAAAGATCGTGCTATGGCGGCGCCGGTAGCGGAGCTTTTCTAGTTTACCGCCCACGCGCGCGCGCAGATGCAATAAAACCGCTTCGATATGTTTGCAGGTGCCGAGTGTGTTGACGGCGTAGTCGGGGCACGCGCAGTAGTTGTCGAATAGGCCGACGCCGCGCAGGGCGACTCGATAGTGGCGCTTACTCGCCGGAGAAAACACCTGGTAGTCGCCGAACACGCCGCGTCCGCGACCCTGGATGCGAAAAGCTTCTTTGCGAGCGCGTTGTTGGCGCTCGGCGATTTGTTCTTCAACGAGCATGGCGGCATCCTGTCAGTGGCATAAAAAATAGCGCGACCGCCTATCCCTACTAATTTTCCGTGCCGCCGGCAAGAATAAATCCCCTGGTTAATCGGTTTCACCGTCTAACGCCTCTAACCATCCTAAGTGCTTGAGTCTGGTGGCGGAGGTGAAGAAAGCCTTGGAAGCTCGCGGCGCGAAAAAGTAGACTCCGCGAGCCGACTTTACACCGCGCCGCCGATCGTGCGCCTAACATATCGTCCCAACGAAGCCTCGGTGACCTTGGCGCGCGGCGCGCCCTCGGGCCATTCCATGACGATGTTGCCGCGCACCATGGTCATGACCGGCCAGCCGGTGACCTCCCAGCCCTCGTAAACCGACCAGGGAGTGATGGTTTGTATGAGCTCTTTCGTAATCGTCGCGCGCCGTTTTAGATCGACGACGATCAAGTCAGCGTCGGCGCCCGGCAGGATCGCGCCTTTTTTCGGATAGAGCCCGAAGATCCGCGCCGGGTTTTCGCTGGCGACTTGGGCCAGCCGTTCGATGGAGATGCGCCCTTTATTCACGCCCTCGCTCAACATCATCGGCAACATGCCTTCGACCCGTGAGGGAAAACCGCTGATGGTCGTCCAGACATTGCCGGTCTCCATCGACTCGCGCGTGCGCGTGTGCGCGACATGATCGCTGCCGATGCAATCGATGGCGCCCGACGCCAGCGCTTGCCAGAGCGCCTGATGGGTCGAGCGGTCGCGCAGCGGCACGTTGATCTTCCAAGCGTCCTTGTGCAGCACCAGATAGTGCGTGCCGATCTCACTGTAGACCGTCAACCCCTCGGCTTTGGCGCGCTCGATTTCCGCGACGGTGTCGGTGGTGGTGCAATGCACGACGTAAATCGGACAGCCGGCGATGCGCGCGTAGTAAAGATAAGTCCGCGCGTGGCCGGCCTCGGTGAAGGCCGGCGAGCGATCGTCCCAGGCGCCCATGTCGGTGCGGCCGGCGGCCATGAGCTGTTTCTGCAAGACCTGGGCGATCTCCCAATTCTCGCAGTGGAGCAGCGCGATCGCCGGCGCGCCGAGCTTGGCCACCGCTTGAAACACCGAGTAGATACTGCCGTCGTCGAAAAAGTACGCCGGCCATGACGACTTCCACGGCCCCTGCATCTGCAAATGCAGTTTGAACGAGCTGACGCCATGTTCTTTCGCCAAATAAGGAATCTCTTGGACATGCTCGTCGGTGCTGACGATCGGCGTGAGAAAATAATCGATCGCCGCCGCTTTGGCCGCCTCGTAAAAAATCGGCATCGCCTTGGTGAAGCTGGGAATATCCGCCGGCCCCTTCACTTTATCGGCGCCGCCGGTGATCGCCAGACTGACCAGCTGCAAGCCCCAAGTCGTCACGCCGACAGCCGCCGCCGCGCGGGTCTCGCTCTGGAAATCGGCGGCGAGCTCGCGATGACCGCCCAGATGACATTCGGGATCGATAGCGCCCGGCAGCAGATATCTGCCGGCCAAATCGATGACCCGCTCGGCCTCCGGCAAGAACGCATCGGCGCCGACCGCGCCGATCTTGCCGTCGACCACCGCGACGCCGCCTTCGATGACGCCGGACGGCGTGACGATCAAGCCATTTTTGAAAACCACATCGGCATTTTTGTTAGCCATGGTTCACCGGGAAGAATTTTTTCGGCGCTTGTAACTTGGCGAGCGACAGACCGAGATCGAGAAGGAAGGGAACTATTCATGATGTTGGCTAGACGGACGCGCGGTTGGAACTCGATAAGTTTAACCGTCGATTCCGTCTAGCCAACAGATCAATCGTACTACAGCGCCGCGCCGGGGCGCGCCACTTTGCCGGGTAAAGCGCCGGTGTGCTGGCCATGTTCTATCAACACTTGGCCGTTGACCACGGTCCACTCGATGCCGGTGGCCAGCTGCTTGCGCCGCTTGGCGCCGCCGGGGAGATCCTGGGCCACGCCGGGTTCCAAGGGCGCGATGGTGGTCGGATCGAAGATCATCAAGTCCGCCGCCATGCCCTGGCGCACTAAGCCGCGGTCGGCGAAGCCGAACAGCGACGCCGGGATGAACGTGAGCTTACGGATCGCATCTTCCAGGGACATAATCTGTTTCTCGCGCACCCAGTGCGAAAATAAATAAGTCGAGTAGCTGTAGTCGGTGCGGAACACCACATGGGCGCCGCCGTCGGACTGGCCGATGACCGTGTAGGGGCTGGTGAGCAGCGCGGACATCGCCGCCTGGTCGCTATTGACCTCACGCCGTTCGAACTCAGTCTCCAAGTTTTCTTCCAGCGCCAAATCGAGGAAGGCGTCGAGCACGTCTTTGTTTTGCTCGCGGGCGATGTCAGCAACACTCTTGCCAGTGAGATGTTCGTTCTTCGCCAGCGCCGGCTTGAACAGGAACTGCAAATCCCAGCGTCGCGTGAAATCGCCGGCGAGATCGGGATTGAGCGGCGTCTCGACCGCTTCGAAATGGAGCTTGGCGCGAGTCGCCGGATCGCGGAACACTTGTTTGCGTTGCTCCAGAGGCAGCAGCATGACATTTTTCCAGGTCGGCATGGCGTCGAAGTGCTGCGCGGTTTTCAGCGTGTAACGCAGATCGCCCGGCCGCGGCATGACGAACTGATAACCGCGGTGGCCCTGGCGCATGAGATTCTCCGCTTCGGTGAGTTGCTTGCGCCATTTGTCCGGCGCGGTGGCTTGCTGGGTGATATTGCCGTAGAACACCGGCCGCCGGCTGGCTTTGGCCAACCGCGTGCTGATCGCCCGGTCGCCGCCGAATTGAATCACGCCGCGGCCGATCTCGTCGGCCACGCCCGCGACAGCGAAAATTTCTTCCTCGGATGCGTGATTGGTCGGCGCCAAGCGGCCATCCCAATCGAAGTGGCGCAGATTGCGCTCGAAGGAAACCCCGACGGCGCCGGCCTCCAAGCCCTCGCGTACGATCGCTTTCATCGCCGTCACTTCTTCGTCCGTCGCGTGGCGCTCCTGGGAGTCATCGCCCATGACGTAGCGGCGCACCGCCGAATGACCGATCAGCGCGGCGACGTTGATGCCCAGATTGTTTTCCAAAGCGTTTAAATATTCGGGAATGGTTTCCCAGTTCCATTTGACACCGGCTTCGATGGCTTCCAGCGGAATCGCCTCGACATGGGACAAGACGCCGGCCAGATTGGCGCGGTCTTCCTTGTGCGCCGGCGCCATGGCGAGTGAGCAGTTACCCATCACCACCGTGGTGATGCCGTGATAGCAGGAGTAAGTGCACAGCGGATCCCAGGTGACCTGGGCGTCGTAGTGAGTGTGGTTGTCGATGATGCCCGGCGACACCACCAAGCCCTCGGCGTTGATCGTCTGGCGCGCCGCGCCGGAAACTTTGCCGATCTCGACGATGCGCCCACCGCTCACCGCGACATCGCCGTGAAACCCCGGCAGCCCGGAGCCGTCGATTACTTTGCCGTTCTTGATCACTAGATCGTATGCCATGGTTCCTCCTGAGTGGTTGGCCGAGCAAGCGCAGCCGATCAGTGCGCTTATAGAGTTGTCATGCTGCGAAAGTATTCGATGAACCGTTGGCTGTCAACATGAAACCGGGAAGCTCCAAGCTGACACCTTTGACGAGAAGGCGATGGCGATGAGCAATAAAAACTAGAGTTATTAATCACAAAATGGCAAACTATGAGCTATAAACGGTGGTTTTATAACTCATGAACCTAGAAACACGCTGGAATTGGCAACAGGACGACTGGCCCAGCTTCCGCTTCGATCGTTCAGCCATGGCGGAATCGGAGGCGACGTTTCTCGTTGGCGCGGGCCAGTTACTAGGCGCCCTGCTTCATCTCCCAGATGCCGAAAAAAGCGAACTGACGGTGGAGCTGATTAGCAACGAGGCGCTCAAGACTTCCGAGATTGAAGGCGAGTACCTCAATCGTGAAAGCGTCCAATCGTCGATCCGCCGCAACTTTGGCCTGGCCACCGACGCGCGCCGAATCCCGCCCGCCGAGCAAGGCATCGCCGACATGACCATGGACCTCTATCGCGGCTTCGCCGAACCGCTCAGCCACCAAGCCATGTTCCGCTGGCATGGTATGCTCAGCGCCGGTCGCCGGGATCTAAAAATCATTGGCGGCTACCGAACCGACAATGAGCCCATGCAGGTGATCTCCGGACCAATTGGCAACCCGAAGGTTCACTTCGAAGCGCCGCCATCCGCCGCCATGGAAAAAGAAATGGTCGCCTTCGTCGATTGGTTCAATGCCACGGCCCCCCAAGGTAACCTGGCGCTGCCAGCTCTGACCCGCGCCGGGATCGCTCACCTTTACTTTGTCACCATCCATCCGTTTGAGGATGGCAATGGCCGGATCGCGCGCGGCCTCGCCGAAAAGGCGCTGTCGCAGGCGCTCGGCCGGCCAACCCTGATCGCGCTGTCGCAGACCATCGAGAAAAATAAGAATAGTTACTACGAAGCACTACATCGGAGCAGCCGTGACAACGAAATCACCGCGTGGCTAGTCTACTTCGCCGACACTATTTTGCAGGCTCGGGAGGCGACTCAGCGCATGATCGACTTCCTGATCCAAAAGACCAGGCTCTACGACCGGGTCAAAGGACAGCTCAACCAGCGCCAAGAGAAAGCTCTCGCGAGAATCTTCCGTGAAGGCATTGAGGGTTTTAAAGGCGGACTCAGCGCCGAGAATTATATTGCCATCACCGGCGCCGCCCGCGCCACCGCCACCCGCGACCTTCAGGACCTGGTCGACAAAGGCGCCCTCCTGCGCACCGGCGCACTCAAAAGCACGCGCTACCATTTGAACCTGGAAACCAGAAAATGACCTTGCCGCAGCTATGTACCTAAGCGGAATGGTACGCCCATCGCGTTGCGCTGGCTGATTGATGCGCGACCACCAGCGAGATAAAAAGTCCTCGACCGATCGACTCGTCAAGCATGGAACAATCCCCAGCACCCGCAACCAGGATCAGCGCCCTGCAACTGTTCCTAACCTTCTCCCGTATCACCCTTTGCGGTTTTGGTGGCGTGGGTTTCTGGGCGCGGCGCGTACTGGTCGAACGACTCGGCTGGCTGACGGAAAAAGAATACGTCGAACTGTTTTCTCTCGGCCAGCTCATCCCTGGGCCGCCGGTATTCAATCTCACGGTGTTGGTCGGCCATCGCTTCGGCGGCTGGACCGGCGCCGCCGCGGCGGTGAGCGGCTTCTTGCTCTGGCCCTGTCTAATGGTGGTCGGCATGGGTGTGCTTTATCAACGCTACGGCGCCCTGCCGCAGGTGCGTAGCGCGCTCGGCGGCATGTTGATCGTCGCCGCCGCCTTGATCTTTTCGACCTTCCTCAAGATGGCCAAGGTGTTGCCGCTCAGCTGGCGTCCCTGGCTACTCGCCATCCTCGCCTTTGTCGGCGTCGGCGTATTGCGCTGGCCGCTGTTCTGGGTGTTGGGCGTCCTCGCGCCCTTGGCGTTACTCGCCGCCTGGAAGGAGCAGCTGTGATGCACCGCGTTGACCTGACCGCGCTGTTTCTCCATTCGCTGGCACTGTGGTTCGTCGCCATCGGCGGACCGTCGACGGTGCTGCCGGAATTTCACCGCTATCTGGTCGAAGCCAATCAGCTCATGACCAGCACCGATTTCGCCGAGCTCTACACTTTGGCGCAAGCCGCACCGGGCCCCAACTTCATGTACGTCACATTGATGGGTTGGCATCTAGCCGGCTGGGCCGGTGCGTTGACGATGACGATTCCGGTGTTGATCCCAGCGACCACCCTGTCACTGCTGGTCAGCCACCTGAACCAACGCTATCCCAACGGCGCCATCGGCCGGCTCTTCAATCGCGCCCTGATACCGATCACCATGGGTTTGATGTGCGCCAGCTCGACGATCCTGATGCGCGCGGTCAATCACAACTGGCGCGCCTACCTGCTGACACTGATTACACTGGCAGTGGTCATGCGCACATCGTGGAATCCGCTCTGGCTGCTCGCCGCCGGCGCCATGGCCGGTGTGCTGGGTTTGGTGTGAATGGCGCGGTGATACGCGAGTTCACCGCCCGCCGGTAAATACATTGCGAAAATCTTTGCCGGTCTCTTCGAGGATCGGACCGATGAAGTCGGGATCGGCAAGAAAGCTGTCCTTTTCCAATAGCGCCGGAACGCTTTGCTTGACGCCCCGGCGCGCCACCACGTAACCCAGGCTCGCCAATAGCGACTGGCCTTCCTCCGACAGCGTCCAGTCGATCAACAGCGCGGCGGCGTGGGGATGGGGCGCGTGGCGCGCCAGCATGAGCATGTTAGGTTTGGCGTAGTAGGGATCGAGCACCGTCCAGTCGAGCGGCGCGCCGCGGTTTTTGAACTCCAGCACTGACGAACTGTTGAGCGCGATGCCGATGGCGCGCTCGCCGGCGCTGATCAGTTGCGCCTGGGTGGTGCGGCCCCGGCCCATGAGAATCTCCTGGCGCGCCAGCCGCTTCATGTAGTCCAAACCTTTCTCCCGGCCGTAATGTTTGAGCAGCACGGCGAACCAGGGAAACTCCTCGACGTCCAAAATCATATTGGCTTTCCATTTGGGCTCGAGCAGATCTTCATAGCGCTTGGGCACCTCACCGCGCTTGACCATGTTGGTGTTGTAGCCCAGCACCACCGGGACGATGTAGGTCGGCGTGAAGTAGCCTTCTTTATCTTTGTGCGCGGCCGCAAAAGACTGCCGCTCCGGACTCTGGTAGGGATCCAAGGCGCCGGTTTTTTTGATCCCGAACGCCTGCGCCGCCGAGGCGTTGGTGATGTCGAAGCCATGCTTGCCGGCGTTGAACTCCGACTGGATCATCAACACCTGCTTCTGTCCCGAGATGCGAAAAACGTTGACCTTGATGAACGGGTAGCGCTTGTTAAACGCCTTGACGTAGCCATCGGCATCCACCGCCTGCAGCGAGCTGTAAAAGGTCACCTCCTTCTCGCTCCGGGCGCGCTCGACGAGAATTTTTTGCCGGCTCTCGGCCGATAATTTTCCCAGTCGGGTGAGAATTTGTCCGGAAGTCTCTTGAGCCGCTATTGGGGTCGTTGTCAACGGAGATGTGAAAATCGCAAATCCCGTCAGGAACGTCGCTAGCGCCTTGTTCACAACCATCTCCCGTGGAACCACCGTAATTTTAACGGTCTATTTCGAATTTCGGCCGAGGAAATCGAGCACGACGCGGTTAAACAGCTCGGGCTCTTCCCAATAGGGCGAATGGCCGCACTCCGGCACGACGATCATCTCAGCATTAGGAATGTGGCGCGCGATCAGCCGCATGATCGACGGCGGCGTAAACATATCCGCCGCCCCGGTGATCAGCAGCGTCGGCACGCGCAGCGATGCCAACTTTGCCGGCGTGACCACATTAACAAATTTCTGCCGCGCGCCGCGGCCGGTCTCCGAGATGCGATTGAGTTCGTCCCATTTAGCGACGCCGGCGGGATTGGCCGCGCGGTAGGATGGACCGATCTCGCGAAACCAGCGCGGCAGCTCGTCCCACTCGGCGAGTTTAATGCTGGCGGCGGCTTCCGCGATATAGCCTTGCGCCGCCGCCAGGTTGTTGCTGGAAATCGTCAAGCTCAACAACCGCTCCGGATAGGACAAAGCGTAGTCCGCCGCGACACTGCCGCCCGCCGCCGAGCCGAGCAGGTGGAACTTATCGAGCTTCAAATAGTCGACCAATCGTTGCAGGTCGGCTGAGCCGCTGCCGGGATTGTCCGCCGGCGCCGAGTCCGAGTTGTAATAGTTGCGCCGCGAATGGGCGATCACCCGGTAGCCAGCCTTCGCGAACACTGGCTGCTGATACAACCAAACCAGCGCGCTGCCCGACGCTGGATGGAGTAGCACCAGCGGCTCGCCAGTGCCGCCGGTATCCCAATAGCCAACCGAAAAGTCGCCGAGCTTGGCCATGCCTTCGCGCGCCGCGACCTGTTCTGGGATCGGTTGCGGCACCAGCGGGTCATCCTGCGCCGCCGATAACTTATTATTCATGTTGCTCTCCCACCCATCGAGAAAATTCCCCAAGGAGAAGTGCGGCGGACGCGCTCAGACTAGCGATAAATTTGTATAACCGGTTTGGTTGCGCGCCAGGATCAGCGCGCCGCGCCGCCGAGCTTTTCGACTTGGCTTTCGACGAAATCGATCACCTGGCTTTCGAGCCGCACGCCGTTGAGCGCATTGATCTCTTGAATACCGGTGGGGCTGGTGACGTTGACCTCGGTAAGAAAACTGCCGATGACGTCGAGGCCGACGAAGTAAAGTCCATCGGCGCGCAGGAGCGGCGCCAAGGCGGCGCAGATCTCTTGATCGCGCGCGGTCACCGCGGTCTTGACGCACTGGCCGCCGACATGGATGTTGCCGCGGGTCTCGGACTCCAGCGGCACGCGCAAGACCGCGCCCAGCGGCTCGCCGTTGAGAACGATAATCCGCTTGTCGCCCTGGCGGATTTCCGGCAAGTAGCGTTGGCCCATCACCAGTCGCCGGCCGTTATCGGTGGCGGCTTCGAGAATCGAGTTGGTGTTGCGGTCCTGGCTGTTGAGATAAAACACCCCACTGCCGCCGCAGCCGTCGAGCGGCTTGACGATCAACTCGCCGCCCAACTCATCCATGAAGCCGCGCAAGCGCTCCATGTTGCTGGTCACCAGCGTCTGCGGGATCTGCTCGGGGAAGCGCATGGCGTATAATTTTTCATTGGCCTCGCGCAGCCCCTTGGGATTGTTCATGACGAAGCATTTGCTTTGGTCGATCAAGCTCAGCAAATGCGTCGCGAAGAAAAACTTCATGTCGAAGGGCGGGTCCTTGCGCATCCAGACCGTGTCGAAGTCGGCCAAGGCGCCAGTGGCCGACTCGCCAAGCTTGGAATGCGGCGTGGCCCGCGCCAGTTCCAGGCGGCGGTAGCGGCCATGGGTGGCGCCGGCGCGGACGAACAGGTCATCGACTTCCATGAAATAAAGCTCATGGCCGCGCCGCTGCGCTTCGAGCATGAGCACAAAAGTCGTGTCCTTGTCGATGTTGATCGATTCGACCGGGTCCATGACGACCCCGATGCGCAGTTTACTCATGACCATAGCATCCTAAATTTTTTATTCGCGCACCACCCAGGTATGCGCGACGATGTCATGCCAGCCGCGTTTTTCCGCCTGCCAGATGACCCAGAGAAAACCCAAACCAACCGGCGCGAAACCGACAACCGCGAACCAACGGAGCGCCGCTTGGCGCAGGCTCGGCGGTTTACGATCGGCGTCGACCACGCGCAGGCCCAAAATCTTTTTGCCGATGGTCTGGCCGCCCGATCCATGGAGCACGATGAAATAAGCGGCGCTCAAGCCGATCCAACCGAGGGTGAGGATGGCGAATAGCGCCGATGTGTTGTCGCCGCCGATGACCAAACCATGGGCGCCGAGACCGACTTTGTAACCGACGTAGGCCATAACACCCATGATTGTCGATAGCAAAGAGATCACGAACAGGTCGATGGACAAGGCATTGGCACGGCGAAAAAAACCGCCCCAGCGGACTTCCGCCACCGGCTCCACCGGCGCGGCAAGCGGCGCACTGATAGCGGCCAACGCGGCGCGACTGGGAAACTGCGGCTCGTTTGCTTCTGCGCCCGTGACCTCCGCTTCGCTGTCGACGTCAGGCTTGTTGTCCTGGGCCATGAGCGCGAAATTTTCCGCCTTGGCCACACCAAAAAGCACCCGGCGGTGCAGCAGCTTGGCGCCGCACTTGCCGCAGATCTCATCGGAGGCGACGACCGGGGTCTCACAGTTCTGGCATTTCAAAATTTGTTCAGCGAACATTTTGTTTACCGCATGCTAAAAGTTGCGCGCCACCAAGGCAAGTCTAATTAGCTCAAATCACCCCAAAGATATTGCACCAACGCTAACGCCGCGACGGCCGCGGTTTCAGCGCGTAGGATCCGCTTGCCGAGGTGAACGGTGTAAAATCCCCGCTCCATGGCCAACTGCGCTTCCCCATCGCTCAGTCCACCCTCGGCGCCAACCACGACAAGAATCGCGTTGGCGCTGCTGCTATCGGCATGCACCTGGCGCAACGTGCGCGCGGTCTCTTTCTCCCAGAACAGCAGCTTGAGCTTTTCCGCGCCGGCGCCGGCAACCATCTGGGCGAAATCGCACAGTGGCAAAATCTCCGGCACCTGGGTGCGGCCGGACTGTTTCGCCGCGCTGAGCGCGATCTTTTGCCAGCGCTCGGTGCGGCTCAAGATTTTCTTGCCGTCCAACTTGGGCACGGTAAAGCTCGACGTGAACGGTTGGATCCGCTGGACGCCGAGTTCGCTGGCCTTCTCGATAACAAAATCCATTTTCTCGCCTTTGGTCAGTGCCAGCGCCAGGGTTAGCGCTAGCGGCGATTCGCGACCGGCTTGGTAAGAACGGCTAACTTCCAGCTCGCCGCGGTCGGCCTGCAGGTGGATTATCACCGCCTCATGTTCAAAGCCGCTATCATCGAACAAAATCACCGCGTCGCCGACGGACAAGCGCAGCACCCGGCGCAAATGCTCCAACTCCTGGCCGACGATGGTGGCGCGGCCGGCTTGAATCGCTTCTCGCTTGACGAAGAATCGCGCCATCGGTGCTACCGCCGCTGCAACAGCAAAGTCACCCACTCGCGGGCGCGTTTGCGTTTGACCACCTGAAAGCGCGGCGCGAAACTGCGCAGCACTAACGCCGCCTTGTCGTAAAGAATCCCGGAGAGTATCAAATAACCGTCCGGCGCCACTCGCGGTTCGATGGCGCTGGCGAGTTCGACGATGGTCTCGGCGGTGAGATTGCCGACCACCAGTGGAAAGTTTTTTTTAAGCCGGCTGAGCGGCGCGCCTGATAGTGCCACTTGGTCGGCGACGCCGTTAATTAGCAAATTATCCCGCGCGACCTCGATCGCCACCGGATCGTTGTCGACGGCCCACACCCGTTTGGCGCCCAACTTGGCCAGGGCGATGGCCAGGATCGCCGAGCCGGTGCCGATGTCCAGCGCGGTAAACTTCGCCGCCGGCAACAACGCCGCCGCCTGTTCGATAAATTCCAAACAGCCGCGCGTGGTCGCGTGGGTGCCGGTGCCAAAGGCCATGCCGGGCTCGATGGTGATCACCTGGCGGGTGCGAAATTTGGGCGCGGTTAACCACGGCGGCGTCACCCAGAACTGCTTGCCGACCCGGCTCGGCCGGATGAAGCGCTTCCAACCGTTTTGCCAATTCTCCGGTCGGGCGACGCGCCAAGACAAGCGCGGTTTGCTGCGACGTCCCTGCAGCTTGACAACATTGACGACGAAACCGTGAATCACCCGCTTTAACGCCGGCGCGTCGCGGTCGTTGGGAAAGTACGCCTCCACCGCCCGGCGCTTGAAGACCACGCCCGCCGAGCCGCACTCCATCAAGAAGTTGGCCACCGCGTCGAGACAAGCCGCGCTGGTGTGAACCGTCAGATGCAACCAAGATTCGATCACGGTTTTTTATGCCACAGCGATAGCGATGGAGCAATTGAAAATCGCGCTTTCAGCGCGGATCATCTGTCATTTCGAGCGCCGCGATAAATCTCGCCATCCTTCCACTCCGAACTTTGCGCCTTTGCGTCTTTGCGGGAGATACTCCGACTTCCGCATTCAATGCTTTTAGCCCCGCCAGCTTGTCAAAATCGCCGCTACCAGATATTTAAAATGGCTGAAGTGAAAGGAAGCCCCGATGAAACTCGCCACCACCAAATCCCATGGCCTCGCCATCGTCCAGAACGACTTACTGATCCCGATCGGCGGGCTCTTGCCCAGCGGCTCGACCATGATCGACCTGATCGAGCGCTACCAGGACATCAAAGGTAAGCTCGCTGATCTGGCGGCCAAAGGCGGCGGTATCAAGCTCGACGCCAAAGAGCTCAAACCGCCGGTGGAGCGGCCATCGAAAATTTACGCCGCGGCGGGAAATTACAAACGCGGCACGGGCGGCCTAGACGCCGCTGTCGGCCGCGGCAGCGCCTCCACCGTGTCGCCGGATGAATTGCTGGAAAATATTTTCCTGAAGCCGTCTTCCGCCATCTGCGGTCCGGAAGACAACATCGTCATCCCGAAAAACGCCGAGTCGATCTTTCCCGAGCTCGAACTCTGCGTCGTCATCGGCAAGCGATCCCGCCACCTGACCAAAGACAATGCCATGAGCGCGGTGTTCGGCTACACCATCATGCAAGACGTCACCGCGCGCGGCTTCGGCAAGAGCAAAAACATGGGTGGTACCCGCAGCGTGCGCAAAGGCTTTGAAACCTTCGCCCCCATCGGACCTTGGATCGCCACCGCAGACGAGATCGCCGATCCGCATAACCTTTGGATGAAGCTGTGGATCAACGGTGAGCTGGCGCAGTCGGCCAAGACCGATGCCATGATCAACGACATTCCGACGCAGCTTAGCTTCCTATCTTCGGTGACGACCCTCTACCCCGGCGACCTGCTCACCACCGGTAATCCCGATTCCCCCGAGTTCCAGGCCAAGCTGAAACCCGGCGACGTGCTAAAATCCGAGATCGAAGGCATCGGCGCCATGAACCAAGGCGTCGCCAAGGAAAGTTAGTTAACCAGCGAGTTCACGACCATAATGATACGCATCGCACCGTTCCGAGCGCTCTGTTACAGCCCAAAAAAAATCAAAGACCTGAGCAAGGTGATTGCGCCGCCCTACGACGTGATCTCCAAGGACGAACAGGACAAGCTCTATAAGAAATCGGCCTACAACTTCGTCCGTCTCGACTTGAGTCAAGAAGCGGACTCCTACGAAGCCGTGCCGCGGTTGTTGGCCGAATGGCAGAGCCAGGGAATTTTGGAACGGGATGAAACGCCGGCGATTTACTTCTCGTCGCACCGCTTTAAACTAAAAACCGGCGAGCAGAAGACTCGCTTGGGCTTCTTCGCCCTAACCGAGTTGCAAGATTTCTCCGCCGGCGCCATCCGGCCGCACGAAAAAACCCTCGCCGCGCCCAAGGAAGACCGGCTGAAGCTCATGCTCGCCTGCAACGCCCAGCTGAGCCCGATCTTTGTTCTGTACTCCCAGCCCAAGCAGACCGTCCACATCATTCTCAGCGTCGCCGTCGAGGGCATGACGCCGTTTATCGATACCGAACTGGACAACGGCGACGCGGTCAAACTGTGGCGCGTCACCGACCCCGCGGTGATCGAAAAAGTCCAGCGGGAAATGGCCGAGCAGACGCTGCTGATCGCCGACGGCCACCACCGCTACGAAGCGACGCTGCGTTACCGCGACCAGCTGCGTAGCGAGCGCGATCCAGCGACGGGTGATGAACCGTATAATTTCATCCTGACCTACTTCGCCAACATCGACGACGACAACGTGGTCATCCTGCCGACTCATAGATTGGTGCGCGGCTTCACCCACAAGCCGTTTTTGGAGCTGGAGGAAGCGCTGCAAACCTATTTTTACGTCGAGCAGCACCCAAAGACGCCGGAAGGCAAGAGTTCGTTTTTGAAAGCGCTCAAGAACGCCGCCAAAAAACATCGGGTCATCGGCGCCAGCTTCAAACGCGACCCGCGCTATTTGATCCTGCGGCTAAAGAACAAACGGATCATGCAGCGCCTGGCCAAGGACTTGAGCGCGCCGTTGAGAGAACTCGACGTCAGCACGCTGCACTTGTTAATTCTCGAACATATCCTCGCCATGCCGCCCGAGCAGCAAGTAAACGGCCAAACCATCCGCTACTCGCAGGACGACGAGCTGGTCTTGCAGGCGCTTGAAAAGGAAGATTATCAGGCAGCGTTCATCCTCGCCGCGACCAAGAAAGAAGAGATCCAAGCGATCGTCGCCGCCAACGAAACCATGCCGCAAAAGTCGACCTACTTTTATCCCAAGCTAAGCTCGGGGTTGATCGTCAATAAGATCGATCTGGAACAACAGACAAGGTCGACAACAAGCTAACAGCCAAACCATTGGGAAAAGCGTGGATACGGCTATTTCCGTCAACGGAGTTCCGATTCGTCTTACGGAAGAACGATGGAGTCACATTGTGTCGTAGCAACGTCAATCTGTCATGTTAACGGCAAGGCGAAAATGTCAGGTCGGTTTGTTGGTAGCAGCCTCCAAGGTAGAAATCGGACCGTAGCGGAACCCCTGCTTCTTAGCTGGCGTTCGGTATAGGCCAAGTGTGTGCGTCG
>CAMDBU010000010.1 GCA_945889495.1 Syntrophobacter sp. SbD2 | reverse complement strand
AACCCGTGTGATAAAAACTCCGCTGTGAACTCATCCGTTGTACGCTCATGAATTCAAATTAAAGTCTGCCGCTACCTTTATCAATGCTCACTGCGCTTTCGTTGCGCGAATACTAAATTTGCAATAGGGTTTTTCAGCAGAATCAGTAGTAAGGAGTCAGCAGATCGACTGGGCCACGCGCCATTCTCCCCGACTCCTCACTCCTAACTATTTACTCCTTACTTCCCCGAGGCCAATTGTCTTCCGCGCCCCATTTGTAATATATATCTCCCAGCCAATGGACTGCCGAACAGCTGTTACCGAAGGACCGGCATTGCCGGTTTGAAAGAGGAGTATTTATGTTTGCTCTAATGATGCGGAATCCCGCCCATATCATGTTCGTGCTCACCGGCGTGACGCTGGCCTACTTGGTGCTGCCGCCGTTCTTTTTCATCCTGCACACCAGCCTGGTCACCGACCGCGGGCTGCAAGCTGGCAGTTTCACGATTCAGCATTTCGCCAACATCGTTGATTCCCTGGGCGATGTGAAGACGCTCTTGACCAACTCGCTGATCTACTCCTTTGGCAGCTCATCGGTGGCACTGGTCTACGGCACCGCGCTCGCCTGGTTGGCCGAGCGCAGCGACGCGCCGTTCCGCAAGCTCGCCTATATTTCCGCCTACATCTCCTTCGCCATTCCCGGCATCATCAAAGTCGTCGGCTGGATCATGCTCCTCGGTCCCAAGGCCGGCATGATCAACGCGCCCTGGATCGCCTACACCGGCGGCCCGTTGTTTAACATCTTTTCCATGGGCGGCATGGTGCTGGTCGAGAGCTTCCTGTGGATCCCCATCGTCTTCTTGTTGATGTCGACACCGTTTCGCTCCATGGACCCGTCCCTGGAAGAAGCCGCCACCACCGCCGGCAGCACAGGCTGGCAAGTGTTTCGCCGAGTCACCTTCCCGTTGGCGCTACCGAGCGTCCTGGCGGTGCTGATCCTCACCATCATTCGCTCGCTGGAAGCATTCGAGATTCCCGCGCTGATCGGCATCCCGGCCGGCGTCGAAGTGCTGACGACGAAAATCTATCTACAAATCAAAGGCGGCCTGATCCCCAAATACGGTGAGGCCAGCGCCTACTCGATCATCCTCATCGGCCTGGTCGCCCTGGGCCTGATCCCCTACTATCGGATCACCAGCAAGACCTATAAATTCACCACCATCAGCGGCAAAAATTTCCGCCCCACCCGGGTCGCGCTCGGCAAATGGCGCTGGCTCGGCGGCACGTTGATGCTGGTGCTGCCGCTCTTGCAATTATTTCCGATCATCGCGATGACCTGGTCGTCGTTCCTGCCCTTCGCCCAAGCTCCGTCGCGCAAGGCTTTGGAGCTGTTGACGCTGAATAATTACGTCACCGCTTTCAACGACAGCGGCGTCATCCGTTCGGTGATGAACAGCCTCACCGTCAGCATCACTTCAGCCACCGCTGCCGTAATCATCACCTTCCTAGCCGCCTGGATCATCGTCCGCGCCCAGATCAAGGCCCGCTGGCTCTTGGACCATATGGCGATGCTGCCGCTGGTATTTCCCGGCATCGTCATGGGCATCGCGATCTTGAAAATGTATCTCTACTTGCCGGTGCCGGTGTACGGCACGATTTGGATTCTCGTTTTGGCGTTTGTCGCCCGCTACCTGCCCTACGGGATTCGCTTCAGCCACTCGGCGCTACTGAGCCTGCATAAAGAACTCGAAGAAGGCGCCATGACCAGCGGCGCAACTTGGTTTCAAATGGTCCGCCATGTGGTCATCCCGCTGATCATGCCAGCGCTCTTGGCCGGCTGGATTTACATTTTCCTGATCACCTTCAAAGAACTGTCCATCGCGCTCCTGCTCTACTCGCCGGGCTCGCAAGTGGTCGCCGTGACCATCTGGGAACTCTGGGACAACGGCCATGTCGGCGAGCTCGCCGCCTTCAGCCTGATCATCACCATCGGTACGGTGTGCGTCGGCACGGCGTTCCGCGCCATCGCCCAGAGGTACGGTTTACAGGACTAAATTAGTTTCGGGTTACGGGTTTGACGTTACGGGTTCAACCCGAAACCCAAAACCCGTAACCCGAAACGTTCCCCTCTGGAGGATTCACCTTGGAGTTCACCATCATCGACGCCGACGCGCACCATCTAGACGGCGCCGCCTATAAACAATACTTGCCGGAAAAATTCCGCGCTCGCAGCGGCCCCTATTTTCCGTCCTTCGGCTGGGACATTTTTTTAAACGACACAACGGGCAGAAAGCCGGCCAATCCGGCGGAATACTGCAAGGATCTCGATGTCGAAAAGATCGGCGACGCGGTCGCCTATCCGAGTAATGCGCTGGCCATCGGTCTGGTGCGCGAGCTCGACCTGGCGGTGGAATTGGCCAAGGCCTACAACGACTGGGCTTACGATTTCTGTCAAGAAAGCGGCGGCCGGGTCAAATACGCCGCCGTGGTCGCGCCCCAAGTAGTCGCCGAAGCGGCCAAGGAAGTGCGCCGCGCTGTCAACGAGAAAGGCGCCGTCGGCGTCATGATGCCGACCTACGTGCAGCAGGGTTTGGATTTGGGCCAACCGCAATTCGATCCGATCTACGCCGCCGCCCAAGAGCTCGGCGTGCCCATCGGCTTTCACGCCACCGCCCAGGTCGCAGTCGGCAATACCCGCTTTCACAAATACATCGGCGTGCATATGACGTCTCACCCCTTCGAGCAGATGCTCTCGGTGGTGTCGATCATTTCCAACGGCGTGCTCGACCGATTTCCTAAACTGAAAGTCGGTTTCCTCGAAGCCGGTGTCGGCTTCCTGCCCTACTGGATGGAGCGCTTCGACGAGAAATATATTATTCGCAAATCCGAGATGGAGCCGTTGAAGATGCTCCCCAGCGAGTACATCAAAGACCACCGTTGCTACTTCACCTGCGAAGGCGAAGAGTCGGCGTTGCCGCTGGCGATCCAACAGTTCGGCGACGAGTGCATGATGTACGCCTCGGACTATCCGCACTGGGACATGGAATGGCCGCACAGCGTCAGCCAAGTGGTCAAACGCAAGGACATCTCGGATGAGACCAAACAGAAAATCCTCGCCGGCAACGCGAAAAGTTTTTATCGCTTGTAGTCCCGCATGCCGGGAAGCCGACGTTGAGCCGATAAATTTTGCAGCAACTACGAAGGAGTAAGAAATGGCAGATTTGAAAACCATCACCACCAACATCGACGAAAACATCGGCATCGCCTGGATCACCTTCAATCGGCCGGAGAAGAAAAACGCATTGAGCGTCGCCTTGCTCGCGGAGGTCGGCCAAACCCTGCGCGAACTGGCTAACAACGACAAGATCCGCTGCATCGTCACCACCGGCGCCGGCGATTCCTATTCGTCCGGCCGTGACCTCTACGACATGCGCGGCCAGGACAACCGCCGGCGCACCCGCGGCTTCGGCGGCGTCGCCGAGATCGTCGACATCATGCGCAAACTGCCCCAGGTCACCGTCGCCAAAGTGCGCGGCTGGTGCTTGGGCGGCGGCCTGGCGATGATCAATGGCCATGACTTGGTGATTTCATCCGACACGGCGAAATTCGGCATGCCCGAAGTCATCCGCGGCAGCTACGGCGCCACCGCCACGCCGTCGCTGTTTCACGCCGGCATCCCGTTCAAGAAGGCTTTTTACATCTCGCTCACGGGTAGAAATTTGACCGGCGTCGAAGCCGAGCGCGTCGGCCTGGTCTCCGATGTCGTGCCGGAAAAAGAGTTGGACGGCTATGTCGAGACCTTGGCCAACGAACTGGCTAGCCGTAACGGCGCGACGCTAGAGAACGCCAAGATCGCCGCCTACATGCAAAAAGATTTGCCCTTCGACATGGCGCTACGCGCCGACGATCTGGTGCAACACCGCCTGCGCTACTACACCAACCCGCTCAGCGATGTCGAAGGCTATCTGCATTCGCAAAAAGGCGGCGCATCGGTGAAGTACGTCAAGCCGGAAGATCGCAAATAACCAGTCTTCGGGTTGTCGATGACGGCAAAGTCCGTCGGTCCAGGAGGAGCAGGATGAAAAATCGCTGGCGTTGGCTTTCGCTCCTGATCGTCCTTTCCATCCTGGGAGTGCAGCCGTCGAAACTGCACTCCCAGACCGCCGCACAGTCCAAGCTCATCGAAGGTGCCAAGAAGGAGAGCCGCTTCATCTGGTACTCCTCCATGGCCATCGATCTGTCCCGGCCATTGCTCGAAGCGTTCTCCAAGGAGTACCCCTTCGCCAAGGGCGAATTGGTGCGCGCCGGCAACGAACAGATTACCAACCGGATCTTGAACGAAACCCGCGCCGGCAAATGGGCCTTCGATCTGTTGAGCATCAGCAGCGCCGAACTGTTCGTCGACCGCGGCATATTCGCCCCCTATCTGTCGCCGGAGCGCGACGCCTACATCGAGGAATTCAAAGACCCGCGCGGCCATTGGACTAGTCTGTACAACAGCAACCTGGTGCTCATGTACAACACTCGCCTGGTCGCGGAAAAAGATCTGCCGCGCGATTATGCCGATCTCTTGGACGCCAAGTGGAAGGGCAAACTGCTCATGGACTCCACCGACTACGACTGGTTCGGCACCCTGGCAACGACCTGGGGCAAAACCCGCGCGGTCAATTACATGAAGCAGCTGGCGCGGCAGGATCTAACCTGGCGCCGCGGCCATGGCCTGGTCGCCCAACTAATCGGCGCCGGCGAATTGCCACTCGGCTGGGCCTATACCTTCCGCGTCGAGCGCATGAAAAAAGAAGGCGCGCCGGTGGACTGGTCCGACACCTTCGATCCCATCGTCACCACCGTGCATGGCATCGGCGTAAGCAGCAAAGCGGCCAACCCCAACACCGCCAGGTTGTTTGTCGACTTCGCGCTGAGTCGGCGCAGCCAACAAATGATCCGCGACCTACGCTTGGTACCCTCGCGCCGAGACGTCGAACCGCTGGTCGCGAAAATGGACCAGAACCGGCTCAAGGTTAAACGCATCCCCAAAGAAGTGTCGGTGAATACCGATCAGTACGCCAAAGAATTTCGCGAGATCTTCGGTCTGTGAACAACCACCCGTTGGGAGGCAGAATGAACCAAATCGGTCTAAGCTTCGCCCTCGCCAGCTGCCTCTTGATTCAAGCGATTAGTTCGGACCGAGTGCAGGCCGCCGCCGCGCCGGACCGCGTTCGCGTCGGCCTCAGCTCGTTTACGCCGATCAATGCCGCTCTATGGATCGCCGAAGATAAAGGGATCTTCAGAAAGTACGGCATCGAGAGCGAAGTGGTTCTCATCGGCGGCGCGTCGGCGGGCGGCGTCAGTTCGCTGATCGCCGGCGATGTGCAGTTTCTCGGCGGTGGGGGTGGCGGCGTGATCAGCGCCAACCTCAGCGGCGCCGATGTCATCATGATCGGCGCCATCGTCAACAAAGGCGTCCAACGCGTAGTCGCCCGTAGCGATATCAAAAGGCCGGAAGATCTGCGCGGCAAAAAGATCGGCATCACGCGGCTGGGCGCGGCGTCGCACCTGGTGCTGCTGATCATGCTGCGCCAGTGGAACATGACGACCAATGATTTGCAGATGCTGCAAGTCGGCTCGTCGCCGGCGATGATGGCGGCCTTGGAAAAAGGCGGCATCGACGCCGCCGTGCTCACCGAGCCGACCTTCTTTTTCGCCGACGACCAAGGCTACCGTACCCTCGCCGATCTCGCCGATATGGATATTTTCTATTTGCACAGCATGATCGACACCACGCGTAGCTACCTGCGCGCCCATCGCGATGTCGCCCTGCGCTTCATGAAGGGCTACGTCGAAGCCATCGCCTATTTCAAAAAGAACCGCAAAGAAAGCATTGACGTGCTGGCTAGAAAACTGCGCACCGCGCCAGCCCAGACGAAATATTTGGAGCGCTCCCACACGCTCTACACTTCCGGCTACTTCGAGAACGCCCCCTACGTTTCGCTGAAAGGCGTGACCACGCTGCTCGACTTCTACGGCCGCGACAATCCGCGCGCCAAAACGGCCAACCCGCAGAGCTTCTTCGACAACAGCTTAGTTAAAGAACTAGACGACAGCGGTTTCATCAAGAAGCTGTACGAGTAGGTGGTTGAATATGGCATTGTCACTGCAAGAACGCGTCGACCCCAAACGTGGCATATTGATCGTCGTCGACATGCAAAACGACTTCTGCCACCGCGACGGCGCCGCCTGCAAACGCGGCCGCGACATGGCCTTCGTCGAGAACATGATTCCGCGGCTGGCGAATTTAGTAAACCAAGCCAGGGCGAATAATTTCCCAATCTGCTTCGTCCGAACTTCCGGCAACCAGTGGACCAACTCGCCGGTCTGGACTGAATTTAAAAATCCCGAACTGTTAGCCTGCGCCGAAGGCAGTTGGGGCGCCGAATTTCACGCCGGCCTGGAACCCCACACCGGCGACATGATCGTCACCAAACACCGCTACAGCGCCTTCATCGGCACCGATCTGGACATGTTGCTGCGCGCCCGCGGCGTCAAGAGCCTGCTGGTCACCGGCGTCGGCACCGGCATGTGCGTTTTCCACACGCTAACCGTCGGCTTCATGCTCGACTATTTCATCACCCTGGTCGAAGACTGCTGCGCGACGACTTACGGGCCGGCGGCGCACAATGAAGCGGTGGCGCTGGTCAAGAAACACTACGGGCAAATCGCGTCAGCGAAACAGATTATCGATAATTGGGAAACACGAGGTTAACCGAGTTGCAGTCTTAGTTCTCCAACGACCGCCACAGATACCAAGACGCGATCGACCGGTACGGTCGCCAGTTCTCTCCGACACGCGGCAGCAGCGTTGCCGACTGGCGCTTCTTGCCGTAAAGATTACGCGCCGCGCGCTGCAAGCCGGCGTCGCCGAGCGCCAGCACGTCCAATCGCTTAAGACCGAACAGTAAAAACATCTCGGCGGTCCAGCGGCCGATGCCGGGAACGATTATCAGCTTTTCAATCACCGCTTCGTCATCCAGAAGAACAATCTCGTCGAAATCTAACCGGCCGTCACTGACATGCGCCGCCAGCTCCCGGATATAGCGCGTCTTCGCTCCAGACAGTCCAGCACCGCGTAGTTTCTCAGGTGTAGTAGAAAGCACCTTGCGAATTTGAAACGGCACGCCAACCAGCGCGCCGACGCGAATCTTAATTGTCGCCGCCGCTTTGGTCGACAGCTGCTGGCTGATGATCGAGTTAGCGAGCATGTGAAACGGCTGAAACTCGCGCGCGGCAATCGGGCAGTGACCATGCTGGGCGATCAGCCGCTTCATGATCGGATCGGCTTTAGCCAAGTGACGCTCGGCTTTGCGGATCGCTGCGGCGTGGGAAGGTTTTGGCATGGGTGGTTTGGTCTTCGATGGGGAAGTCATCGACTCGTGAAAAATGGCAGAAAGGCTCAACAAGCAGGGATTATCGCAGTGCGGTCAGCTTACGGCACCGGTCGCAACAGTTGAAGTCCCTGTCGCCGCGCCGCGGATTCCAATCGAAAATCCCAACAACCAAAGACCACCGGCGGCTCGGTTTTATCTCGGAACAAAACCGCGGACGCGAGATGCAGCGCGTCGTAGGCTCTTAGTCCTTGGGACTCAGCGAGTTTACCGGCGCTTTGGACCAATGAATCGGTTACCGGTATGACAAAATATTTTGGCCAATCACGTTCAAATTCTCTGACACCGCGATGGTAGCTAACAAGAGTTAAACTCCCATCACGCCGGCGGCGCGAAAAAGCTGACTTAGTTTCGACGTACGTCAAGATCGACGTAGCGGTAATTTCCGCATCTTTGACCGCGCGTTCAACGAAATCCGAGTCGGCCTCCTCGACGTAGAGCTTTAGCAATGCGCTGGTGTCCAAATACAATTTCACCGACGGTCCTCGATGACGGTCTCCGAAATCGGTCGCCCTTTGATCTTGACCCGCCTTTTTGAACCCTTCGGCTTGCCGCCGCTCCAAAAGGCCTCGCCGTCGCGCACCATCGCTTCCAGCCGCTCGTTCCCAGCGGCTCGCGGCTGGGTGATTTCCGCGATCGGTTTGCCGCGATCGGTAATGACAACGCGCTCGCCGGCGCTGACCTTGCGCAGGTACGCAGCCAGACGGCTCTTAGCTTGTTTGATCCCTACAGTAATCATGTCAGCTCCTTGTTGGCTCCATGCTAGGGAACCGCGCGTACTTGTCAACCATCGGCAAGCGCGCTCACGGCGCGCCGAAAAACTTCACCGCGTTGTCGTAGAGAATCTTTTGCTTCTGGCGCTCGTTGATATCCGTGCGCGCGATGATTTCCTTGGCGGCGTTGTGGCGGCCTTCGCCGTGGGGCAGGTCGGAGGAGTAGAGGATCTGGTCTTCGCCTAACAATTCGATTTCTTGGGGCAAGAGTTTATCGTCGGCTTCGCCGGCGATGAAGATGCGGCCCGACTTGACGTAGTCTTCGATGGCGCGTTGCGGCACTTCGGTTTTGATCGGCATCTGGCTGCGGTCGATGGGCAGGTAGTGGTCGAGGCGAGCCACCATGTAGAGCATCCATTCGGCGCCGAACTCTAGGAAACCGACTTTCAAGTTTGGGTAACGGTCGAGCATGCCGTGGCCGACGATGGCGACAAACGCCATCTGCGCCGGCAAACTCATGCCGATGCCGTGCGCGGCGAGCAGGCCGGTGCAAACCTCGGCGAAGGGCGGGTAGCTCATGCCCATATGCACGCACAACGGCAAGCCGGAGCGATGGAGTTCATCCCACACCGGCGTAAAACTGGGATGACAGAGTAGGCGATCGCCTGCGGTGCCGTACACCACCGCGGCGCTGGCACCGAGCTCTGTCATCTCGGCTAGCGCGGCGCAACCTTCGCGCGCATCGCGCAACGGCAACAGCCCGGCCCATTTCAACCGCTTGGGTGCCTGCGCGCATTGCCCGCCGATGTAGCGGTTGTAAGAGCGCATCAGCGCCGCTTCAAACGCCGGATCGTTGGTCATGCGCGCGTAGAGCGTGGTCGGATAGAGCATCTGGTGATCGACGCCCATGAAATCCATGCCGCGCAGCCGCGCGCCCGGATCGGACAGATCGAAACTGCTGAGGGGAAATTCCGGACTATGGGCCTCGGCGCCAAACTCTTCCAGCACCCGCGCCGGCTCGTTGCCGGGCTGGCTGCCCGGGCCCAAGGCGTGGGGAATGATTTGCCCCTCGACCAGCCAGCCGTTGGTCCAGCGATTCATGTCGCCGGCGTCATGGACCCGCGTCGGCCGCGGCCGGCGCGCGGAAAATTCCTGCGGCAAGCTCGCCCACATGCGCGGGCTCATCATCGCGTGGGCATCGGCGTCGAACAGACGGTAGCCTTGCAGCATCTTTTCTCCTATCGAACTGGTGCAGGAAAGTATTCGCGCTGGGAACGCCTCGGCATCAAGGACATATTTTGAATTACTTCACACCGACGCCGTTCGTCCTGAGCTCGTCGAAGGACTCCGAAGGCTTTTCGCCAGCCGTTAATGACAGCGGCGAGGAATCGCGCGAACCGCGGTGCGGCGCCTAACGCAACACCTTGCGATCATACAAGCCGCGGATATCCGCCGCCGACATACCGAGGATCTCGCCCAGCACCGCTTCGTTGTCCTCGCCGGCGACATGGACCGGGCCATCGGCGATGGTGCGATTGTGGCTGAGTCGCGCGGTCGGCCCGGCACGGGTCACCCAGCCGAGCTCGCCATGGTTGACCTCACGCGCCAAGCCGCGTTCGCGCAGTTGCGGGTCGCGATACAAATCCTCCGCCGTCTGCACCACGCCGGCGGCGAAGCCGTCGCGCTGCAACATGATCATCACCTGGTGCGGCGTATGTTTGCCAGTCCAGGCTTCGACTTCGCCGTCGAGCTCGGCGCGATGGGCGATGCGCGCCGCCGGATCGCTGAAGCGCGGGTCGGACAACCACTCGCGGTGGCCGATGGTCTGGCAGAAGCGCAGCCATTCCTCTTGGCCATCGATTGAGATAGCGCACCAGCGGTCGTCGCCTTTGCAACGATAGGCGCCGTGCGGCGCCGCGGTGGCGCTGAAGTTGCCCTGGGGCTGCGGCTCGCGGCCGTTGACGATGAATTCCAACAGCGCCGGACCGATCATCGACGCCGCGGTCTCAGCCTGGGAGATGTCGATATACTGGCCTTGGCCGGTGCGCGCCCGATGATGCAGCGCGGCGATGATCGCCACCGCGCCATAGGACGGCGCGATGTAATCGGGAAACGCCGTCTGGCTGCCGGCGCCGGGCCGTTCGATCTGCGGATCGCGCCAGAGATAGGTCATGCCGGAATAGGCCATCAGGATCGGCCCGAAACTGACATAATCACGCCGCGGTCCGGTCTGACCGAAGGCTTGCAGACTCGCCATGATGATATCCGGGCGGATCTCTTTCATGCGCGCATAGTCCAAACCCCAGCTCGCCATAACCCGGGCGCTGAAATTTTCCACCACCACATCGGACTTGGCGATCAACTGTTTGGCCAGCGCCAAGCCTTCGGGATTTTTCATGTCGACGGCGATGCGCTTACGCTCGCGGTTGTTCTCGAGATCGGAGGCGAGCTGCCAGCGCTGGCCGCGCTGCGGACTGCGCACCGCTCGGCCCGCTTCGATGGAAATCACCTCGGCGCCCTGATCGGCCAACAGCCCGGCCAACGCCGGGCCGACGATGCCGGTGGGGAAGCTGATCACCCGCACGCCGTCCAACGGTTTGCGCGCCGGCGCGGCAGCGCTCTCAGCTGGCGCGCCGGTTTGCCAGGTCGACGGCCCGGTAAATGATTCGGGAATCTTGCCATCGGGCTTGCCCAAGAGCGGCGCGCCGCGCGCGATCGACCAAGGGCTCTGGGAAAATTTGTAGGGATCGCCGGGAAAGCGGTGCTGGCCCAGCTCCGGATGATCGATGTCGGCGAAATATTTACGGTGCTTGGTCTGCTCGTCGTAGATATAGCCGCTCGGCGGATTGATCGGCGCCGCGGCCAGGCGACTATTCTGGAACTCCTCGAAGAATTTTTTGACAGGATAATTGAGCGTGCGCGCTTCCACCAGGCGATCGATCAGCGAGCGAAAAGCGAAACGGCTCTGAACGTTCTCGAGTTTAGGATCGAGCAGCTCCGCCGGCTTGCCCAGCCACTCGACGAAGCGGCGCCAGTGATCCGCCTGATTGACGAAGATGCGCGCGTAGCCGTCCTGGCATTGGTAGGTTTCCGCCACCGTGGTCGACTGGCTATGGCCGCTGCGCTCGGGCACTTCGCCGGTGACGCTGTAGCGCGAGATTATCCGCAAGAACGGATCGGCGGCCAAGACATCTTGCAACGAGACATCGACATGATCGCCGGCGCCAGTAGCGCGCCGGTTGAACAGCGCCACCATAGTCGCGTAGGCGGCGTGCACTGAACCTAGATGATAGGCCACATCGCATGGTCCCATGAGCGGCGGCTGCCCGGGATGGCCGCACAGATTCATCAACCCACCCATGGCGAAAGCGACGATGCTCGCCGCCTTGAACTCGCGGTAGGGGCCGGTGCGGCCAAAGCCGCTGATGGAGGTCACCACCAATGCTGGATTGATCTTTTGCAGAGCGGCGACACCCAAGCCCAAGCCGTCGAGATAACCGAACGACTTGTCCTCGATCACCGCGTCGGCATTGGCCACCAGCTCGCGGAAGCGCTGCGCGCCGTTGGCGTCTTCGAGATTCAATACCAGGCCATGCTTGTTGGTGTGGTAGGCGGCAAAGGACAAGCTGCGCTCGCCATGGCGCGCGTCGCCTTTGAACGGCCCTTCGTGGCGCATGGGATCGCCACCCGGCGCCTCGATGAGCAAGACCTCAGCGCCGAGATTGGCGAGCAACAGCCCACAGTAGCCGCCCATGCGACCGGTCAGATCGAGTACCCGCAGCCCCGCCAAAGCGCCGCCAGCTTGATTAGAATCAGACATCGATAAGCTCCATTCCCCCAGTGCAATTTTCCCGAACGCTGCCGGAGTATATTTAAAAATGGCGGACGGAAACAAGACTTAAGCGGCTTGGTGAGCGGGAATTTGCCTTGCGAAGGCGCGAAGGTTTCCGATGATCCGAGTACCGACGTTGGAGATCTTCGAACTACGATGTCTGAGTATTTACGCGACTTGAGCAAATTACCAGCGCACTAGGATTCGGATACTTCTCTCGCCAAGGCGCAAAGACGCTAAGTTCGGAGAAGAAACGCCGAAACATGGAAAGGCCTTTCCAGCCAAATTTTCCGACCTTTGCGGCCTTTGCGTCTTTGCGAGAGATATTCCGAAACTCAGTCAATACCGCATCTACGGCTTGCCGCTCGTCATCACCGCACCATTGCTGTCGTAGACTTCCACCGCGCCGTATTTCTCCAACACCGCGGTGATTTTGCCGGCGTCGCCGACGGCGGCGATTTGCAGTTTGTCGGGGTCTAAATACTTGCGTGCCACGCGCTGGACATCGGCTACGGTGACCGCGGCGATCTTGGCCGGGTAGCTGTCCCAATAGTCCGCGGGTAGGCCGTAAATCTTGCGCGTGATGGCAAAGCTCAAGGCCCGTGACGGCTGCTCCAACGACAAGGCGAAGCCGGCGACAATGGAGCGCTTGCTCTCTTCCAACTCCTTCGCCGGCACTGGCTCATCGCGAATGCGTCGAATCTCGTTGAAGAACTCGGTCATGGCGCCCTCGGTCACTTCGCTGCGCATGTTGCCACCGGCGCGCCAGGGGCCGGGATAGCGCAGCGCGGTGAAGTCGCTGTAAACCCCGTAGGTGTAGCCCTTCTCCTCGCGCAGGTTGAGAAACAAGCGCGACGACGCGCCGCCGCCGATGACATCGTTCATCACCACCATGGGCAGATAATCGGCGCTGCGCCGGTCGATGGCGATGTTGCCGAGGGACACCGCCGTCTGCACCGAGTTGGGCCGGTGGACGAGAAATACTTTGCGCCCGCCGGCCGGTTGGGGATGGCGCGGCAGCGCCGGTTTGAGCTCGGTCTTTTTCCAGCCGGCCAGACGCTTTTCCAATTTGGCGATGAGATCTTTAGCGCGCACATCGCCGGCGATGCCGAGGATCGAGTACTGCGGCGCGTAGCGTTCGCGGTGCCACTGGCGCAGCGCGTCCTGGCTCAAGCGGTCCAAGGATTCCGCGCTCACCGACACATTGGCCGCCGGGTGGTCGCCGTAGACGGCGCGGTTGAACCGTTCGCTCAGGAGAAAATTGGCGTTGCCGCGCTGTTCGCGCAGCTGCACGCGCAGGCGCTGTTTGAGCTTCTCCAGCTCATCGGCGGCGAAACTCGGCTGCAGCAGCATCTCGAACGCCAGCGCCATCCAGTCGTCAAAGTTATCGCTCAACCCCGACGCGCTCAGCACCGTGTCCGACGAACCGAAGGATGAGCTGGCGCCGATCGACGCGCCCAAACGCTCAATCGCCTCGGCCAGTTGAATGCTATTTTTGCTCTTGGTGCCTTCGCGCAGCATTTGCGCCGTGATGCCGGCGACGCCGGTCAAGCCGGCCGGTTCAAACAGGCCACCGGCGCCGCCGACATGGAGCTGCACACTGACAAACGGCGCCCGGCGGTCCTCGACGATCAATACCGTCAGGCCGTTCTTGAGCTTGGCTTCCACCGCCTTGGGCAGTGTCAACTTGAGCAGATCGCGCGCCACCGGGGCGCGGTTCTTGCGCTCGACCTTGCTCGGCGGCGTGGCCGCGCTCTCCTGGCCTCGCACCGTTACCGGTGCCGCCAGCACGCCCAGTGTGAAACAAAAGATCGTGTAGAACACCGAGAAAAATCTCGCCATGGATTTACTCATGATCGCTGCTCAATTGGCGCTCGGCGCCAACGCCGCTTTGGGAAAAGTCGTCACCACCGTGCGGTTGGCCGCGGTGAAATATTTTTGCGCTACGCGTTGAATATCCGCCTTGCCGATGCGCTCGTAGATCGACCACACATTATTGATCAAGCTCGGATCGTTGTAGTAAACCGCGAAGTGGCCCAGGGAAGTCGCCCGCGACCGGGTGCTATAAAGCTGCTGCGCCCGTTGGCGGCGCAGCCCCATGCGCACTTTGGCCAGTTCCGAATCCTCCACCGGGCTTTTTTGCAGCCGGGCGATCTCGTCGTAGAGCAGTTTTTCCAGCGCCGCCAGATCGCTACTCGGCCGCGCCATCAGGCTGTACCAGAACAGCGACGGCCCGCGCTTTTCCTCGGCGTCGGCGTAGACGCTCACCGCCAGCTCCTTTTCCTTGACCAACTTCTGGTAGAGCCGCGACGAAGTGCCGCTCGAAAGCACTTGGCCGAGCATTTCCAAGGCGTACCAGTCCGGCGTATTGGCCGGTGGAATCTTGTAGACGATGTCCAGGCGCGGCGTCTGGGCGAAGCTGTCTTCGATCGACTTGCGCCGTTCGGCTTTCTGTTCCGGTTCGGTGATTTCCACCGGCGCCGGCGCCGGCTGCGCCGGAATGTTGTCGAAATATTTCTTGATCAAGGCTAAAGCGGTATCGGTTTTGAAGCTGCCCACCAGCGACAGCACCGCGTTGTTGGGCGCGTAGTAGCTGCGAAAAAAGCTCGCCGCGTCGTCCAGCGTGGCGGCGTTCAGATCGTCCATGGAACCGATGGTCGAGTGCTTGTAAGGGAAACTATCGTAGGCCAGATCGATCACCGCTTCGTAGGTCCTGCCGTAGGCGCGGTTGTCGTAGTTCTGCCGCCGCTCCTCTTGCACGGTCGCCCGCTGGTTGTCGAAGTTGGCCTGGTTGATCGCCGGCGCGCGCATGCGGTCGGCTTCGAGGAAGATACCCAACTCCAACTGATTGGCCGGCAGGGTCTCGTAATAGTTGGTGCGGTCGACGTTGGTGGTGCCGTTGGCGCTGCCGCCATTGTTTTGCACCAGGATGAAATGCTCGCCCTTGCCGACATTTTCCGAACCTTGGAACAGCATATGCTCGAACAGATGGGCGAAGCCGGTGCGCCCCGGCCGCTCGTCGCGGGAACCGACATTGTAGGTCATAGCGATGGAATAGGTCGGCGCCCGATGATCCTCGGCGAGCAAGACGCGCAGGCCGTTTTTCAGTTTGAACTCTTGGAAATCGATGTCGTAGGACTTGGCGGCTTTGTCGGGCTTATCCGCTTTGGCGGGCTTGGCGTCGGACTTTTTTGCCGCCGCTTTGGCCTTAGGTGCGGGCTTTTTTTTCGCCTTGGCCTCGCCGGCTTCGCCGACTATCGGTGCGGCGAGAAACAGCAGCGCGATGGCGGCCGCCGTCCAAGCTCGATATTTTAGAAACCCGCTCCGGCTTGTGGCGCTCATGGGCAAAACTCCTCGGTGGCGATGATCGTCATAGCCGGTAGTTGTAACATCAATCTCGGCGCCTGGGAACTTGTTTGGCCGCGCCCAGCGTTTGACAGCCCGCCTCGTGCAGGAATAAATGAAGACAAAATCTGCTTGAGAGGTCAGTGGAAATTTTATGAAAACTTCCTGGGAATCGGTCACCGTCGACAATAGCCCCATGGGCCTGTATCTCGCCCAACCCGAAATCGCCGGTCCGGTGCCGGCGATCATCGTCGTGCAGAACCAAGATGGCGTCGCCGAGTTCACCCAAGAGATGACCCGGCGGGTCGCCGCCGCCGGCTATGTCGGCATCGCGCCGCAGTTCTATCACAGGGAAGGCGAGCCCAAGACGCCGGAGCGAACCGCCAGCATCAAGGATAGCCGCAACGACGGTCACGTCATGAGCGACATCAACGCGACGGTGAACTTTCTCAAGGGCTGCGCCAGCGCCGACACCTCGCGCCTGGGCATCGTCGGCTTTTGCATGGGCGGGCGCATCGCCTTTCTCGGCGCGGCGACGACCACGCTGTTCAAAGCGGCGGTGGATTTCTACGGTGGTGGTTGCTACTCCCAGTGGGGCGACCGGCCGGCGCCGGCGACCTTCGCGGCCAATGTCTCCTGCCCCATCCAAGGCCACTTCGGTGAGCTCGACAAAAATCCGCCGCCCAATGAAATGCGCCGCCTCGACGCCGAACTGACGAAGCTCGGCAAAGCCCATGAATTTTTCTTCTACCCCGACACCCACCATGGCTTTAATCGCGCCGGCGGCAAAACCTACAAGCCCGAACATGACACCAGCTCCTGGGCCAAGTCGGTGGAATTCTTCGCCAAGCATCTCAGCGCCGCGCCGCAGAAAGTCGCGGCAGTCGGCTGAACTCGAGGCCAAAATGAAGCAGCGCGCAATATCGGTCCTATTCGTCCTATCGGTCCTATGGCCGGCGATGGCGCCGCGAGTAAGTTTCGCCGCCGAACCCAAGCCGATCAACATCGGCTGGACCGGCGGCTCAGCCTGGACCGCGCTGCCGGACCGGGTCGCCATGGAGCGCGGCTTTTTTGAGAAGGAAGGGCTCAAGCCGCGCTACATCCAGTTTCAGGGCACCAACCTGATGCTCAACGCGCTGCTCTCCAACGAGCTCGACTACGTCACCATCATGCCGTTCATCGCCGGCGCCGCCACCCGCGGCCTGCCGGTGAAGATCGTCGCCGCGACGGTCAAGTCGAGCGGCTACGCGATCATCGCCCGGCCCGACATCAACAGCGTCAAGGAACTCAAAGGCAAGCGGCTGGCGATCAATACTTTCGGCAGCTCGGCGGACTTCGCCATCTATCAATTGCTCGCCCGCAACGGCCTCGATCCCACCAAGGACGTCACGCTGTTATCCATCGCCGGCAGCCCCGACGCCCGCTTCGCCGCGCTCCTCGGCGGCTCGGTGGACGCGACAGTGGTCAACAGCCCGTTCGAATACCGCGCCGAACAAAAGGGCTTCAAGGTATTATTGACGATCAAGGAGATGGCCGAGTACGTCAAAATCCCCATCGTCGGCCTCAGCACCTCGCAGCGGAAAATCGACAAAGAACCGGAAGAAACCGTCCGCATGCTGCGCGCCCTGCGCAACTCGATCCTGTTTTTGCAAAACCAGCGCGAGATCGGCGCCGGCTTGGTGGAAAAGCTTTTGAAGCTCGACCGCCCGGTGGCCGAACGCTTTTACGCACTCTACCGCGAGCAGTTCAACCCCGACCTCACCGTCCCCGACTCGGTGGTCGAAGAATGGATCTCGGTGGGAACTTTTAGGGCCAAAGAAAAGACCACGGCGAAAATTCAAACCGTGGTCGATTGGAGTTTTGCCGAGCGGGCGCGGCGGTAGTGTGAAATCGAAGCGGACAAAATACTCAACACTCAGGCCAGACCTTTCCTGTTGAACTGTCATGCCCACAATCAGCGTATTCTTTGGTATAATCATCCGCATGTTTTACCGCGATCATAACCCGCCGCATTTTCATGCCGAGTACCAAGGTCAAAATGCAACCTTTGATTTCGACGGTAAGATTGTCGAAGGCGAGATTGATTCGCGAACCGCTAAAGATCTCATTAAGAAATGGGCACGACTCCACAAGCTCGAACTCGACAATAACTGGAAGCACATGCGGCAACAAAAAGCCTTCGTGAGAATCGAACCATTGAAATAGGAGCACAGATGCTGCCTGCAGTAACAAAAGCTAAATACGTCAAAGACTACCTGATCGAAGTTAAGTTTAACGATGGGACGAAGAAGGTAATCGACTTCGAACCGTGGCTGACCGGACCGATCTTTCGACCGCTGAAGAGCAAATTTTACTTTAAAAAATTCTTTGTCGACGGTCCAACCATCGCGTGGCCGAACGGCGCGGACATCGCTCCAGAAACGCTCTATGAAGCAGAAGCAATCACGTTAGGCAGCGAATCGAAACTCCGGCGTGCGGGATAGGACAAGGTCAAATAGTATGGACGTAAAAGCCTGACCCCCTCCCCCTTTCAAACAGATTGCCGCTACCGCATTGACCCATGATCTCACAGTGGCAACGCGGAACCTCGATCATTTTGAAGATTTAGGCGTTCGACTGCTCAATCCATTTACGTGACTCGAAAAGTAAGGAACAGATAACTAAACAAAAGCGACCCTAATCTTTGACCCAGGTGACTACGAACCGCGTCGAATTTTCCACGCGAGGAAGACAACCAAACATCCAAACGATATGAAAAACCCGCCAACAGGCATCTCTGCTCCCGTAACATTTAGACAATGGCCTTTGTGACAGAATCTACCTTCAAGCATGATATCTACACCAAGAACTACAATTGCGACTCCAACAATGATCCAAAGGATACGATTCAATTGACTACCTCCGAGATGGGTCTGGACTGATGGCCGCTTCGCGGGAAGGCCTTAGTATTGAACCATTCTGCTTAGCCCAGTCGTTGGGATTGCCGATTCGTACTTGATAGGCAACTCCGTCTGCCATCTCTGCACCACCAGCCTTTGTCGATCCACTGCGGCGCCAATACGCCGTTGTGGAGCACTTATCCTGATCCGTAGGCGGTCCGGGTAGCGCGGACATAAATCTTCACCATTCCTAAATCCGTTGGAACATGTTGCGGATAGTTCTCATGGGGAGAAAGAGCCGGTCTGGCGTTTCCGGAAACAGCAAAAAATTAAAGTGGCGGTAAAAACGCACGGCTTGCGCGTCAATAGCGTCGACGACGACCGCGACGGCGGCAATCTGCGATGACTGGGCATAGGCGCGGTGCAGCGCGTCGATGAGCAAGAACTCGCCGATCCCCTGCCCTCTGCAGCGCTGATCGACCGCGAGCCGACCGAGTAAGGTGGCCGGCACGACTGGATAGGTCGGAAGCTTCCGGGCCACTTCGGCCGGCAGGCTGCCCAAGTCGATGCCGAAGGCGGAAAGCATGTAATAGCCGAGAATGTTTTTGGGCGCCGTCGATGCGACCGCAACAAAGGGCGCGGCGACAAGTCGGCGCGCGTCCTGACTAGCTATTTCTTTAAGATAACGGTCAAGGGTTTCGTTACCGCACGCGAAAGCCGCGCGGTCATGCTGTTTGCCAAGGGGCTCGACAAACCATGGGGATTTGCCGGAAGCGGACGGCATCTATTTGCCGATTCGTTGTTTGTAGCGCCGCGTCGCTTTGCGCAGACGGGCTCCCGGCGCGGGCGCATTGAGTAACGCCGCGACAAACACTTGCCGGTCACGGGCGGTTAACGCCAACGCCTCGTGCTCACGCACGGTGCGCGCGGCGGTTTCATAAGCGCTGGCGATGACAAAATCAGAAAGCGAGCGGCGAGTTATCGCGGCGGCTTTCAAAAACAGCTCCCTCTGTTCCCGCGTGATGCGTGCTTCAAAGCGCGATGTTCGCGGGTTTTGGTTTTCTGCTGTTGCAGGCGTTCCCATCGAGGCCATGTTAATTTCTCCTAAATCAGTGCGAAGAAGCTTGTTATTTGGCCAGCGCATCCAAAAAGCGACTTAGCGAGCGGGTCATGCGCAGGTTGGCGACGCTTGCATCGATCGCCATGCGCACCGCCTCACCCTCAGTTGTCGCTTTCAACAGCCGCTGCAACTCTTTCACTTTGCGAAGATCGACGACAACTTTCTTCTTTCCGAGCGATCCCTCTACGGTTTTAGCCACAGACGCTATCCCTTCCGCAGTTCCTCTATCATAGGTACTCGTTACTTGGAGATTAATTATCGTTTGGACTGCGCCCCGCTACTTCGGCGTCGCGGAGAATCTTTAACCGCACCACCTGCACGCCCAGCGACGCGGCTATCAGCCGGTCAAGATCATTGGACTAGTTCCGACCTACAGTCTGGCCTCGAATAACTTCAACTTCCGGCAAAATTTGCTCGATCGAAGGATGCGTGCTCGCCAGAACGTCCTCTGCCGAATGCTTATGATCGGGGTGGGTGGCAACCTCAACGTGATGGGGCGCATTGTCGTAGCGAAAAACCAATATCGCGGGCGAACTTTGATAATGGTAGCGATAGGCGAGCCAGTGCGGTTCTCCACCGACCAGGACGATGGCTTCACTGATTTCTAACAGCGATTGGTCGCCGAAGCGCAAGCGGATTCGCAAGTTCCCTCTTGTGGCTGACAATATCTGTTCTTCGTAGCGCTCGACCTGGGCATCGGCCACACCCAGAACCAACACACGAACTCGAACAAAATACTCGTCGACGGTGGTCATCCACCCGCCGCCACCAGCTTCTCTTCCAGCTCCTCCTTCAACTCCAAATAATGCTGGTAGTCTCCCGCCCATTCGACAAAGTCCGCCGAATCCCCGGCAACCCCTTTGAGGTAGCTGGCGTAGAAGTCCGCCGAATTCATTTGATAACGTTGCTCATACGCCACCAGCGAGCGTATCAAAGCAGCGATTGCATCCACGGGCGAGGCATAGACCGTGCGTTGGATCGTCATTGGATATTCTCCCCTATCCCTTTGGCCTTGCGATCATATCATATCAACGGACGGATGGCTGAATTAGCTCGCAAACGACAACATAGCACTCATGGTCACCGGATCGGGAGAATTGTGAGCCTGGACCACATCCGTCAATTCTCCAACAGCCTCTTCACCCGCTCAATGACATCGCGCTTCTGCTCAACCAACTCTCTTTGCAAAGTTTGAATCTCCTCACCGCTCGACGGTTCCATGTCCAACCTTTGTCGGTCGACTTCGGCGAGTAGGTCGGAATCTTTGAGCGCCCGCGCATAGGCCTCACGGAGAATTTTCACACGCTCCGCCGGTACGCCGGGTGGCGCCGTCATGGGCCGGCCGAGCTCGTCGCCGGAGAGGAAAACTTGCGCGGCGCGGCGGGGGCCGTCCGGGGTTTTGTATTTGTCCATGAGCTCGTAGATCGTCGGTACGTCGGGCAAGCGGGCGTCGCGTTTTTTGCCAGCTTGGAGTAAGTGGCGGTCGAAGCCTTTTTTCTCCCAGGAGAGAAACGGCTCGCGGCTGAAATGCACGGTGATGCGGGTCGCGCGGCAAACTACTTCGCCGCGCTCCATCGCCAAGTCGACATCGCCACCGCCCTTATAGCCGAGTATTCGCTGAAACTTGCCGCCGACGGTTTCTTCGATTAGACGAGTCAGCAACGCGGTCTGATCGGCGCCGCCCGAGCCGCCGCACTTGGGCACGTCTTTGGATTTTATAATGTCGTCGATGGACTTATGCGGCGAGTCGGCGCGGATGTAGAACATCATCTGGCCTTTTTCTTGGGAGCCCAGCCAGTTGAACTTGCGCACGTCGTACTTTGCTTCGGCCCGGCCGATCAATTGCTCCAGATACATGTGGGTCTGAAACATGCCGATGGCGAGGCCGTCCGGTTTGGCGATGCCGTAGAGATAATTGGCCGCGATCATCGAGCCGCCGCCGGGCATGTTTTGCACCAGCATGGTCGGATTGCCGGGAATATATTTTCCCATGGTGCGCGCGAACAGCCGCCCCCACAAATCGTAAAGCCCACCCGGCGCCGACCCGACGACGATAGTAATCGTCTTACCGCTGTAAAAAGGTTGCTGAGCGTGAACCGTCGACCATGCAACCGAAGTCACCAACGCCAGCAACCACGCGATGAACCGCACTGTCGAAACCAACTTCCGGAACCCCATCACTCCATTACTCCAATACTCCATCACTCCATTCCCTAGTTTTTCCACGCCGCCGGCCTGAGCACTTTGCCCGGCAGCGCGCCGGTGGGCGCGCCGTCCTCGATTACCACGGTGCCGTTGACGACGGTGAACGGCACGCCGGTGGCTTTTTGAATCATTCGGGTTTCATTGCCAGGCAAGTCTTGGACATACTCCGGCGCCTGGGTATTGATGGTCGCCGGGTCGAAGATCGCCACGTCCGCCGCCATGCCTTGGCGTAACAGACCGCGATCGTTGAGGCCGAAAATCGATGCCACGCGGAAGGTCAATTTCGACACCGCCTCTTCCAAACTCATGATGCCATGGTCGCGCACCCAGCGGCCGAGAAACGCCGTGCAATAACCGAAGCGCGCGTCGTAGCCCATATGCGCGCCGGCGTCGGATTGGCCGATCACCACCGACGGATGTTTGAGAATCTCGCACACCGCCTTGGGATCGCCCTGAGTGGTGATATGTGAGAAGCGGGTTTCGAGATTTTCTTCCAGCGACATATCGAGAAAACAGTCCAAGCCATCTTTGCCCTGCTGCTTGGCGACGGCTTCCACCGTCTGGTGTTCGAAGGATTTGTTTTTCGCGAGCTTCACCTGGTCGACGTTGACGACATCCCAGCGGCGCGGGAACACCGACGCCGATTTATCCTCGATCGCTTCGGCGCGCAGCTTGCGGCGGCAGTCGGCGTCGCTGAACATCTGCTTGCGCACTTCCACCGGGCTAAACATGGCGGTCTTCCAGGTGGGGAATTCATCGAAGCACTGGGCGTCGAGCAGGCTGTAGCGCATCTCAAATGGTTTCGCCTGAGTCATGGCGTAGATCGGCAAGCCTTCTTCCTGAAAATATTTCGCCGTCTCAGCCAACATGCCGCGCCAATTATCCGGCCGCGTCCAGCTATGGGAAATGCTCTGCCACAGCACCGGCCGGCCGGTGCGCCGCGCCAAACCGGCGGCGTATTCAATGCGTCCGCTGGCGCCGGTGCCGCCGCCGCTTAATTGCACAATGCCGGCGTTCATCTCACCTAGAACATCGAGCAGCGAACCCAGCTCCTCATCGGTGGACAGCCGGCTCGCCACCGGCTTTTTATCCTCGCGGACATGGCGCGGATTCTGATTGGTGGAGAAACCGACGGCGCCGGCTTCCATGCCGAGGCGCACCAGCTGTTTCATCTTGGCGACCTCTTCCAAAGTCGCCGCGCGCTCGACGGCGTCTTCGCCCATGACGTAATGGCGCACCGCGATATGGCCGACCAGCGCGCCGACGTTGATGCCCAAACGGTTGCCGAGGGCGGCTAGATACTCCGCCGTGGAGGTCCATTTCCATTCGATGCCCTCTTCGAGCACGCGCCGGCTGATCGCTTCGACGCGGACGAAACTTTTCACCACCGCTTCGCGATCCTCCGGTTTCGCCGGCGCCAGGCTCAAGCCGCAGTTGCCGACGATCACCGAAGTGACGCCGTGAAAACAGGACGACGTCCCCAGCGGGTCCCAGAACAGTTGGGCATCCATATGGGTATGCGGATCGATGAAGCCCGGCGCCACCGCCAAGCCGTCGACCTTCAGCGTGCGCTTGGCGCCGCCGCTGATCCGCCCGGTCTCAACGATCTTGCCGCCGGCGATGGCGACATCGCCGTGATAACTCGGCAGTCCCGAGCCGTCGTAAATGCGTCCGCCTTTGATTACCAGATCGTACATTGCACGCTCCTATTTTTAGGTTGCCGCACCATCGGCGCCGGCGATTCGGAGGTTAGTTGAAGACAACCGGGCGGGTCAAGCGGATTACCACCCGAAAAAACCACTTGGTAACGTTCCGCTGGGATGTGCTATGTATTGCACAATTCCGATTAACCCTAATTTTGGGGGCTGTCATCGTGATGCGCATTGGTTATTTTTCGCTTGCCGCCCTGCTGCTCTGTCTGGGCAACGGGGCTCCAGGCTTCGCCGCCAACTCCGACCTTATCGAAGGGGCAAAAAAAGAAGGCGCAATAGATTGGTTCGGCGGTGGCTCGGCTGAAATCGATGAACAGATCAACCGCGGCTTCATGAAGAAGTATCCATTCATTCAGGCCAGGAAGACAAGGGTTCAAAGTCAGCGCCTGCTGGTGCGCTTCGAAACCGAGAGCCGCGCCGGCAAACACAGCGCCGACATCGTCCGCACCACCGACTGGTACATCGATATTTTCAAGAAAAAGGGCTTGCTCCTTCAATACGATCCGCCGGAGCGAAAACAGATTCCTGACGAAATGAAAGACCGGGACGGCTTCTACACCTCGCTCTATCTGGCGGTGCACGCGCTCGCCTACAATACTCGCCTGGTGCCAAAGTCCGAATTGCCGCGCTCCTACGACGATCTACTCGAACCGAAGTGGCAAGGCAAACTCGGCCTCGAAGACGCGGCCTATGTATGGTTTGTCAACATGCTCAAGATCAAGGGCGAAAAAGCGGGCATCGAATACGTGCGCCGGCTGGCGCGCCAAGGTGTCAGTCTGCGCGCCAGCACGTCGTTATTGACCAATTTGGTCGCCGCCGGTGAAATTCCATTCGCCATCGATCTCTACGCCGACGATGTCGAGCGCTTAAAGAAAGCCGGCGCGCCGCTCGACTGGGTCGCCTTCGACCCGATGATCGTCCACACCATCGCCGGCGGCATTAACAAGAACGCGCCGCACCCTAACGCGGCCAAGCTGTTCATGGACTTTTTGCTCTCGGAAGAGGGCCAGCGCATTTATCAGAGTCAAAACATGCAGCCGACCCGCCGCGGCATCGGCGCGCCGTGGATGCCGAAGAACGTCAAGCTGCATGTCAACGATCCCGATATCGGCGACAAGGTTGGCGACTATCAAAAACTTTTCGCTGAAGTGTTTGGCAAGAAGTAGTTACCGGAGTGGCCATGTTCGAAGAACATATTCCCAAGCGCAAAATTGGCGTGCTGTCGCCGCTGCCGATCATCGATAACGCCGCCTATGAATTTTATAAGCTGGTGCCCGACGGCGTTATGATGGTGGCGATCCCAGTGGGCCTGCAGGAATTTAGCCGCGAAGATGTGGAACGCGTGTTTGAGCCGATCGATCAACTCGTCGCCATGCTCACCGAGCGCGGCGTCGACATTATCCTCCAATCCGGCGTGCCGCTGCCGATCCTGGCCGGCCAGGAATTCTTACAGCGCTTATTGGCGCGCATCGAAGCGCAGGGCAAAGTGCCGGCGACCTCCACCGTCCTCGATGTCGTCGCCGCCGCCAGACATCTGGGTATCAAGAAAATCGCCGCGGCCAATAAATGGACCGAGCCCATGAACGCGACCCTCGGTAAATTCTTCGCCGCCGGCGGCGTGTCGATGATCGGCGTCAACAGCCGCGCCATGATCCCCGCCGACTTCGTCAAGGTCAGTAGCCACGATAATCTCGCGCTTGCCTATGAGCTCGGCCGCGGCGCCCTGGAACAATTTCCCGACGCCGACGGCATCTACATCGGCGGCGGCGCCTGGCTGACGCTGCCGGTGATTACCAAACTCGAGGCCGAATTCGCCAAGCCGGTGCTGACCAACCAGGTGGCGACGGCTTGGCATATTTTGCATTTAGTGAACTGCTGGCAGCCCAAGCCGCAATATGGCCGGCTGATGGCGAGCAGCTAAGCCGCGCGCCAGCGAGGCGAAAGGATCCAACCATGGGCCCGACAGAAACTCTCGCGCAGTTCGTCGTCGATACCCGGCTGCCAGACATTCCCGCCAAGGCGGTGGAAATCTCCAAGCTGGTGATCCTCGATGTCCTGGGCGTGACCCTGGCGGCGTCGCGCCAAGCGATCGCGCGGATATTGAATGAATACCTGGTCGAAGCGGCGGCGGCGCCGCGCGCCGGCGTCATCGGTAGCGACCTGCGCACCGAGCCGGCAATGGCCGCTTGGGCCAACGGCGCGCTCGCCTTCGCGCTCGACTTCGACGACAACATCCACGGCAGCACCCACACTGTGCCGGCCGCCCTGGCGCTCGGCGAAGGCCCGCGCGCCAGCGGCGCGATACTCTTGGAAGCTTACATCCTCGGGCGCGATATCTGTTTTCGACTCGACGCGGCGCTGGATGCCGGCCGACGCAACAACCAGGGCGGACCGACCTCGCGCGGTTGGTTCGCCGGCGGCACCACCGGGAGCTTGGCCGCGGCCGCGGCGGCGGGAAAAGTTTTGGGGCTGGATGGCCAACAGATGGCGACCGCATTCGGCATCGCCGTGGCCGGCGCCGGCGGCGTCCGGCGCAACTTCGGCACCATGGCCAAAGCGCTGCAAACCGGCAACGCCGCGCGCAACGGCGTCAGCGCCGCGCTGCTGGCGCAAAAAGGTTTCACCGCGGACCGAACCATACTCGAAGCGCCCATGGGCTTCGCCAGCGCGCTTTGCCTCGAAGGCGAGTGCGACTGGGACGCGCTGACCCAAGACTTGGGCAAATATTTTCACATGGAGGTCATGCCGCCGATCAAGCGCTTCCCCACCTGCACGCCGGCGCACCGGCCCATCGAAGGCTTGTTGGCGCTGCGCCAGCAACATGGTTTCACGGCGGACGACGTGAATAGCGTCGAGAGCGACTTTCACCAGCGCTCGCTGGCGCGCAGCGATCCCCAGGAAGCGATCGCCGGACCCAACAGCATGCCGTTCATCCTCGCCCTGGCGTTACTCGACGGCAAGGTCACTCTCGAACAGTTCACCGACGAGAATATCCACGATCCGCGGGTGCGCGCCGCCATGGCCAAAATCAAGCACCGGCCCAACGACCATAAGCCGGGCGAGCCCGAGCCCGCCGACCGGATCACGGTGACTTTAAAAAACGGCGCGAGCCATACCATCGAAGTCGCCCAGCGCCAGACCTACACCAGCAGCGGCGATATTCACGGCAAATTCTTCGACTGCGCGAGCATGGCGCTTAGCCGCGGCCGCGCCGAACGGCTGGCCGGATTGATCGACCGGTTGGAAAACCTCAATGACGTTAACGCTTTGATGGGCTGCATGAACGGCAGGGATCTCAAAATCTAGGCAAATAGCTGGAGCGATACCATGCGAACATTAGCAAAAACAAAAGAGGCTGATCGACGACGCTACCGGCGGCTCGCGGCTTTCCTAGCGCTGTGGTTGGCGCTCGCCCACAGCGCCGCCTGGGCCGGTCCGGTGGAGGGCAACCCGCGCCGCGGCGGGACGTTGATCCTCGGCATTGCCGCCGATCCGTCGACGCTCAACTGCGGCATCGAGAGCAGCCAGATCGTCGCCATGGTGACGTCGAACATTTACAACGGTCTGTTGCACATGGATGAGGAGTCCAATCCCCATCCCGACCTGGCGAAATCCTGGGAGATTTCCCCGGACGGCTTGGACTACACCTTTCAATTGCGCGACAACGTCAAATGGCATGACGGCCAGCCGCTGACCTCGGCCGACGTAAAATTCAGCTTCGAGAATCTGGTCGGCAAGTACAATGCGCGCGGTCGCGAAGCCTACCGCAACATTAAGGCGATCGAGACCCCCAACGCCACCACGGTGAAGATCAGTCTCAAGAAAGTTTATTCGCCGTTTTTGGAAATCCTCACCGCCCATGACGGCTGCATCATGCCCAAGCATATTTACGAGAACAGCGACGTGTTCAAAAATCCGCGCAACAACGACCAACCCATCGGCAGCGGCCCGTTCAAATTTAAGGAATGGAACAAAGGCAGCCACATCACGTTGGTGCGCAATGAAAATTATTTCAAGAAAGGCCGGCCGTTCTTGGACAGCGTGATTTATCGCATCATCCCCAATGCGGCGACCCGCGCCATCGCCTTTGAAACCGGCGAGGTCAACGCGATCATCGCGAGCAACTCGTTTCCCTACCAGCATGTCGACCGGCTCAGGAAAGTGAAAAACGCCGTCATCAAGGACATCGGCTCGCCGTCGTTGATCGGCGTCAATTTCAATTTGAAAGGCAACCCGATTCTCGCCAAGCGCGAAGTGCGGGTCGCCATCGCCCACGCCATCGACAAGAAATTCGTCGTCGAAAAAGGTTTGCGCGCGGTGGGCAAAGTCATCGACAGCGTGATCCCGCCGGGCATCCCCTGGGCCTATAACGCCAACGTGCCCAAGTATCCCTTCGATTTGAAAAAGGCCAACGCCCTGCTCGATGAAGCGGGCCATGCGCGCGGCGCCGGCGGCACGCGCTTCGCTCTCAAGCTCAGTTTCGAAGCCGGCAACGACAACGCCGAGCGGCCAGTGCAAATCCTGCGCGAGCAATTAAAAGCGGTCGGCATCGACATCAAGCTCGAACGGCTCGAGCGCTCGGTGATGCTGGAGAGGATATTTCAGAAATACGATTTCGATCTGTGGTTCGGCCCACTCACCACCCGCGGCCATCCCGCCCTCGGCACCGCGCGCCTGTACACCACCGCGTCGATTACCGGCCAGCCGTTCACCAACTTCACCCGCTTGTAATCCCAAGGTCGACCAACTGTTCGACCAAGCGGTGGCCGCGACCAAGAAAGCCGACATGGTCAAAGCCTACTTTGAGGTGCAAGATATTTTGCTGCGCGATCTGCCGACCATTCCGGTGGCCGACCGGCTGCAACTGAACATCATCAAGGACCAGTTCCGCGGCGCCCTCACCAGCACCGAAACCTACGAGCGCATGGACGAGATCTGGTGGGTCAAAGGCAGCGCGCTCAAAGAAGGCGACTTCGAGCGCGAGTAATTGGCCAATGAATGTCGCGTTCCATTCCGGCAATTTGGAATCGGGAATTTGAAATCTGAAATCGCGAGCGATAGCGAGCGCTAATGCCGATCCTGACCTTCGTCCTGCGCCGCCTGTTCCATGCCCTGCCGCTGTTGGTTTGCGTCATCGTGTTTAATTTCATCTTGATTCATCTGGCGCCCGGCGATCCGATTCAAGCCCTGGTCGGCGAGTTTCCCGCCCCCGAGGCCTATCTCGCCGAGATGCGCAAAGCTTTCGGCCTCGACCAGCCGCTCTATATTCAGCTGCTGCTCTACATCAAAAATATTCTCTCCGGCGATTTGGGTTTTTCCTTTTACTACCGCCAGCCGGTGCTGAACGTGATCCTCGACCGCCTGCCGGCGACCCTGCAATTGATGCTGCCGGCGCTGGTCTTCTCGGCTGCCGTGGGAATTTTTTTAGGGATTCTCTCAGCCCGCAAACCCTACTCGCTGGCGGATAACGGCATCAGCGCCTTATCGCTGTTCGGCTATTGCGTGCCGGCCTTCTGGTTCGGCCAAATGCTCATGGCCACCTTCGCCATCGACTTGGGCTGGCTGCCGTCCCAAGGGATCAAAACCGTCGGCGCCGATCTGACCGGCGCGGCGGCCTTGCTCGACCGCGCCGCCCACCTGGTGCTGCCGTTTACCGCCTTGGCGATCCGCCATCTGGCGGTTAACGCGCGCATGATGCGCAGTAGCATGCTGGAAGTGGCCTACGAAGATTTCGTCACGGTGGCGCGCGCCAAGGGCTTACATGAAAAAGACGTCATCGCCCACCACATGGTGCCCAACGCGCTGATGCCGGTGGTAACCATCATCGGCGTCGATGTCGGCTTTCTGTTCACCGGCTCGGTGCTGGTCGAAACCGTCTTCGGCTGGCCCGGCATCGGCCGGCTCATGTACGAGTCCATCGTCAAACGCGACTACCCGGTGCTGATGGGAAATTTCCTCATGACCACCGCGCTGGTGGTGGTCGTCAATCTGATCGTCGACCTGGTCTACCTCTGGCTCGACCCGCGGGTGAAATACCAGAAATAAGCGCAAACCATGTCTTGGCGTCAACTCTGGCAACAGTTCCGTCGAAACCGCGCCGCGGAGTGGAGTTTGTATTTAATCATCGGCTTTATCCTCGCCGCCGCGCTGGCCTACCCGCTGTCACCCTACGATCCCTTCGCCCTTGGCAATGACACGCTGACCCCACCGCGCGTCGGCCACTGGATGGGCACCGACGATCTCGGCCGGGACACCTTGAGCCGGGTGATCCATGGCAGCCGGGTGCCGCTCTTGGTCGGCTTTCTCGCCACCGCCGCGTCGATGGCGCTGGGCATCCTGATCGGCGCGCTGTCGGGCTACTTCGGCGGCCGCACCGACGTGATCCTGATGCGGGTCACGGAATACGTCCTGGTGGTGCCGCGCTTTTTTCTCGCCCTGTTGGTGATCGCCATGCTCGGCACCGGCATTGGAAAAATTATTCTCGTCATCGGCATCCTCGGTTGGCCTGAAGTCGCGCGAGTGGTGCGCGCGCAATTTCTCACCTTCCGCGAGCGCGAATTCGTCATCGCCGCCCGCGCCATCGGCGCCAGCCACCGTAAAGTCATCTTTCGCGAGATTCTCCCCAACGCCATACCGCCGGCGGTGGTGGTGGCGTCAATCTTGGTCGCGCGGGCGATTCTCTTGGAAGCGGGATTGAGCTTTCTCGGACTCGGCGATCCCAATTTGATCAGCTGGGGTTCGCTATTGAGCGAGGCTCAGGAACGGCTCGGCGTCTCGGTCTGGCTGGCGCTCTTTCCCGGCTTGGCGATTTCGCTATTGGTGCTATGCATCAATCTATTCGGCGACGGCATCAACGACGTGCTCAATCCGAAGCTCAGAAAAAAGTAGCAGTTCGCTTTCCTCAGAAAACGACCTACTCGAACAAGATCACGCCGCGCCCATCCTGCCACTTGACCTCGGTGCCATGGCGGCGCGACAAGCCGGCGACCTTATCGATGATTTCGCGGCCGAGCTTTTCATCGGCCAACAGCGGCCGGCCGCGTTGCCAGCGCGGTTTACCAAAACCAAGATCCAAGGGATAGAGATCGACCCGCGCCAGCTTGCGCTCCTTGAATTCACACTTGGCGACGACTTGTTTCCAATAGTTGGGATCGGCCGGATGGCCGACCTGGTCGTTTTGATAACGTGTGTCGGCGAAATCGGCCGGGCCGGCGTCGCCGCCGAGGCCGTAGCGCGCGTAGGCTTCTTCGGCGAGATAACGCGGGGTTTCGAGCTCGAAGATGGTCGTCCCGACGCTGTAGAAAATCGCCCGGCCTTGGTAAATCTCGACGCCGAAGGGCTCCTGCGGTCCATGGCCGACGAAAACATCCGCTCCTGCCTCGATGGCGCGATGGGCGAAGTCGACGGCGAAATCGGCGAGCTCGTCAATCTCGCTGCGCTGCGCCGCGGTTAACAATTTTTCCCCGCCGAGCTCGTGGCAATGGAGACTCACCACCACCCAATCGGCCATGCGCCGAGCTTCTTTGATCTGCTGGAGATTTTCCTCGACATCGCGCTTATGGCCGGCCGTGCGTAAACCGAAGCCGGCTCCCAATTCAAAACGCAGATTGCCCAAGCTGTATTCCGTCGCGCTTTGCGCGCCCACCCGCGCGCGCGCATCGCCCAAGTTTTCCCGCCTGGTGCGCGCCGCGTCATACCCCAGAGTCGCGCCCAGACGGCGCAGTTCATCGAGGCCGCGCTGGTCGACGATATGAGTCAAACCATGGCGCAGCGGATTGACCCCGGCGCGTCCCGGCGTATCCGGCCGCTGGGCGCCGGCGATGGAATGGGCCGGCATGGTCGCGGTGACGCCGATCAAGGCGACCCGGCCCCGTCGGGTATCGAGATAGGCCGGCGCGCGCGCCTCGCGCAAATGTCTGCCGGTGCCGGCGTGGGCGATGCCGGCGCTGTCGAGATAGCCGCAAGTGGCCATGATCCCTTCCTCGCCGTAGTCGAAGGCGTGATTGTTGGCGGTGGAAACCAGATTGACGCCCAGCCATTTCAAATCTTCGAGCAGCTGCGGCTCGGTGGTCATGTAAGTGCCGCCGCTGATGTTCTGGTGGCCTTCGAGGTAGCGGTGCACGGCGGTTTCCAAGTTGGCGAAGGTGGCGTCGGCGCTGGCGCATACTTCGCGCAGTTTCAAATAGCGCTCCTCGCCGAATACCGCTAAACGCCGCGTCGGCATGACATCGCCCAACAACATCAGTGAGAAATCGCCGCGCTCCGATTCGTAAAGCATAGGCCCCCTCAGCGAAGATTTTGTCGACTCAAGGTCGGCTCGTAGAGCATTTGAATGACGATGCCGTCGGGATCGGCGCAATAGAAGGACGCGCTGCCGTCGCGATGAATCTTGAAAGGATGAACGATGGTGACGCCTTGGCGGATGAAATCCTGCTCCAACTCGCGCACCCGGTCGATACTGTCGACGATGAAGCCGAGATGATCGAGCTGTCGTTCGTCTGCGGAATTCGCGAAATCCTCGGCAACCTCGTGGAGCGCCAGATTGTCGCAGCCGGAAGAGAGATAAACGTTCCGCGCATCCGGCTCCCAGACCACGCTCATGCCGAGCAGCTCTTGGTAAAACCGTTTCGCCCGCGCCACCTCGCGCACTTTGAGCGCGATATGGCGCATGCCCCCTAGACCGGCAATCTGACCCATGGCGGCAATATATCACAGTGGCATGAAATTGTAGCTGGGCTGCGTGCGCGCAGCACCGGCGCCACCGCGGGCGCAGCCTTGACCTGGCGAAGGCGCGAAATTTATGTTTTATAGAAATCTCTATTTTCGTCTATAATCAGCTGCCATGGCCAAGAACACCAAGATCTCCCGCACCACGCACCCGCACCTAGGGATTCTCGCGGACATCAGCACGCTGATTACTCATTCCCACGATCTGCAAGAGACGTTGGACCGCTTGGTCGCCACCGTCGCCGAGCGGATGCAGACCGAAGTCTGCTCGCTGTATATTTTCGAAGCCAAGAAAAACCGTCTGACCCTTTGCGCCACCATGGGTCTCGATCCCGAGTCGGTGGGCAAAGTGTCCATGGGCACCGGCGAAGGTTTGACCGGCTTGGTCATCGAGCAGATGAAGCCGGTGATGGTGGTCGACGCCTTGGCCCATAAGCGCTACAAATATTTCCCGGAAACCCACGAAGAGCATTTCCATTCGTTTCTCGGTGTGCCGCTGCTGGAAATGAAAATACCCCTGGGAGTCCTGGTGGTGCAGACTTCACGTCGACGCGAGTTTTCGCGCGACGAGATTCGCCTGTTGACCACCATCTCGGGGCAAGCCGCGAGCATCATTCTCCAGGCCCGGCTCACCGACAACCTGCGCTCCAAGGAAGAGGAGCGTAAGGATTACCAGAAGCGCATGAACGAGGCGATGCGCAAGCTGCGTTCCTACGAAGCCGCGCCGCCGGAGACTTCAACCAAGGCCAAACAAAAATGGCGCGGCCGTTTGACCGGCCTGGCGGCGTCACCGGGATTTGGCCGCGGCCAAGCCTTTGTCCTGGAACCGCGCATGGAACTGGCGGCGATCAAGAAGCGCAAGTCACGCAATCCGAAACATGAGATCGAGCGCTTTCGTGGCGCGGTGGAACGCGGCATTGACCAGATCAACGTCATTAAGCGGCGCATGAGCAGCCTGATCTCGGCGGAAGAGGGCGCGATCTTCGACGTCTACCGGCTGATCTTCGAAGATCCCCAGATCATTCACCAGATCGAACAACAGATTCGCAAGGGTAGTTATGTCGCGGAGTACGCGGTTCGCGTGGTCTTCGAACGTTACATGGAGACCATCGCCAAGATCGACAACAACTACCTGCGCGAACGGACAGCCGATGTCAAAGACGCGGCGCAGCGGTTACTCGAAACCTTATCCGGCGGAGAGGGCCAACAATACGACGTGCCGGACGACGCTATCTTGGTCGCCCAGGACCTTTCGCCCGCCGACCTGAGCATGCTCGAAGGCGACAAGTTCAAGGGCATCGTCTTGTCCACCGGCGGCGTCACCTCTCATGCGTCGATATTGGCCAAGTCTTTCGAGATTCCCAGCATCGTCGCCGTCGAAGAGCTAATGGACCGAGTGCACCAGGGCGATATGTTGATCGTCGACGGCAACTCCGGCGGCGTCCATGTCAATCCGACCAGCGAAGTGATCCGCGAGTACGACCGTTTGGAAAGCGATTATGCCGAGCTCAACCGCGAGCTCGGCGAGCTCAAGGATTTGCCGGCGCAAACCACCGACGGCCACCGGGTCTCGTTATGCGCTAACGTTGGCTTGTTGAGCGACGTGGCGTTTGCCCATCTGCACGGCGCCCAGGGCATCGGTCTCTATCGCACCGAGATTCCTTTCTTGTCGCACCGGGATTTTCCCAGCGAAGAAGAACAATTTGCGCTTTATAAACGGGTCGTCGAAGGCATGACCGGCAAGCCGGTGACGATTCGCACCCTCGACATCGGCGCGGACAAATATCCCAGCTACATGCGCAATGTAACGGTCGAGCCCAATCCCTTTCTCGGCTGGCGCTCGATTCGTATCTCGTTAGAAGTCGAAGAAATCTTCAAGACCCAACTGCGGGCGATTCTGCGGGTCGGCGATCTCGGCCTGGTGCGCATGCTGGTGCCGATGATTTCCAGCCTGGAAGAGATTCAAAAGGTCAAAGAATTATTGGCCGAAGCCAAGAGCGAACTGGACCGCGAAGGCACGCCCTATGACCGGAAAATGGAACTCGGCATCATGGTCGAGGTGCCGGCCGCTGTGCAATTGGCCGAACGGTTTCTCCGCGAAGTCGATTTTCTGAGTATCGGCACCAACGATCTGATTCAGTATCTCTTGGCGGTGGATCGCAGCAATCGAAAAGTTGCCAATCTCTACGAGCCGCTCCATCCCGCCGTGCTATCGGCGCTCAGCGCTACCATCAATGCCGGCAAGAAAGTTGGCAAGCGGGTGAGCATGTGCGGCGAAATGGCCGGCGACCCGCTGTGCGCCTTGGTGCTCCTCGGCATGGGTTTGGAGGAGTTCAGCATGGGGGCGCTCTATTTACCCGTCATCAAGAAGGCGATCCGATCGATCAGCTATCAAGCCGCCCAAACCACCGCTCAAATCGTCCTGGGCATGGACACCGTGGGTGAGATAAAGCGCTATCTTTTCGAGCAAATTCGACAACTTGAGATGGTCGAGCTGATCGAGATGTACCGCTAGCCAAATCCCCAATAGGCGCTCCAAATGGGGACAGCCACGCGGCAACTTTGTCGGCGGGGTTGATTTCGCCAAGCCGAAAGGCTATAAACTAGTTCGAACGATCGTTCGAATTGCAGTTTGGACCGAAAGGAAAGCCCATGACCAAAATCTCTACCTTCGATGACTGGATCGATTATTTCCATCACTGGCAGAAAGACATTGGTTACGATGCCGCGCTGCTTGGCGATTATAAGTTCGAAACCAAGTTGGGCGAACTCCATTCACCAGACATCGAGTTCGGTGACTTTAAGGGTCAGCAAAAGTGGCAGCGCGTCGGCCAGATCCCCAATCAGTCGATCCGCGACGCCTTGATGAACCTGATCGTTTATCAGGGCGACACCGAGTTCGCTTCGGTGGAGCAGCAGAAAAACTTGCTCGATACTGCGCCGACCGAGTACGACCGCAAAGCGCTGACGCGCGTCAACAGCGAGGAAATGCGCCATGGCTGGCAGATGTGCTACTTGCTGGTCAACTACTTTGGCGATTCCGGCAAGCTCGAAGCGCGCAAGCTGCTCGAACGCCGCGCCTTCCGCGGCGACCGGCTGTTGGGCTCGTTCAACGCGCCGGTGAACAACTGGCTGGATTTTTTCACCTATACGGAATTCGTCGATCGCGACGGCAAGTATCAGTTGACCATGCTCAGCCACTCGTCCTTCGCGCCGCTCGCCGAAAGCGTCACGGCGATGCTCAAGGAAGAGCATTTCCACATGTTCACCGGCCACACCGGTCTAACTCGCGTGCTCAGGGCGAAAAAAATCCCCGTGCCGATCGTGCAAAAATATTTCAACAAGTGGCTGTCCACCGCCTACGATCTGTTCGGCACCAACAATTCGTCGTCGGCCCACTGGGCCTACACCTGGGGCATCAAGGGGCGTTACGACGAGCATGCCGCCACCGAGCCGGCGGCCAAAGACAAACTCAACGATCTGGCGCGCGAGCATTACATGCGTGAGTCCCAGCAGCTCCTCGACCAGCTCAATCAGCTGGTGCCGGAGGGACAGGCGAAACTGACGGCGCCCGATTTGAAGTTTAACCGCTCCATCGGCGAGCATGTCGGCAAGCCCTACAGCGTCACCGGTGAACTGCTCAGTGCGGCGGACTACCAGAAGCACCTGTACGACGCCTTGCCCAATGCCGAGGATGAAAAGATTCTTGCCGATATCATCCAGGGCAAGGACTGGGTATCGCAAATCCAGTTGAACTGAGACCGCCGCTCAGCTGTTGCATATCCCATCGCCGGTTAGTAAGTAGGACTCAAGGAGATGCCCGTGAGCCAAAGCTGCCTTGTCTGTCAAAACATCGATTGTAAGTCCCGTGGATCGGAGCAGTTGGCCGCGGAGCTGCAACAAAAAATCGCCGCCAAGGGTCTCACCGACGTCGACGTCAAGCCGTACATGTGTTTCGGCGCCTGCCAGGAAGGTCCCAACGTGGTGATCTATCCGGAAAAAAATTGGTACGCCCACGTCAAGAGCGAAGATCTCGACGACATCGTTGCCCATCTCGCCGGCGCTCCCCATGTCCAGCGGCTCGACACCATCGACTCGTCGCTCAAGGAATTGATCTACCAACTACTCGATACGGGAGTGTTCTAGACTCATGGAAGGCATCCTTTTCCCCAAGGGCGTGGTCGAGGGCCGCGAAGGGCTGAAAGAATATCAAGCGCGCGGCGGCTATGAAGCCTTGGCCAAGGCCCTCAAGGGCAGCCCCGAGGAAGTGATTCAAGTTGTCTCCGACGCCGGCTTGCGCGGTCATGGCGGCGCGGGTTTCCCCACCGGGAAAAAATGGCAGTTCACCCGCGAAGCGCCCGAACAACCGCGTTACTTGGTCATGAACGGCGGAGAAGACGAGCCGGGCAGCCGCAAAGACCGCGTGCTATTAGAAAACTTGCCGCACCTGGTCATCGAAGGAGCGGTGCTTGGAGCCTTCGCCATCGGCGCCGGCAAAGCCTATCTCTATATCAACGCCAAATATGAAACCGCGATCAAAAGCATCAACGATGCGCTGAGCGAGGCCAAAGCCGCCGGCTACTGGGGCGAAAAAATCCTTGGCAGCAACTACGATCTCGATTTTGAGATCATCGCCGCACCGCATAACTATGTCGCCGGCGAAGACACCGCGGTGTTGGAAGTCATCGAAGGGCGCAAGCCGCAACCGCGCCAGAAACCGCCCTTCCCGGTCACCGTCGGTTTGTTCGGCAAACCGACTTCGGTAAACAACGTCGAGACGCTCGCTAACGTGCCGCGTATCATGCTCAAGGGCGCCGATTGGTACCGCGGCTTTGGCACCAAGGACTGTCCCGGCACCATGCTGTTTTCGCTCAACGAAACCGAGGACGTCAACACGCCCGGTATCTATGAGTTGCCCTTCGGCACGCCGATGCGCCATTTGATCGAAAATTGCGGCGGCGGCATGAAAGACGGCAAGAAGATCAAAGCGATCATGCCGGCCTCGCCGTCCTCCGCCTATTTGCCGGCAGACAAGATCGACACACCCTTGGATCCCAACGCCATGCGCGACGCCGGCTCAATGCTCGGCTGCGGCGTCGTCCATATCGTCCGCGAAGGCGATTCCATCGTCGACGAACTGGTGCGCATCACCGAATTCTTCGCCGCCGAGTCCTGCGCTCAATGTCCGGCCTGCCAGATGGAAACCAAAAGCCTGGCCATGCTGATGAAAAGAGTGCAGCAAAAGCAAGGCAATCAAGCGATGCTCGATCAGTTCGGCAAACTGCTCGCCTTCAACAAAGGCAAAGGTTTTTGCAACCTGATCGCAATGCCCGGCCCACCCATCGAAAGCGCGCTGAAACTTTTCCCGGCGGATTTCCAGGCGCTGCTACCAAACGCGTAAACCAACCATCCGCGCAACTGCGAACCAAGGGATGCCCGGCGGCATCCCTTTTTTATTTCGCGCCGGGAAACTTCTGTGATCACGCGGTTGACCCTCTCGCTCACGCCTTGATAGTATCCGGCACGAGTTCGGGTCGAGGTTCGATTGATGTATAGAAGAACAATTGTCACGCTAAGCGCACTGCTAATTTTTCTCGTCGCCGCTCCGGCCCGCGCCAACAATCATGAGTCCGTCATCGAAGGCGCCAAGAAGGAAGGCTCGCTGGTTCTCTACACCTCGATGACCGTCGACCAGGCGCAGAAGCTCAACGACGCCTTTCGCGCTAAGTATCCGTTCCTGCAAGTCAGCATGTTCCGCGCCGTCGGCGAACGACTGTTGACCAAGATCATGACCGAGACCCAAGCCGGCCGCTTCGACTTCGACGTCGTCCAATCGGCCGAGACCCAAGCCTATTTTTTGAAGAAGCGAAACTTGCTCGGCAAATATCTCTCGCCAGAGACGAAGAATCTACAGAAAGGCTTCTTCGACGCCGAAGGCTATTGGGCGGCGATTTACATGATGCCCAACATCATCGCCTACAACACGCGCATGGTGAAGCGTGGCGAAGTGCCGGTGAGCGACGACGATTTATTGAATCCAAAATGGCGCGGCAAGATCGGCATGGACGGCACTAAACCCGAGTGGTTTTCCTGGAAGTTGAGACGGCTCGGCCAAGAAAAAGGCTTGGCCTACATGAAGCAGCTGAGCAAACAGGAGTTTCGCCTTTACTCAGGATTGACGATCATCACCGGCCTGCTCGCCGCCGGCGAGTTTCCGCTGGTTCTCAACACCTACATTCACAACGCCGAGGACGCCAAGCGTAAAGGCGCGCCGGTGGACTGGGTGGGGCAAGATCCGGTGTTCACCAAGTTCCAGCCCATCGGCGTCAGCGCCAAGGCGCCTCATCCCAACGCGGCCAAACTGTTTGTCGATTTTATGCTCGGCGAAGAGGGGCAAAAAATTATCGCCTCCTTCGGCCGCGTGCCTACCCGGCGCGCCGTGCCGACCAACGTCCAGGGCTTGGAGAAATTGACCTTCGTCATCGATGAGTTCAGCGCCGGCGACGATTTCAATAAGAGCTACGAACAGTTCCGCAATATTTTCGGCGCGGCCAAACCGTAAAAAGGAAACCGACATGCGCCTTCCGCCCATCAAGTGGCCCAACAACGCCAAAATCGCCGTGAGCTTTTTCGTCGCCTTCGAGGCGTTCGAGAAGTCGTCACAGTACCGCCGCAGCGAACATGGCAAAGCCGACTACGCCTCGCTCGCCTACGGCGAATACGGCGGCAAGGCCGGCATCTGGCGCATCATGGATGTGCTCAGGCGCAATGGCATCAAAGGCACCATCGACACCAACGGCCGCGTCGCCGAAGATTTTCCCGATGAATTAAAAGAACTCCAGGCCGGCGGCCATGAAATCGTCGGCCACGGCTGGGCCAACGATCAAGCGCTGTCGGATGTCGAGAATGCCGGCACCGAACGCGCCTTGATCAAGCGCACCCTCGACGCCATCGCCAAGGTCACCGGCAAGCGCCCGGTGGGCTGGGTCAGCCCCGGCCATCGGATCAACGACTACACCTTCGGCAACTTCGTCGACGAAGGGATCTTCTGGACCGGCGACCTGCCCGGCCCGGACATTCCGCAGCATCGCATGGTCAACGGCAAGCCGCTGATCATCATGCCGCGCCTCGATTACGCCAACGATCTGTCGGGAATCTTCACGCCGAAGAATCCGCCACGAGTTTACTTCGACAGCTTCAAAGCCGCCTTCGATTGTCTCTACGCCGAGGGCCAAGCCGGCGCGCCGAAGTTGATCGATTGTCTGGTCCACGCCCATATCGGCGGCCGGCCGCACCTGATCGGCGTCTGGGAAGAGTGCATTCGCTACGCCAAGGGCTTCCCCGATGTCTGGTTCGCCACCAAAGGCGAGATCGCCAAATATTATCTCGACACCTACGTGAGCAAGGCGTAAGCGGAGAAAACTGCATGACCAGCGCCATTGAAAAATATTTAACCGGAGTGAAATCCAACGAGCTGCTATTGCCGCTCACCTGGGACGAGTGGCTGGCGATCGCGCCGCCCTACACTGATGGGAAATTTTCCAGCAGCGAAGTCACCGCGCGCTACCAGCGCAACGGCTACGACTGGGATATGCACGGCACGCTTTACACGCCGGAAAAAGAAACCGATGGGCGCCGCGCCTTGGTCTTCTTTCACGGCGGCGCCGGCAGTGAAAAGATTATGGACTTGACCCCCGACGGCCGCCCCGGCCTGGCCCGGGTGGCCGCGGCTCAAGGCTTCAAAGTTCTCACTCTCACCTATCCCGGCCACTACCCGCCCGGCGGCGTTTGGCAAGTGCCGATTCCGGAGCGCCAGCCAATTTACTTGCTCGACCGCCAGCTCAGCCCAGAAGAGATCGCCGACCGCAATCTGAAATGTACCTTCAATGTGATTCTCCAGGGCGCCGGCCTACTCACCGACCAACATCTTGGTGGCCGCGAGATCATCGGCTTCGGCCATTCCACCGGCGGTCCCATGGCGGCGCATCTGACCCGCTTCAGCAAGAAGACCAAAGTCATCGGCCTGGTCGGCTTCGGCAGCGGCGGCCCGGACGGCTGGCGTAAAGAATGGCGCGACCAAACCGGCGCGGAAAAGTATCGCGAGGTGCCCATCGATCAGGTCTCGCGCCGCTCGCCCGACTCGTTCAAGAATTCCGGCTATGTCGATCCCGAAGATTTAACTCCCTGGGGCGGCGCCGACGATTACATCCGGCTGGTGAGCCCACTGCGTTCGCAGATGAAGACCAGCCTGTGCGACAACCAGCACAACGCCGCGGTGGGCATTTTAGAAGAGTATCCCAAACGCACCGGCCTGCCGCGCGAAGAATACTTTGACCACTTGCAGGAACCCGACGCCAATTGGTTGAAGTCGATCCGCGTCTTGCTGGTCGCAGGTGAGAACGACAAGGGGCATTGGGTCAACGGCGGGGCGCCCTTGGAAGACAAGCGCGAGATGTTCATGGGCCGCAAATACGCCGCCACCAGCCGCGGCGCCCATGTGGTTTTCATCCCGCGCTATGGTCACGTCGGCTACTCCGAGCTTTACAACGAAAAGATCGCTTACCTATGGCTGTGGGCTTTTCAGTCGGGTTACTTCGATAGTTAACGCCGCGTCACGGAGGACTTTCCATGCTGTTACGACTGTTGGTTTGCGTTGTCGTCTTGCAATTCTTCTCGGCCGAGCGTGCCATGGGCGCCCAAGCCAAGCCGCTGACCGCCGCACAGCTCGCTTTCTACCAGGGCAAAGATCGCGACAAGGTACTTATCGACGGCGCCAAAAAGGAAGGCCAGGTGACCTTCTACACCTCGAACACCTGGATGGCCACCCATGTTGCCCAGGAGTTCGGCAAGAAATATCCGTTTATCAAAGCTAATGTTTACCGCAGCGACTCCAAGGAATTGCTCAAGCGGGTCACCGAAGAGGCCGCCGCCGGCCACCAGATCGCCGATGTCGTCGAGACCAGCCCCGACTATATGGCGCTGTTGCAGAGCACGGGCTTGTTTCAAGAATTTCTCTCGCCCGAACTCGCTGGCTACGACGACGACACCAGAGCCAAAGGCAAAAAAGGCGTGCTCTACGGCAACAGCCGGGAGCTCTACATCAGCCTCGGTTACAATACTAAAATCATCGCCGCCGCCGATGTGCCGAAATCCATGAAAGACCTCCTCGACGGCAAATTTAAAGGCAAAATGTCCATCGCCGGCACCACCACCGGCACTCAATGGATCGGCGCCATCATCGAGACCTTCGGCATGGAATTTCTCGAAAAGCTCGCCGCCCAGGAGATCAACGTGCAAAATATTTCCGGCGCCGCGCTATCGCAGCTGGTGGCGTCGGGCGAAGTGCCGATCTCGCCGACGATTTTCAATTCCAACATCACCGTCGCCAAGCAAAAGGGCGCGCCGGTGGAATGGAAACCGATTGACCCGGTGATCGGCACCACCGGCATGTCCGGCTTGGTCGGCAAGGCGCCCCATCCCCACGCCGGCCTGTTGTTTCTCGACTATCTGTTTTCCAAAGAAGGACAGCTCGCCGTGGTCAAAGGCGGCTTGAGTTCGGCGCGCAACGACATCAACGATCCCGAGATGAAATTCAAAAAAGTCTACATCGAGAGCAAGTACCCACCCGAAACCATGGAAAAGAAGTTCGGCGAGTGGGAAGGCTTGAAGCGCAAACTGTTCATCAGCAAGCGCTGATCGGTTGGAAAGAAAATCTCATGCTCCGGTCGATGGCGGTTTATTTGCTGGTGTTGCTGTCGATCGGCAACCCACTGCATGCGGCGCAGAGCGGCGCCAAGTCCGGCCGGCCGGCGCTGGCCAAAATTCGCATCAGCCAGTCGGCGGTCAACACCCGCTCGGCGATCCTGTGGATCGCCCATGGCCAAGGACTGTTCGCTAAAAACGGTTTGGAAGTCGAAACCATTTATCTGCGCAGCAGCAACTTGCAGATGGCAGCCATGGCCACCGGCGACGTCCAATTCGCCAGTAGCGGCGGCGCGCCGGTGTTGTCGGCGGTTTCCGGCGGCCAGGATTTAAAGATCGTCGCGAGCCCGAGTAATCGCCTGGCCTACGATTTGGTAGTGCGTCCAGATATCAAAGAGGCAAAAGATCTGCGCGGCAAACGCTTTGGCGTCACCAACATCGGCGGGACAACGTGGATGGCGGCGATCCTGGCGTTGGAACATTTGGGTCTCGATCATCAGCGCGATCAGATCCGTATCAACGCGCTGGGCAACCAGACCATCCTCGCCCAAGCGGTGGAAGCTGGCAACATCGACGCGACCTTGCTCGATCCCTTCCTCAGCCGGCGCTTGAAGCAAAAAGGCTTGTCGGTGTTGATCGATCTGTACCGCGCGAAGATTCCGTTCATCAACACCAGCCTGATCGCCAACGGCAATTACATAAGAGACAATCCCGACATCGTCGAAAGTGTCTTGAAGTCGCTGTTGGAAGCCCAAGCCTTGGTCGCCGCGCCGGCCAACAAAAATATCGTGCTGCAAACCATGGCGCGCCAGATGAAGCTCACCGATCCGACGATTCTCGAAGAAGGCTACCAGGAAATTCTCGTCGGCTTCGAGCGCAAACCCTATCCGTCGGTGGAGGGGCTGCGCAACATTCAAAGAATGATGGCTGGCTTGAATCCGAAGGTCACACGGCTAAAAGCCGAAGAGCTCATCGACAGCCGCTTCGTGCGCAAGCTCGATGACAGTGGTTATATCGATGGTCTGTTTACGAAGGGACACTAGTAATCAACATGAGCGCGCACCGAAAAAATCTTGGTTATCTCATTTGGTTGTTTGTCGTTGGGCTGTGGCCGACGCTTTCGGACACCGCCCAAGCAGCCCAGAAGAGCGTCAAAGTCCGCATCAGCCAGTCGGCGGTGAGCGCGCGATCCACCGTACTTTGGATCGCTCAAGAGCGCGGCCTGTTCGCCAAGCATGGCATCGAGATGGAAGTGATCTATCTGCGCAGCAGTCCGTTGCAAATGACCGCGCTGGCCACCGGCGAAGTGCAGTTCGCCAGCAGCGGCGGCTCGCCTATGCTTTCGGCGGTGGCGAGCGGCCAGGATTTGAAAATCATCGCCGCCCCCGGCAACCGGCTGGTCTACGATCTGGTGGTGCGGCCGGAAATCAAAGAGGCAAAAGATTTGCGCGGCAAACGCTTCGGCGTCACCAACATCGGCGGCACCACCTGGATGGCCGCCTATCTGACTCTCGAACACCTCGGTTTGGATGCGACCCGCGATCAGGTGCGCATCAACGGCATCGGCAACCAGACGCTGCTCGCCCAGGCGGTGGAGGCGGGCAACATCGACGCCACGCTGCTCGATCCGTTTCTCAGCCGGCGCAGCAAAGCCAAAGGCATGACCATCCTGGCCGAACTCGCCCGCGCCAAGATTCCCTTCATGAGCACCGCCTTCGCGGTCAACGGCAGCTTCCTGCGCGATCATCCGGCGGTGGTGGAAGGCGTGTTGCGCGCGCTGTTCGAAGCCCAAGCCTTCGTTACGACGCCGGCCAACCGCCACGTCGTCATGCAAACCATGATGCGCCAGATGAAAATCTCCGACATCGCGAGCCTGGAGGATGGCTATCAGGACATGCTGGTCGGTTTCGAAAAAAAGCCCTACGGCGCCGTCAACAGCCTGAGCAACATTCAAAGAATGATGGCGACGCTCAACCCCAAGGTGTTGAACGCCAAAGTCGAAGAGGTGATCGATAACCGTTTCGTGCGTAAACTCGACGAAAGCGGTTTCATCGACTCGCTCTATGCCAAGAGCCACTAAGCGGAATTGGAGAAGAGTTCATGGCGGAAGATAAACCAAACAGCGGGCAAAAACTCTCGCACAAGCTCGCCAACTTCACGGCAAATTTTTCTCTCGAAACCGCGCCGGCCAAAGCGCTCGACAACGCCAAGCTGGCGATCCTCGATTGCTTGGGCGTCGCCATGCTCGCCACCAGCCAGGAAATCGGCGCCAACTTGTTGAAGTTCGCCAACGCCAACAGCAGCGCCGGTGCGTGCACCATCTGGGGGACAAGTAGAACCGCGAGCCCGCGCGACGCCGCGCTGATCAACGGCACCCTCGCCCATGGCCTCGACTACGACGACCGCAATCATTCGACCACTTACACCCTCGCCACTTCCCTGGCGGTCAGCGAACAGTTGAATCTCTCCGGCGTGAAAATGCTCGCCGCCTTCATCGTCGGCCGCGAAGTGCGCAACAGCCTCGACGCCTTGTTCGGCCGGCGCGGCGATGGCATCGGCCCCGGCGCCAAAGGCTGGCACTCCAACGGCATCCTCGGTCCCATCGCGGCGGCCTGCTCGGCGAGCCATGCATTGAATTTATCCACTACAGAAACGTTAGCAGCGATCGGCCTGGCGGCCGGCTCCTGCGGCGCGTTAACCCGCGACGGCGGCACCATGGCCAAACCATTTCGCACTGGCCACGCGGCGGCGACCGGTCTGACTTGCGCGCTCCTGGCGCAGAACGGTTTTTCCAGCGACGACATAGCGATCGAAGGGCGGTTCGGTCTGCTCGAAGCGCTGGGGCCGATCCCCGACGATCTCGTTGCGGCGCTGGCGCGCGAGCTCGGCGTCAATTTTCAGTTGGCCCATGAGCTGCGCATCAAACCGCACGCTTCCTGCACCGCGACCCATAATGGTTTGGAAGCAATGTTGCGGCTGGCGCGCCAACATGACCTCAAGCCGGAAAATATTGAATCGATCGAATGCGATCAAAAACCCTATCCGCTGGTGCGCCAGATTCCCCAGCGCGGCTACGAGGGCAGATTCAGCATGGCCTATTGCCTGGCCATAGCGCTGATTCATCGCCAGCTAAACCCCGGCGACTTCATCGATCGGAACGTGACCCAACCGTTGGTGCAAGACTTGATGCGCCGCGTGCGCCACACGCCCGGCGGGCCAGCGTTGGTGGTGAATCTAAAAAACGGCGCGCGCTTGGAAGAAAAGCTTCAGACGCCCAGCGACCTCCATGGCTGGGACGAGGTAGAGAATAAGTTTCGCGCGGCAACCGGCGCAATCCTCAACTCAAGAAACATCGCGGCCGCGATCGATCAGGTACATGCGCTAGAATCGCTTGCATCGATCCAGTCATTGACCCAATCGTTGAAGTCGTCGCCGACGTAGTTTCGGATCGAGCAGACCAATGATTTCTGTTTGGCTCGCGGCGTTCGCCGTCATGGTATTGAACAGCTTGGCCGGTCATGCGGCGGTGGCGCCGGCAAAAGTTCGCTTGAGCCAATCCAACGTCGGCGTCAGCGCCGCGCCGCTTTGGTTCGCCGTGCAGCATGGCTTGTTCAAAAAGCACGGCGTCGAGGTCGAGCCGATCTACGTCCGCAACAGCACCATCCAGGTGATGGCGCTGACCACCGGCGAGGTGCAGTTGAGCCACACTGGCGGCGCGCCGACGTTGAATGCCGCGGCCAGCGGCCATGATTTGAAGATCGTCGCCACCTTCACCCATGAAGTCTACTGGGACATCGTCAGCCGGCCGGAGCTGAAGTCCATGGACGACCTGCGCGGCCGGGAAATCGGCGTGACCAACATCGGCGGCACCACCTGGATCGGCGCCATACTCGGTTTGGAAAATTCCAAGCTCAACCCCGAGCGCGATCGCATCAAGCTGCAAGCCCTGGGCGATCAGACCGTGTTGTCTCAGGCGCTCAGCTCCGGCCGGGTCGACGCGATCCTGACCGAGCCGTCGTTCACCCGAGAGTTGCGTAAAAAAGGCTTCAAAGTCCTGGCCGAACTATCGCGCGCGAAGATTCCCTTTGCCAGCTCAGGCTTGGTACTGTCGCGCAATTATCTGCAACAGCAACTGGAGATCGTCGAAGCGGTGTTGCGCGGCCTCATCGAAGCCACCGCGTTCGTTTACAACCCGGCGAACCAAGAGACCGTGCTGCGCTTTTTCACCGAGCGGTTGAAGTTCTCGGATGTCGCCGCGGCCAAGGAAGCGTTACAGGATTTGGATCGCACCCTGGCGCGCAAACCCTACCCAGGGTTGGACGGACTGCGCAACATTCAACGGGTCTTGCGCTATAACCCGAGCGTGGCCAAGGTTAAGGTCGAAGAACTCATTGACGAGCGCATTTACCGTAAATTGGACGACAGCGGCTTTATCGATGGCGTTTACAAATTCGCCAAGAGCAAATAAGAAGATTACAGCCAAGGTTTTAGGGAGAGCGCAAATGGACGAGCCAACTTTTTTCTCCGCCGATTCCCATGTCAACGAACCGCCCGAAGCCTGGGAGCGCATCCCGAAAAACCTGCGCGCCCATGGCCCGCATTTCGTCAAAGATCCGGCGGGGAAAAAAGGTTTGTACATGGTCTTCGACGGCCATGAACCCGACCCGGTAGGCATGACGTTTACCGCCGGCGTGGAAAAAGTTCCCGGCGGCGTACGCAAAGTGATCGAAAATTTCACCTGGGAAGATTGGCGCGGCCCCTGGGACCCGGTGGCGCGGCTCAAAGACATGGACTTGGACGGCGTCAAGATCGAAGTACTCTATCCGAGCATGGCGCGCAATTTTTATAGCTTGAAGGGCGACGAGACGCCGCTGCAAAAGGCCGGGCTGCAATCCTACAACGACTGGATGACCGACTACTGCAACAGCTCGCCCAAGCGGCTTATCGGTTTGGGACTGCTGTCGGCCCTCGACGTCGCTTGGTCCATGGAGGAGATGAAACGCTGTGCCAAGCTCGGCCTTAGAGGCGTCGTCCTGCCGTCGGGATTGCCGGACGAATTGTGCTACGGCGATGAAGAATACAACCCGCTCTGGCAGCTCGCCCAGGACATGAACTATCCGATCCACTTTCACATCAATATTTTGCAGGGCCGCGACCGTATGGCGGCGCGCTTAAAAGTCATTTCCAAACTGCAACAGGGGCGCAACGCGCTACGCCGGACGATTTTGGAGCCGTTGAATCTGTTGACCGATTTGGTTTTCGGCGGCGTCCTCGATCGTTTTCCCAAGCTGCCCTTCGTCCTCGCCGAGTATGATCTCGCCTGGATTCAGCCCTTCATCAATAAACTGGACGGCTCGCTCTTGCGCGCCCGCTCCGAATCCCCCGACTCGCCGACCATCGATGCGCTGCCCAGCGAACAAGTGCGCCGGCAAGTTTATGTGACGTTTCAAGATGACCGTGCCGGTGTGCTCGCCGCCGAGTCCCTCGGCATGATCGACAATTATATGTGGGCCAGCGACTACCCTCACGGCGGCGCTACCTGGCCGCACTCAAAGGAAGTCAACCAAGCGCAGTTCCAAGGCATCGCCAAGGACATCGAACAAAAATTGATTTGGCAAAACGCCGCCAAGTTCTACGGCGTGGCTTAAGATCTATCGCAAACCAGTTGGGAGAATTACATGGCAGCAAAAGTTTTAATCACCGGCGCCAACGGCTTTATCGGCTCGCACTTTACTAAACTCATGGAATCGGCCGGGCATGAAGTCGTGCCCATCGACGTCGTGCCGCGGGCGCCGGACCTGACCCTGCTCGGCGTCAAAGCCACCAGCCACTTGATGAACGTCACCGACAGCGCCGCCTTTCGCGCCCTCTGTGAAAAAGAACGGCCAACCCATCTATTTCACGCCGCCCACCCACCGCGCGACGAGACGCCGACGGTGATCGATTACTGCTACAAAGCGATGACGAATATTTTGGAAGCGGCCAAAGATTTGCAAATCCAACGCGTCGTCTACTCCAGCTCGGCGTCGATCTACGGCCAGGTCAACAAAGGCGAAGGCGGCTTGGTCAAAGAAGACGACGCCGTGACCATCTATCCGACCTATTTCTACCGCGCCGCCAAAACCGTCTCCGAATGGATGGGTAATTTCTATAAAGAAAAACATGGCGTGGATTTTGTCGCGTTGCGCTATTCATCAGTTTACGGCCCGGGACTTTATCGCAGCATTCCGTTGGAATTGAAAAAAGGCCTCCTCGGCCAGAGCTGCCGGCCCTTTCTCACTAGGCCGGTGGATGACTTGATCTACGTCGACGATATCGTCGACGGCATCAGCCGCGCGCTGTTCACCGCCGGCCCGCTCAGCAAAGCCTACAACCTGGGCCTCGACAAAGCCTATGTCAGCGATGATTTGAAACGGGCGATCGAAAAAGCTCTACCCAAGCTCGATTTCGAAATCGGCAAACACCCCAACGCCGCCGAAGTCGCGCCACACCGCCTGCGTAGCCCGCTCGACATCTCGCTGGCAAGAAAAGAACTGGGCTGGCAACCGAAGGTTTACTTGGAAGAAGGCATTGCCAAGCTGGCGGCCTGGCTGAACACCAATAAGGCAAACCTGCGATTGTAAGAAACGGGCGACCATCGCCGTCATTCGGCGGACAGGGAGGCGCTCATGTCGAGTCCAATCTCATTCGCGTTAGCCATTCTCTTACTGGCGGCAAACCTGTTCGCCGCCAGCGCGCCCATGTCGCCTGCGCAGATCGCGCTTTATCAAGGCGCCGACCGCGACAAGCTGCTGGTCGACGGCGCCAAGCGCGAGGGGCAGTTCACGCTCTACACTTCCCACACCTGGTTCAAAACTTTCGTCAAAGAGTTCGAAAAAAAGTATCCCTTCGTCAAAGCCAACGAGTGGCGCAACGATTCGAAAAACATCATCCGCAAGGTTATTGAAGAAGTGAAAGCCGGCCGGCCGCTCGCCGACATCGTCGAGACCACCTCGGACGGCTTGGGCGTGTTGAAGCGCGAAGGATTGTTTCAAGAATACTTTTCGCCCGAAGCGCGCTTCTATCCAAGTGAACTCAAACCGCGCGGCAAGAGCGGGTTTTTCTATTTGCCCAACCGCGAGACTTACAACAGCCTGGGCTTCAATACCAAATCCGTCCCGCCGGCCAGTGCGCCGCGCAGCCTGAAGGATTTGGCCGATCCGAGGTGGAAAGGCAAGATGGCGATCACCAGCACGACTACCGGCGCGCGCTGGCTTGGCAACCTGATTGAAACCCTCGGCCGTGAATTTGTCGACAAGCTGGCCGACCAGGAGATCAGCGTCCAGGACATGGCGCCGGCGGCTTTGATCAACTTAGTCGTGTCTGGGGAAATCCCGCTATCGCCGACGATCTTCGACGCCAACGTCACCTTGGCCAAGCAGAAGGGCGCGCCGGTGGAATGGCGCCCACTCGAACCAGTGGTCACCACCGTCGGCTCGGCGGCGCTGTTGGCCAAAGCCGCGAACCCGCACGCCGCGCTCCTATTCATCGACTACTTGCTATCGAAGGAAGGCCAGCAATTGATCATGAAAGGCGGCCTATGGTCGCCGCGCGAAGATGTCGGCTCGGTGGAGCAGAAGTTTAAGAAAAACTATATGGACGAGAAGTATTCGTCGGAGGAGATGGAAGTAAAGCTCGGCCAGTGGGAAACTCTGCTGCGCCAGCTGTTTCTACGCCGGCGTTAGGCCAACTGGAACAACATCAAGCAAAGGGAGTATCCATGTTTATCAGCTACCGCATCGCCATGATCGTAAGCGCGCTCTTCGCCGTTCTATCCGATGTCGCCAGCGTCAGCGCCGCCAGCGCGCCCATGACGGTTTCGCAAATCGCCCTCTACCAAGGCGCCGACCGCGAGAAGATTTTGATCGAAGGCGCCAAGAAGGAAGGCGCCTTCATGCTCTACGGTTCGCACAGCTGGTACCGCAACATGGCCAAGGAGTTCGAGAAAAAATATCCGTTCATCAAGACCACGGAATATCGCACCGACGGCCGGACGCTGATCAAGCGCGCCACCGAGGAAAACCGCGCCGGCCAGTATATCGCCGATGTCATCGCCACCACCGGCGAGCAGATGGACGCCATGAAGCGGGAAGGGATTTTCCTCGAACATTGGGTCGCCGACGCGCGCGCCTACCCCGACGACGTTAAGATCAAAAGCAAGAACGGTTTCTTTTACGTCGGCCATTACGAGACTTATGTCAGCTTGGGTTTCAACACCGCGGCGGTCCCGCCGGCCGAGGCGCCGAAAATAATGGCCGATCTGCTCAATCCCAAGTGGAAGGGTAAGATGTCCATCGTCAACACCACTACCGGCACGCGTTGGATCGGCAACACGCTGGAAACCTACGGCCGCGAGTACCTGGAGAAAATCGCCGAGCAAGATATCAAAGTCCAAAACATGGCCGGCGCGGCGCTCGCCGGCCTAGTGGTCTCCGGCGAAGTGCCGCTATCGCCAACCATCTTCGACGCCAACATCGCCCAAGCCAAACAGAAAGGCGCGCCGGTGGACTGGCGGCCGCTGGAACCGGTGGTCACCACCGTCGCCTACTCCGGCCTGTTGGCCAAAGCGCCCCACCCCCACGCCGCGTTGCTGTTCATCGATTACATCCATTCCAAAGAAGGTCAGCAGCTGATGATGAAGGGCGGCCTATGGTCGCCGCGCGAAGACATCGGCTCGCTCACCCAAAAATTCAAAAAATCCTACATCGACGAAAAATACAGCGTCGAGGAAGCCGAGAAAAAATACGCCGAATGGGATGGGCTCTTACAGAAGCTGTTCATGAGACGGAAATAAATAAATGCCTACAAGCCAAATCTCTCTTGCCGGTCTTTAGAGGATCACATGCGTAACAAACCCTATTGCCTTGTTACCTGGATTATCTGCCTGCTCGCCGCGCCGATTACGGTTGGCGCCGCCCAAGAGGTCATGCTCGGCTACGCTAACATCAGCGCCCGAGTGAGTCCGCTGTGGATCGCGAGAGAGAAGGGCTTCTTCTCCAAGTACGGAGTTCAGTTGCAGGCGGTCTTTATGCCCGGCGCGCCGGCGCTGTTCGCGACACTCGCTACCGGACAAGTTCAGCTCGCTAACAGCGGCGGCAGCACCGCCCTCGGCGCGGTGGCGGGCGGTTTGGATCTGAAAGTCATCGGCACGTTCACCAGCCGTATCCCCTACGATATCGTCGCCAGTCCAGCGATCAAAGAAGCTAAGGACTTGCGCGGCAAACGGTTGGGAATTCAAGCCATCGGCGGCACGATCTGGATGGCGGGCCTGTTGGGCCTGGAGCACCTGGGCCTCGACCCGCGCCGCGATTCGATCCAAGTGGTCGCCGCCGGCGAGCAGACACTGCTCACCCAAGCACTAGAAAAAGGTACCGTCGACGCGATCGTTGTCGACAGCGCTTTTAGCAACACGCTCAAGACCCGCGGCTACTCCATCCTCGCCGAGCTGTCCAAATCTAATATTCCTTTCGTCAGTAACGGCATCGTCGCCCGCGGCAGCTTTCTCCAACAGCAACCTGACGTCGCGCGCAACGTGGTGAAGGGCTGGCTCGAAGGCGTCGCCTACGCGCTCAGTCCCAAGATGAAGCCGGCGGTGATCGCCGCCATCATGCGCTATCTGAAAATCACCGACCCCGACCTCGCCGAACGCGGCTACCAAGACCTGCAACAAGCCACGGATCGCAAACCCTTTCCCTCACTCGATGGCCTGCGCAACGTCCAACGCCTTATGGCGCAACGCAACCCGGCCGTTGCGGGACTCAAAACCGAAAGCCTGGTCGACGGCAGAATCATGCGTGAGCTCGATGACAGCGGATTCATCGATCAGCTTTATGCCAATTATGGAGTCAAGTGAGCCGGGTGTACAGCTACGATTTGACAAGGTTAGTGGAGGCCTATCGTGACAGCATGTGCAATCAAGCAACAACAGATTTTGGGCGAAAGGTTTTTGAAATGACATACACCGGAGTCGCGAGAGGACGAACAATAGAATTGGATGAGGGCGTTCCCTATTCGGATGGTCAGTCCGTAAAAATCGCTATCGAACCCATCCCTGCGACCGTCAAGAACAGTACGCCTCACGAAGTACTGGCTGCCGTCCGATCACTACCTGACATCGATCTAGAAGACATCGCCGAGCTTGAACGGACCATCGCTTGCGGAATGATGCCTGTCGAAGCTCGGAGCGTCTCCGATGACTAGCCAGCAGATCGCCGCTACCGCTCGAGGCGCTGCACAGGTCACACGACACCCCGACTGCTAAAAATATTTCTGCATTGGCGGTCGAAAATTGGGCTGGTTAGCCAACCCTTACATCTCGCCGAAACTCTCGCTCAACCCTTACTTACCCGCGAATCACGCGCTATACACCACCGTCTGAATACGCGATCTGTGTAACGCGCGGTCCGAGATAAATTCCGAGCGTCAATACGTCGTAGCGGTTATTGAAACTCTCAAACATAAAGGAGTGATTCGCGCCATTTCGGTCTCGAAGTATTATCTCAGACGCGCCCAATGGGCCACCTCGTTTCCCGTTGCAATATGATTCCACCATAGCGAGTAACTGCCCCTCGCCCACTCCGCCAAAACGTTCCTTGTACACCTGTGACTCAACACAGTATTTGACGGAAGGGCCGTCCTCACCCGCCTGGCGAGCCATCCTTGCGTCGAGGGACACGATCCCGACCATCGGGACACCGCTACGGTTCTCCTCAACGTAGCGCCACAACGTCGACGTGATTGTATTTCCATAACGCTTTGCCAGCTTCTTCACCATCTCCAATGTGGCCCTTGAAGCGCTAGCCTCCTCGGCGAACCGGTTACCCATGAAAAGCAACTGGCCCGAGCCGTAGTTCGCCTCGCTCTCGAGTTTTTCATGACAAGTGAGCTTGAGCTCCTCTCGGGAATCTCCATAGAGGTACCCTTCGTGCCATGGCGCCAGACTGTGCGCGATCTCGTGGCCTTCCGCCCATCGCTTCTTGAGATCCGGCAACTCCGCATCAAGCAATATCCGCCGAGTTTCTGGGACCCACAGCGCCCGGAGATCCGCTTGCCGAATAATGTCGAGCAATCGCCCGGGACGTTCTAGAAAAAGCTTGCTAGCCACTTTCACGCGGCTTACAAACTCTCGCACAGCGCTGTCGTCCTGGCTGCTGTAATAGTGTCGGTCTAATCTCAGCAAATCACGCACTTGATCAAGCTGGAGAGGTGGATCGGGATTGCCGAGACCGCGAATGACCTTTTCAACTTGCCGCTGTAGATCTTCGGCCTCGTAGTGCCCGACAATTATATTTTTCATTTCTGTCTCTCGCCACTCCACGTACTCAAGAACTTGACAAAGGCGTTCACGAGGTTGGTTTCGTCCTTGCTGAGAGTATTCATCGCACGAGCATCCGCTGCGAAGCGCGTGACTTCCTGAGTGAACTCGTCACTTAGTGTCGTCGTGATACCCGAAAGTTTCACGAGGGTCCGTTCCGGGAGTTGGAACAAGTGCTCGAGTTGGAAAATAGTTCGCGGGCTTGGTTCAACTGTAGGATCAGTCTCAATCGCTTGGATCTCTTTTACGTCCACGCGCGCCCGTACTGCGACTTCCTCTTGCGACAGGCCTGCTTTCCGTCGCAGCAGGACCAAGAGAGCGCCGAGGCCTTCATGCAGCGCCCTCACACGTCCGACATCCTGCGTGCGTTCAGCCTCGTCCTTCGCAAAGATCTCCAGTGCCTTCTCGGCCACCGATCGACTCTTCTCAGCAAGCGCCTTCGGCGAGACGCCGCACTCGGTCAGTGTCTCTGCAAGGGTCTTTGCATCCATATCCAGCATGACTTCGCAAAATGCGTCGGAAAGCCCCTGGGTCTGATGCCATTGTCCTTTCTGTTCTTTTTCCATAACAAATCCTCCAACTAATAGTTAAGTAACTAGTTCACAAACGAGGTGAGCTTCCGCAAAATCCGCCTACTGATTGTCGCGTAGTGCATTGAACTAAGTGACATCTCAGCGCGGATTTCCTCCGCCTCCATGCCCGTGGCTCGCTTGAGAAGCACCTCAATGGCCTGTTTATCGTCCGCAAAGAGCCTCCGGATGTTCTCAATTTCCTCCCTCGCGCTGACTTGACCTTCAACGGTCGACTCGGAAGCCGGCCAATCATGGACGATAGCGATCTTCCGCAGCTCAGTCTTACCGGTCAGTTCCGCCTTACCGTGCTCAAGCATGTGGCCCGAGATACTTCTCATGCACTGGCTCAGGTGCTTGACCAGTGAGACGCTCCGTCGCCAGCGACGATGCCCGGCAAGCGTTGTCAAGTACGCCTGACTCAGCAGATCTTCCGGCACAATCCCTTGTATTTGTAAGGCCTTCCGCTGCGCATGCCAAAATCGCGCGGCTAAGAGTAATTTTTGATGATCGGCATCGGATAGCTGACGGATAGCCGCCGCTGATTCTTCCGTAGTCGCATACTTTTCGCTGGTCATGTACTTTCGGCCCTCCGTAACTCCCAAGAAGGTTGCCCCACCAATCTTTATCTATAGCGAGACTCTCCGGATAAGGTTCACTCATTTTACTTTGCCGGTTAATCCGTGTCCCTCGGACATTGGTTGGAATCAAAGCATCGAATAGTTAGTCCCATAAGCTCGTACACGTGTTGAATGATCAGTGCGGCACTTTATCTATGCCGACGAGATGCGTGATCTCGGACATTGGTCCGATTCCGTCAAATTGCCCGGCAAAGGAGAACAAAGAGAGAGGCGCATAACCAGCTACGGCGACAAAAGTTACAGTCCGAATCGGCGCAATCACCCGGCATAAGTGATCGACATCAAAAAGGTAAGGTGTTGTACCGCAAAATATAGCTGTTTCAGAAAGGAGAAAGAAACATGGCGGAAGAGAAAAATACAGTCACAATCATTGTAGAAGGCAGTCCACACGATTGGCCAAAGGACGAGATCACGTACGCGGAGGTGGTCACACTTGAAGTGCCAGATTACCCACAGCACCCCGAGATCACCTACTCGGTCACGTACAAGAAGGGACACGGCAATAAGCCTGAAGGAATTCTTGCGCCGGGTGGCTTTGTGAAAGTGAAGGAAGGGATGGTGTTCAGTGTTTCAGAAACTAGTCAATCATAACAATGACATCCTGCGTTTGGTCGAAAAGGGCTATGCGGTTGCCTTCGACAGTAATCACCTCGTTGTACGCGACATTCCTTACCTCGACAGTGACCGAAAGCTCCAGTTCGGTGCAATTGTGACGAAGCTCGAATTTATAGACCAGGAGCGCGTCACTCAAACCGACCATCAAATTTTCTTCGCCGGGTCTATTCCGCATGGATTGGACGGAAACCCGATCTCAAATCTCGGTGGTGGACCTTGTCAGCTTACGTTGAGCGAAGCCAGCAAAGAGGTAGTAGTGCAGCGGTCATTTTCGAATAAACCGAAGAGTACCGGTAAATTTCAGGATTTTTTTGAAAAGATCGAAAGTTATGTGGCCATCATATCGGGACCAGCGATTGAATTGCACAACGCAAATCCACACACTTTTCGTGCTGTAAAAGAGGTCATTCCTGATTCCATATTCAAATTTCACGATACGCTAACGAGCAGAGCAGAGATCGCCGACATATCTGCGAAGTTCAAGGATGACGTGATTGCCATATTCGGCCTCGGCGGCACGGGTGTATATGTTCTAGATTTTCTCGTGAAGACACCGGTGCGAGAGATTCGGGCCTTCGACCTAGATGAGTTCCGAGTACATAACGCCTTTCGCTCGCCGGGTAGGGTTGAGCCGACGGAGTTCGGCAAACCAAAGGCAGAGATATATCGTTCTCGTTACGAAAACTTTCGGACGGGGTTATTAATCACTCGCAAGTTCATTGACGCCTCGTGCTCTGGAGACCTCGACGGTGTCACCTTCGCGTTCGTGTGTGTGGACAAAGGCTCGTCTCGCGCGGAGATTTTTGATTTACTCATTTCGATGGGTATCCCCTTCATCGACGTAGGGATGGGCCTGAATCGTAAGAGAGGTTCGCTCAACGGTATGTTGCGGACAACATACTACTCTGCCGAGCAAGCCCGGAAACTACGGGATAAGGGATTGGCAGAGCTCGCAGACAGCCCGGACGATCTGTACCGGACAAACATTCAGATTGGCGAACTCAACGCGCTCAACGCGTCCATGGCGGTTCTCAGATTTAAGCAGCTACGCGGGTTCTACTTCGATGAGGTCTCCTACTATCATCTCCTGTTCGAGGTGAGTGATCTCAAAATCCTTGGCGAATCGAGTTTTAATGAATTTTAATCTTCAACGTGTCCAGTACATGCCGAAAGAACTGAAACCCGGCGTGCTCTACGTTTCCGAAGAATTCGGCGCTGCGGCTCATCTTTGCGCTTGTGGGTGCGGATCCAAAATCAGGACACCGCTGGGGCCGACTGAGTGGGCTCTTGAGGAGACAGACAGCGGGCCGAGTCTTCGCCCTTCAGTTGGAAACTGGCAACAAGCATGTCAATCGCACTACTGGATATACCGTGGCGAAGTTATGTGGGACGGCAAATGGAAACCCGAGCAAGTCGCCACTGGTCTACGTCGCGAGGAAAAGCGCAGACGGAAATATTATGATTCGCTTGATCGCAAAAGGCACAGTCGGCTGCGAGGATTCTGGGGCCGGGTGAAGAACCTATTTGAGCGGCTTGTATAGTTCGCGCTCTCTCACCAGCGCGCCGGACAGAGTTTGGTATAGCGTAAGCTGTCTTCACCGCTCATTTCTTCTCTACCAACGGCCCAAACTCAGGCGGCCATATCCGATGCCGTGTCGCTCTTTGGTACGCGGATGCGATGCGGAAAAGCATCGGGTCGCCACGCAGCATGCCTAGTAAAACGATGCCCACGAGATTGTTCGCCCGCACCCTAGTTTACTGCTCCGCTTTTGATCACGTCTCCAGCCCCGATCTACCCACCCAACAGCTTCATCATCCGCTCGACCACATCAGGCGGCTGCGACACCACTTCTTTGGCGAGCTTCGCCAGCTCCTCGCCGCCGATCGCGTCCACCGTCCAGCGGCGTTTTTTCAAGTCCTCTAACAGTGCGGGATCCTTGAGGGAGCGGTGATAGGCGTCGCGTAACATCTTCACGCGGTCGGGCGGTATACCCGGTGTGCCGACCAAGGGTCGGCCGAAGACCGCCGGCGCGAGCAACACATTGGCCACGCGGCGAGTCGCCTCCGGGGTTTTGTATTGGTCCATTAGTTCGTAGATCGATGGCACGTCGGGGACCAGCGGATCGCGCTTCTTGCCGGTTTGCAGGATCGGCCGAACGAATCCTTTCTTGTGCCAGGTGAGAAACGGCTCGCGGGCGAAGTAGGTGCTGATCGTCAGGTTGCGGCAATGGAGCTCACCGCGCTCGATGCCGAGGTCGATCTCGCCGCCGCCGGGATAGCCGGCGACGATGTTGAACTTGATGCCAAGCCCGTCGTCGAGAAACTTCGGCATGTAATAACCCGAAGTGCTGGTACCGGTGGCGCCGCACTTGGGCGGCTGGGTGGCCTTGCGCACGTCCTCGATGGTCTGGTACGGACCGTCGGTGCGCATGATGAGGATGAACTCGGTCTGTTCCGGCGTGCCGAGCCAGGTGTACTTGGACCAGTCGAACTTAACTTCGGGACGCCTGGCGAGCTGGTCGAAATACATCGACGGACCGAACGTGGCGAGGGTCAGGCCGTCGGGCTTGGCGACACTGTAAACATAATTGGCGGCGACCACGCCGCCCGCGCCGGTCATATTTTGCACGATGAAGTTGGGATTCCCCGGGATGTACTTGCCCATGTGTTGGGCAAAGATGCGCGCCCACAGATCGTAGGCGTCACCCGGAAGGTTGCCGACGATGATCCGAATCGTTTTCCCTTGATAGAATGGCGTCTGGGCCTGAAGCGTCATTGCTGACGCCAGCAGAAAGATCAAGACGAGCAGAACCCGTTTCATGGCATCCTCCGTCCGGTTGAGTCCGTGGGTGATAACCCGTACATGCGCGCGAAGCCTCAGGGTCGGCATACCATTCTTGCGCCAGTGTTGCAGCAGTTGGCAGGCCAATAGTTTCCAAGCGGATTTCCGCGACCATTGCTACGCTAAATCGAACAAAAACGGTTGACAACGCGAAGCTTGGTTCATAGCATCGGCCACCTAATGGAAGCGAGGTCGCCAATGAAGCGCAAATCATTTCTGCTCGCGTTAGCGGTTCTGCTATTGGCGGCTAATACCTTCGCCGCCAGCGCGCCAACTTCGGTCGCCCAAATCGCTCTCTATCAAGGCGCCGACCGTGAGAAGATTCTCATGGACGGCGCCAAGCGTGAGGGGCAGGTTACTTTCTACAACACCCACACCTGGTTTCGCACCTTCGTAAAAGATTTCGAAAAGAAATATCCGTTCATCAAGGTTAACGAGTGGCGCAACGAGACCAAAAACCTTTTGCGGCGCGTCACCGAGGAAGCCAAAGCCGGCCGCAATCTGGTCGATGTCATCGAAACCACGCCGGAAGCCATCGGCATCCTCAAGCGCGACGGTTATCTGCAAGAATACAACTCCCCCGAGGCGCGCTTCTATCCCGACGATGTGAAGTCCAAGGGCAAAAATGGCTTTTACTGGGTCGGCGACCGCGAGACTTACATCGGCTTGGGCTTCAATACCAATTTAGTTTCACAAGCTGACGCGCCCAAATCCATGCGCGACCTGCTCAATCCCAAATGGAAGAGCAAGATGGCCATCGTCAACACGTCATCCGGCACGCGCTGGATCGGCAATGCCATCGATGCGCTGGGACGCGAGTTCGTCGACAAGTTCGCCGAACAGGATGTGCGCTTGCAGGATATGTCCGGCGCCGCCTTGTCCGGCCTGGTGGTCACCGGCGAAGTGCCGCTGTCGCCGACCATCTTCGACGCCAACGTCAGCGTGCACAAGCAAAAGGGCGCGCCCATCGAATGGCGGCCGCTGGAACCGGTGGTGACCAACGTCGGCTATTCAACTCTATCGATCAAATCGCCCAGCCCACACGCCGCCATGTTGTTGCTCGACTACATTCACTCCAAGGAAGGCCAGCAGGGCATCATGAAAGGCGGCCTCTGGTCGCCGCGCGACGACATGGGCGGCGTCGAGCAGCGCTTCAAGAAGAGTTATCTCGACGAGAAATATTCGGTCGATGAATTGGAAGTCAAATACGGCCAGTGGGAACAACTGATCCGCCGGCTGTTCAGCCAAAGAAAATAGTCGTGAGCACACGCAAGGAGTCATCCGATCATGAAATCCAAACCGCTGCCCTATCCCAATGCGATTTTGTTCAACGGCAAGATTCGCACGTTTCAGAACGAAACGTCCACCTGCGAAGCGCTGGCGATTTCCGGGTCGCGCATCGTCGCCACCGGCAATCTCGCCGACCTGCGCCGCTTCGCCGGCCCCGACACCGAGATGATCGATCTCAAGGGCGGCACGGCGATCCCCGGCCTCACCGATACTCATGTGCATCTGTCGGAAAAGGGCACGGCGGAGAAGGAGCTGGTCGACTGCCGGGACTTTTATGTCGAGGTGAATTCGGTGTCGGATATCTTACAGCGGCTCGCCAACGCCGCCGCCAGCGCGCCCAAAGGTTCCTGGCTGGTCTCCCATGGCAGTCCTATGCAGGACTTCCGCATCAGCGATCATCGCTTTCCCGACAAGCATGATCTCGACCGCGCCGTGCCCGATCATCCGGTGTCGATCTCCTTCGGCGCCCATGTGACCATCGGCAATTCGCTGGCGCTGGCGGCGGCGAAAATCACCCGCGACACCAAAGATCCCGCCGGCGGCCATATCAAACATGATCCCAACACCGGCGAGCCGACGGGCGAACTCCATGAGCGCGCCCAGTTGATTCTCAAAAAGGTCGCGCCGGAATTCAATTACCTGCAACTTAAAGACGGCATCGTCTACGCGCTTGAACAATGCCTCGAACGCGGCGTCACCACCGTGCATGACATCGTGCGCTACGCCGAGCCGGTGCGCGCCTATCAAGAGCTCTACAAAGAAGGGCGCATGCACGCGCGGGTCAGCATCCTGCCACGGGTCATCGAATCGATGATCGAAACCAAAGCGCTCACCGATCTCGGCCTCATCAACGGCTTCGGCAACGAGTGGCTGCGCATCGGCGGCGTCAAGATGAGCATCGATGGCGGCATCACTGGGCGCAACGCCTGCTTTCACGAGCCTTACGAAAACGATGAGCATAACCATGGGATCATCAGAATCCAGCAGGATGAGTTGAACCACACCGTGCAGGTCTGCCACGACGCCGGCCTGCGCTGCTGCGTCCACGCCATCGGCGACAAAGCCTTCGACATGGCGCTCGATGCTTATGAGAATGCCATCGAGCATTCACCGCGCAAAGATCACCGGCATCGCATCGAGCATATGGGCAACTGGCTGGCGACGCCGAAACTGATCGGCCGCATGGTCAAGTCGGGCATCGTCGCCGTGCCCAATATCGCCTTCGCATATTACATCGGCGACGCGATCCTCGATTGCGTCGGCGAACGGCGCCTGACCAAAGCCTTCCCGTTCCACACCTTGTTGAAGAACGGCGTGATCATGTCCGGCGGTTCCGACTCGCCGGGCTACTGGCCGGTGGACCCGCTGCGCGACATCGCCACCGCCGCGTCGAGAAAAATGCGCTGGGGCGAAGTGTGGATCCCCGAGGAGAAAATTACCGTCGGCGAAGCCTTCGCCATGCACACAACGACGGCGTCCTGGGTCGGCTTCGAAGAAAACGACAAAGGCACGCTGGAGGTCGGCAAGTTGGCCGACATCGCGGTGCTCGAACAAGACCCCTTCGCCGTCGCGCCGGAAAACATTCGTGAGCTAAAGGTCGCCATGACTATGGTCGGCGGCGAAGTGAAGTATCAGGCGTAGGCGAATAGCGCGCTACTAACACAGCAAGTCGCGAGCTAGAGACAAATCGGTCTCACCACGAAAATCACGAAGGACACGAAGGGTTCGGCAAACTTGATTTCCGAACTTCGTGCTCTTCGTGTCTTTCGTGGTGAGATTTAATTATTCTTAGGGCTAAATATTGCGGCGGCGGTATTAACCTATCGCTTTGCCGACGCTGACAAACGGCCGGTGGCCATGGCGTTCGGAGGCTAGATTGATTTTTTTACGCTGCTTGTAGATGTGGATGCACAGCTCTTCGATGACCGCCAACGGCGATTCCGCCGGCTCCCGCCCGGCCGGGCTCGGCTCCCACTGCACCGTAATCGACTGAATTTTATCCGACTGGTCCTGCCAAGACACCCGCACCAGTCGGCCGTGCATGCGGTCGACATAGTTGCCGGCCAGGCGCAGCACTTGCGGCAGACTCAGCATGTTGGGCGGGCCGGAAAACGGTTTGCGGTTGGCGCGTCCTTCGGCTTCGAGCCGCTGGAGATCATCCGGCGTAAAAGTCTTCTCCAAGTCCATCGTCATCGATGTGCCCTTGTTCCACGCCTGGAGAATGTAGTCGTCGTTATGGGTTTTGATTTCCAGTGCCTTGAGCTCCATGCCTTCGAGGAACTGGCCGAAGCAGCGTAGCGTCGAAGCATAGCGCATGCGCGCCGGCGCCGGCGCTACCGCATTGAGAATTCCTGTTGCCATGGCAGGAATAGGGAGCAACGGGCATGCCAAGGAATGGTGCGAAGGATTCGCTAATTTTCTGCGAATGTTTGATGTGAACGTGCAAATTTGTCCTGGCGAGAAACAAACTAGTGAAGTGTAGGTCCGAGCGCGACCTCAATCGATCGCCGCGCTTTGCAGCGGCGCGATCACTTCCCGCGCCAAGATGCCAACCTGCTCGCGCCAACCTTCGAAGGGCCCGCAGGGACGCATGATGAATTTGCTCGCGCCGGCGGCGATATAGGCTTGTATCCGCGCGCGCACTAGATCGGCGCTACCGAAGGCGGTGAACTCGCTCATCGCCAAGTCGGCGCGCGGCCGCAGCGACTTGCCGCCGATCTCGCTCGCTTGCGCGGCGTCCGACGAAAAGTAAAAGGGAATCAACACGCCGTAATGATCGTCAGGAACTTGACGGTTCGCCGCCGCCGCGTAACCGCGGATCGACTCGATCCCGCGTGCCACTTCGTCAGCCGACACCGACGACACCAGCCAGCCATCGCCCAGCCGCCCGGTGCGCCGCAGCGCCGCTTCGCTGCGGCTACCGATCCAGATCGGCGGGCCGTTTTTTTGCCAGGGGCGCGGCATGATGGTCACGTCCTCGACGGAGAAATATTTGCCGCTAAACGTCACGTTTTCCTCGGTCCAGAGGCGGCGCATGAGAACGATCATTTCATCGCTGCGGCCGGCGCGGGTCTTCTGCTCAACCGCGACTGCTTGCAAGTCTTTCGAGCCTTCGCCGCCGAGACCGATGGCGGGGAAAAACCGGCCCTGAGAGAGAAAGTCGAGAGTCGCCAGCTCCTTGGCGAGGACCACCGGATTGCGCGTCGGCAACACCAGCGTGCTGGTGCCGAACTTCATCTTGCGCAGCCGGCCGGCGATGTAGGAGAGAAAGGTGATCGGCTCGAGGGTCAAGGCCGTAGAAACCAAACGGTCGCTGACCCAGATCGAGTCGACATCGAGGGCTTCGAAGTAGTCGATGAGATCGAGCACCGCCTCGGGGCGAATGTCACGGCTCGGCCACTGGCCCAACTGAATGCCGATGCGGACTTTCATAGCGGCGAGTTATTTCTCGTAGAGCTTCTTGATGAAGCCGCTCTTGTCGAGCTCCTCGACGAAGCTCGAGTCGACGAAATCTTCCGGTTTGTACTTGTTGACCTCAGGCCGGGTGGCGGCGACATATTCGAAGCTGGTTTTCATACCTTTGAGATTGGGATAGGGCGCCGACAGGCGATGCTTGGCGAACAGATCCCAGGATTCCTGCGCCATCTGCTCGTCGTTCAATCGTAGCATTTTTTTGATCACCCGCTTACCCAGCTCTGGCTCCTGCTTAAAACGCGCGATGCCCTCGATATGAGCGCGCATATAACGCATGACGAAATCGCGATCCTGCTTGATCTGCGACCTTGTAGTAGCGATCTCGCTCCAGGGATAGTCCACTTCCTTGAAAAAATCCCAGAGCACGTGAAAGCCGGCGCGCTGGGCGTAGATGTAATTGGGATGAGACAACGCGGCCAAGGGAATCCGGCCCTGCTGTAGCGCGAGAAATCGGTCGGTGTCGCTGCCCAACTGCAACAAGGCAAAATCCTTGTCCGGGTTGAGTCCCTTGATGCGGGCGAGATGGCGGACCAAAAAGTCGCTCAACCCGCCGTAGGGGGTCACGCCTACGGCTTTGCCTTTGATGTCCTCGGTGCGTTTGATGTCCGGCCGCGCCATCAAGTATTGAATCACCCCTGGCATGGTGTGCGACAAGATCACCATGTCCGAGCCCGACAGCACGGAATTAATCACCGTCGGCGTCGCGATCGGCGAGATCTGCACGCTGCCGGAGATCAGCGCTTTCGACGCGATGCCCGAACCGTTGACCGCCACCGGTTCGACATCGAGGCCGTACTTCTCGAAAATCTTCGCTTCCTTGGTGAAGTAAATGATGATGTTGCCCATGCTCACCGCGGGCACGCCGACCTGCACTTTGCGCAGTGCGCGAGTCTGCGCCGTCAGCATGGATGGAAGGACCAATAACGCCAGCATCAGCGCTGGCCACAAGCGCCGCGGATTCATAACTCAACCTCCGTCGAAACAGCGATCTTTAGTGGCATTTAGTCCCGCCTTTGACGGCTTGTCAATGTACTTCCCCAGCGTTGACAACCGGCCGCCGATTGCATTAAGTCAGGTGCATCATGATTCTGCTGAAAAACCCCATTGTAAATCGCACTGTGTCGGCGGCTGTAGTTCTGCCAGTGATAGATTTCATCATCGCCTGCCGTAGCTGTGAAAAAACCTCACTCTTTGACCCTTATGCGGGGTGCACCGCGGCCATTTCAAACTGG
>CAMDBU010000009.1 GCA_945889495.1 Syntrophobacter sp. SbD2 | reverse complement strand
AGGTTCGAATCCTTCCCTCTCCACCAATTTTGCGGGAATAGCTCAGTTGGTAGAGCGCAAGCCTTCCAAGCTTGGGGTCGCGGGTTCGAGTCCCGTTTCCCGCTCCACATTGGTAATACAAGCGGATGGCATTTTCCCATGGCCGGTCTCTTGCCCGTAGTTGGGCATTTAGCGGTCGGTTGCCATTGACCGACATGCCCAGGTAGCTCAGTCGGTAGAGCACGTCCTTGGTAAGGACGAGGTCAGCGGTTCAATCCCGCTCCTGGGCTTTGCCTTTTTGCTTAAGGGTGCTCTGGGGGTAATGAGTAGCGGTAATTTAAGGGTGATGATTCGGAAATCAATTAGGAGGATGCGATGAGCAAGGCGAAGTTTGAGCGCAAGAAACCACATTTAAATATCGGTACGATCGGTCACGTCGACCACGGCAAGACTACCTTGACCGCGGCGATCACCAAGGTGCTGGCGAAGTCCGGGCGAGCCACTTTCCTGGCCTACGATCAGATCGATAAGGCGCCGGAAGAACGAGAACGCGGCGTGACCATCAATATTGCCCATGTCGAGTACGAGACCGACAAGCGGCATTACGCTCACGTCGATTGCCCTGGCCATGCCGACTACGTCAAGAACATGATCACTGGCGCGGCGCAAATGGACGGCGCCATCCTGGTGGTTTCCGCGGCCGATGGGCCGATGCCGCAGACCCGCGAGCATATCTTGCTGGCGCGCCAAGTTGGCGTTCCCGGCATCGTGGTTTTTCTCAACAAGGCCGATATGGTCGACGACAAAGAGCTCTTGGAACTGGTCGAGCTCGAAGTCCGCGAGCTGCTCTCCAAGTACAAGTTCCCCGGCGACGATACCCCGATCGTCATCGGCAGCGCGCTTAAGGCACTCGAAGGTGACACCTCCGAAATGGGCGAAGGCGCGATCTTAAAATTGATGGACGCGGTCGACGCCTTCATTCAAGAACCGGAACGGGAAATCGATAAGCCGTTCATTATGCCGGTGGAAGACGTGTTCACCATCAGCGGTCGTGGCACGGTCGTCACCGGGCGCATTGAGCGCGGCGTCATTAAGGTCGGCGAAGAAATCGAGATTGTCGGTTTCAAGCCAACCCAAAAGACGGTCGCCACTGGCGTTGAAATGTTCCGCAAGCTGCTCGATGAAGGTCGCGCTGGCGACAACGTCGGCGTGCTCCTGCGCGGCACCAAGCGTGAAGAAGTCGAACGCGGGCAGGTTTTGGCCAAGCCCGGCAGCATCACGCCGCACACCAAGTTCAATGCCGAAGCTTACGTCTTGACCAAAGAAGAGGGCGGCCGTCATACACCGTTTTTCAATGGCTACCGGCCGCAGTTTTACTTCCGCACCACCGACGTTACCGGAGTTGTCAAACTTCCCGAAGGTACGGAAATGGTCATGCCCGGCGACAATATCAATGTTGAAATCGAACTCATCAACCCGGTGGCCATGGACCAGGGCCTGAAGTTCGCTATTCGTGAAGGTGGCCGTACGGTCGGCGCTGGCGTGGTTACCAAGATCGTTCAGTAACCGAACCCGGCGCGACAGGAGGATAAGATCATGCGAGAGCTTATAGGTTTTGCCTGCGATAAGTGTAAACGGAAAAATTACACCTCGTCGAAGAACCGGAAGACCACCACCGAGAAACTGTCGCTCAAGAAGTTTTGCGCTTCTTGTCGGTCGCATACCCTGCATCGTGAGGTTAAGGTTTAGCGCGGATACAGGGGTCAGTAGCTCCAATTGGTAGAGCGCCGGACTCCAAATCCGGTTGTTGCAGGTTCGAGTCCTGCCTGACCCGCCACGTTATTAGGCTGGAGAAACTTCGCATGGGGGATTGGATCCAAAAAGTCCAGGACGGCGTCAGCAATGGCGTCCAATTCTGCAAAGAGTCCTGGCAGGAATTGCAGAAGGTGCATTGGCCGTCGCGTAAGGAAACTTACATGGCGACGATGGTCGTCATCGTTGTGGTTATCCTGGTGTCCTTGTACTTGGCAACGGTGGATTTCATGTTGACCAAGGCGGTCCAGGCGATTATCGGCTAACGATTTAGGTCCTCCTCTATGGCGAAACAGTGGTACATCGTACACACCTTTTCTGGCTTTGAACAAAAGACCAAGGCGGCCCTAGACGAGCGCGTTAGGCAGTTGGGTAAGCAAGAACTGTTTGGCGAAGTTATGGTGCCGATGGAAAAAGTCGTCGAGCTGGTCAAGGGCAAAAAGAAAACTTCGTCGCGCAAGTTTTTCCCCGGTTATATTCTCGTCCAGATGGAACTCAACGACGAGACTTGGCATGTGGTTAAAGAGACCCCCAAGGTCACCGGCTTTGTTGGCGGCAGCACCAACCCACCGTCGGTCAGCGACGAGGAAGTGCGCGCGATCACCCAGCAGATGGAAGAGGGGGCGATCAAGCCCAAGCCGCGAGTGTCGTTCTCGGTCGGTGAAAACGTCAAGGTGGTCGATGGTCCGTTCGCGGATTTCAACGGCGTGGTCGAAGAGGTCAAGCCGGAAAAGGGCAAGCTGCGCGTCTTGATCAGTATCTTTGGGCGCGCCACTCCGGTCGAGCTGGAGTTTGTCCAGGTTGAGCGCAATTAGTTAGCTTTAGAAGGGTCGGAACAATGGCTAAGAAAGTCATCGGCGAAATCAAATTACAGATACCGGCGGGGCAGGCCAATCCTAGTCCGCCGATCGGTCCGGCGTTGGGCCAGCGCGGCGTCAACATCATGGAATTTTGCAAGGCATTCAACGCCGCCACCCAGGCGCAGATGGGCATGGTGACCCCGGTGGTCATCACCGTCTACGCCGACCGCTCGTTTACATTTGTCACCAAGACACCGCCCGCCTCGGTCTTGCTCAAAAAGGCCGCCGGTTTGGAAAAGGGCTCTAAGGAGCCGGGTAAAATTAAGGCTGGTAAGGTGACCATGGCGCAGGTTAGAGAGATCGCCGAGCTCAAACTTAAAGATCTCACCGCCAGCGATCTCGCCGCGGCGGTGAAATCGGTCGCCGGCACGGCGCGCAGCATCGGCTTGGAAGTCGAAGGTTAGCTCGGCCAATCGCAAATTAGCTCCGCCACAATCGAGGGATGCCATGAGTGCAAAGGGAAAAAGTTTTCGTAGCGCGATGGAAAAAGTCGACCGCAACCAACGCTACCAACTAGAAGATAGTTTAAAACTGGTCAAGGAAACCGCCCGGGCGAAATTCGATGAAACCGTCGATTTGGCGATCCGTCTGGGCGTCGATCCGCGCCAGGCGGATCAAAATATTCGCGGCACCGTCGCGTTGCCCCACGGCATGGGTAAGACCGTGCGCGTGTTGGCCTTCGCCAAGGGTGAAAAAGAGCGCGAAGCCCAAGAGGCTGGCGCCGACTTCATCGGCAGCGACGAACTGATCAAGAAGATCAGCGAAGGCTGGCTCGATTTTGACAAGGCCGTGGCGACGCCAGATATGATGGCGGCGGTGGGCCGCATCGGTAAGATCCTCGGACCGCGCGGTCTCATGCCCAACCCGAAGACCGGCACGGTGAGCTTGGACATCGGCAAGGCGGTGCGCGAGATCAAGGCCGGTAAGCTGGAATTTCGTGTCGACAAAGCCGGCATCGTCCATGTGCCAGTGGGCCGGGCTTCGTTTTCCGCCGACCAGTTGATCGACAATGCGCGCCTGGTCTTGCAGACCGTCTTGCGCGCCAAGCCGGCCTCCGCCAAGGGCAACTACATCAAGGGCGTCACGGTTGCCACCACCATGGGACCGGGGATCAAGATCGATTTGGCGCAGATTCGGGCCATGGCGGCCTAACGGCCGGCAGCGATTTCGCCGGCCCCATCAACAGTTCAAAGTAGGAGCAGGGAGAAGAAAATGTCGGAAGCGCAAGTTGTCCGTGCCGGTTACGGCGAGAAATCCGAAACGGTGAACGCCGTTCACGCGCGCCTCAAGTCCGCCAAGCTGGCGATTGTCACCGAGTATCGCGGTTTGAGCGTCGCGCAGATGACCAAGCTGCGCCGCGAAGTGCGCCAGGCTTCGGGCGAGTATCAAGTGATCAAGAACACCCTGGTGCGCCGGGCGCTCAAGGACACCGTTTACGGCGACCTGGAGAAATTGCTCGAAGGACCCAACGGCTGGGTATTCGCCTACGAAGATCCGGTGGTGCTGACCAAGGCGTTGCTCAAGTTCGCCGGCGAAAATGACAAGCTGACGATCAAGGGCGGGGTTTTCGAAGGCCGTTTCATGGATGCGGCGGGAGTCAAAGTTTTGTCGCAGATGCCGAGCAAGCCGGAATTGCAGGCCAAGTTGTTGGCGATGATCAACGCGCCGGCGACCCAATTGCTGCGGACGATTCAAGAACCGGGCGCGCAGATGGTTCGACTGCTCGAATCGTTGCGTAAAACCAAAGGCGAATAACCATCATTATTTTGCAGTTATTTTAAAGGGGGAAAGTTATGGAAGGCGTATCAAGAGAACAGGTTAAGGATTACATCAAGAACATGACCTTGATGGATGCGGCGACTCTGGTAAAAGAGCTCGAGGAAGAGTTAGGCGTAAGCGCGGCGGCTCCAGTGGCCATGGCGGCGGCAGCCGGCCCAGCGGCGGCGGCAGCTGAGGAGCAGACTGAATTCAACGTCATTCTCGCCGAGGCCGGCGAGAAGAAGATTCAGGTCATCAAGGTGGTCCGCGAACTCACCGGGTTGGGTTTGAAGGAAGCCAAGGACTTGGTCGATGGCGCGCCCAAGCCGGTCAAAGAGGGCGTGTCCAAGGCCGATGCCGAGAGCATCAAGAAGAAGCTCGAAGAGCAGGGCGCCAAGGTCGAAATCAAGTAAATCTCTCGCAGTGGATCGTTCCGTTGTTTGAATTGAAATGGATCGTTGACCGCTAGTTCGAGAGAGGAGCACGCATGGCATTTCAGGTTGCCAATAACTTACGATTCCGCCGTAGCTTCGGGAGAATTCGAAAAATTATCGAGCTCCCGTATTTGATCGAAATCCAGAAAAACTCCTACGAGTTGTTCCTGCAGAAAGATGCCCCGCCCACCGAGCGCCAGGGCATGGGACTGCAAGAGGTGTTCAAGTCGGTTTTTCCGATTAAGGATTTTAACGAAACCGCTTCTTTGGAATTTGTCAGTTATACCCTCGGCGAGCCCAAGTACGACGTCGAGGAATGTCACCAGCGCGGCATGACCTATGCCGCGCCGTTGAAGGTGACGGTGCAGTTGGTGTTGTGGGACGTCGATCAGCAGACCGGCGCGCGCAGCATTAAGAACGTCAAGGAGCAGGAAGTGTACTTCGGTGAAGTGCCGCTCATGACGATCAACGGCACCTTTATGATCAACGGCACCGAGCGGGTCATCGTCAGCCAGTTGCACCGCTCGCCGGGAGTCTTCTTCGAGCATGACAAGGGGAAGACCCATGCCAGTGGCAAGCTGCTCTACTCGGCGCGGGTGATTCCCTACCGCGGCTCCTGGGTCGATCTCGAATTCGATCCGCGCGACGTGGTTTATGTGCGCATCGACCGGCGGCGTAAGTTTCACGCCACCGTGCTGCTGCGCGCCCTCGGCATGACCAGCGAGGACCTGCTCAATTATTACTACCGCAGCGACACGATTCACTTCGACGGGCGCAAGACCACGGTGGATTTCAACGCCAGCCATCTGTTGGGCGCCAAGGTGAGTGCCGACGTGCGCGATCCCAAGTCCAACGATGTCATCGTCAAGGAAGGTAAGAAGTTCACCCGCCCGGTGCTGCGCCAAATGGAAGCGGCGCGCATCAAGCAGGTACCGATCGCCTTGGAAGAGATTCTCGGCCGCGTGGCCGCCCATGACATCGTCGATCCCCATGGCAATGGCAAAGAAGTTTTGGTCGAGTGCAATCACGAGATTACCCAAGAAAAATTGGACCTCATCCGTGACAAGGGGCTGACCCAGATCGAAGTGCTGTTCATCGAAGAATCCACGGTCGGTCCCTATCTGCGCAACACCTTGCTGCAAGACCGGATCAAATCCCCCCAAGATGCCGTTCTCGAAATTTACCGGCGCTTGCGGCCCGGCGATCCGCCGACGGTGGAATCGTCGACCAACTTTTTCAACAACCTGTTTTTCAATCCGGATCGCTATGACCTTTCCAAGGTCGGCCGCTTGAAGCTCAACCATCGGCTCAAGCTCAATATTCCCCTGGAGCAGGGCACGTTGCGCAAAGAGGATATCCTCGAAGTGGTGCGCTATCTGATGGAGCTTAAGAACGGTACCGGCTCGGTGGATGATATCGATCACCTGGGTAATCGCCGGGTACGCGCGGTCGGCGAGTTGGTGGAAAACCACTTCCGCGTCGGTCTAGTGCGCATGGAGCGGGCGATCAAGGAAAAGATGAGCTTGCAGGACATCGAAACTTTGATGCCCCAGGAACTGATCAACTACAAGCCGGTGTCGGCTGCGTTAAAAGAATTCTTTGGCTCCAGCCAGCTGTCGCAGTTTATGGATCAGACAAATCCCTTGTCCGAGATCACCCATAAGCGGCGGCTCTCGGCCCTCGGTCCCGGCGGTCTGACCCGCGAGCGCGCCGGTTTCGAAGTGCGCGACGTGCATCCGACCCATTACGGCCGGGTTTGTCCGATCGAAACCCCGGAAGGTCCGAACATCGGTCTGATCGCGTCCTTGACCACCTATGCGCGGGTCAACGATTTCGGTTTCATCGAAACGCCTTACCGCGAAGTGGAAAACGGCCGGGTCAGCGACCGCATTCGCTATCTGTCGGCCCTCGAAGAAGAAGATCATGTGATCGCCCAGGCCAACGCGCCCATCGATGGCCGCGGTAATTTCACCGCCGAGTTGGTGTCGTCGCGCAAGGGCGGCGAGTTCGTCATGGCTCGTCCGGAAGAAGTTAACTTCATGGACGTGTCGCCGAACCAGCTGGTCAGCGTCGCCGCTTCGCTCATTCCATTCCTCGAAAACGATGACGCTAACCGCGCCTTGATGGGTTCCAACATGCAGCGCCAAGCGGTGCCGCTGCTTCGCACCGAGGCGCCGTTTGTTGGCACCGGCATGGAGCGCACTGTGGCGCGAGATTCCGGCGTCACCATCGTCGCCCGGCGCGACGGTCTGGTCGAGAGCGTCGACTCCACGCGTATCGTCGTCAAGGCTGACAAGCCGGCCGGTTCGCGCGATACCGGCGTCGATATTTACAAACTGGTGAAATACCAGCGCTCCAATCAAAACACATGTAATAACCAGCGCCCCATCGTCGTAGTCGGCGATCAGGTCAAAGCCGGAGATGTCATCGCCGACGGCCCGTCCACCGAGATGGGCGAATTGGCCTTGGGCCGCAACGTGGTCGTCGCGCTGATGCCCTGGGGCGGCTACAACTTCGAAGATTCGATCCTGATCAACGAGCGGGTGGTCAAAGAGGATATTTACACCTCGATCCACATCGAAGAATTTGAATGCGTGTCGCGCGATACCAAATTGGGCCCGGAAGAAATCACCCGGGATATTCCCAACGTCGGCGACGAAGCGCTCACCGACCTCGATGAGAGCGGGATCATCCGCATCGGCGCCGAGGTTAAACCGGGCCATATCCTGGTCGGTAAGATCACCCCCAAGGGCGAGACCCAATTGTCGCCGGAAGAAAAGCTCTTGCGCGCGATCTTCGGCGAGAAGGCCGGCGAAGTGCGCGATACTTCCCTGCGTGTTCCTCCCGGTGTCGAAGGCACCGTGATCAACGTGAGGATCTTTTCGCGCAAGGGGTTGGGCAAGGACGATCGCAGCAAATCGATCGAAGACGAAGAGGTGACCCGGCTGCGCAAGGACCAACATGACGAAGTGCGGATTCTCCAGGAAGGCGCGCTGCGCCGCTTGAAAAAGCTCCTGGTCGGCCGCCAGTTGGCGGCGCGCATCACCGACGACAACCGCAAAGTTTTGTTCAACAAAGGCCAAGAAGTGACCGAGGAAGATCTCGATCAGCTGCCGATGTCCTACTGGAGCGAGATCCAGGTCGACAATGAATCGGTGGAGAACGAGCTCGGCCGGATCATCGAGAGCACGACGACTCAGGTCAACCTGATCAAACATGCTTTCGAAGACAAGATCGAGAAACTGCGTGGCGGCGACGAACTGCCGCCGGGCGTGATCAAGATGGTCAAGGTTTTCGTCGCCATCAAGCGCAAACTGCAGGTGGGCGACAAGATGGCCGGACGCCATGGCAACAAGGGCGTCATCTCGCGCATCCTGCCGGAAGAAGACATGCCCTATTTGGAAGACGGCACTCCGGTGGACGTGGTGCTGAATCCCTTGGGCGTGCCGTCACGTATGAACGTTGGGCAGATTCTCGAAGCCCATTTAGGTTGGGCGGCGCGCAGTCTCGGCCACCAGATCGACGATCTGTTGAAGACCCAGAACGGTGACATCGAGCCGCTACGGCGGCGCTTGAAAGATTATTTAAACACCCGCGACGCCAACGAACTGATCGACGGCGCCAAGGATGCCGAAGTGATAAAGCTGGCGTCCAAGTATCGCGACGGCGTGCGCATCGCGTCGCCGGTTTTCGATGGCGCGGCGGAAGAAGAAATTTTCAACTTGATCCGCAAGGCCGGTTTGCCGGCGAGCGGGCAAGCGACCTTGTACGACGGCCGGAGCGGTGAACCTTTCGATGGCAAAGTGACCGTCGGCGTCATGTACATCATGAAGCTGCATCACTTGGTCGACGACAAGATTCACGCGCGTTCCACTGGACCTTACTCTTTAGTCACGCAGCAGCCGCTCGGCGGCAAGGCTCAGTTCGGCGGCCAGCGCTTGGGTGAGATGGAGGTCTGGGCGCTGGAGGCCTACGGCGCCGCCTACACCTTGCAAGAGATGCTGACGGTCAAGTCCGACGATGTCGTCGGCCGCACGCGCATGTACGAGGCGATCGTCAAGGGCGAAAATCTGCTCGAACCTGGACTGCCGGAGTCGTTCAACGTCATGGTGAAGGAACTCCAAAGCCTGGGCTTGGATGTCGATCTGGTCGAAGAAAAGTAGGTAACCCCAGTACGGCTGTGCCGCTCACACCGGAGGTGATCCTGATATGGAAGATCTGTTCAATTTATTCGAAAAACCGAAAAACCCAATTGCCTTCAACGCGATTAAAATTTCCGTCGCGTCGCCGGAAAAGATCCTCTCCTGGTCGCACGGCGAAGTAAAAAAGCCCGAGACCATCAACTACCGGACCTTCAAGCCGGAGCGGGACGGACTGTTCTGCGCCAAGATCTTTGGCCCGACCAAAGACTACGAGTGCAATTGCGGCAAGTACAAACGCATGCGCCATCGCGGCGTGGTGTGCGAGAAGTGCGGCGTCGAAGTCATTCAATCGAAAGTCCGCCGCGAGCGCATGGGCCATATCGAACTGGCCACGCCGGTCGTCCATATCTGGTTTCTCAAAAGTCTGCCGAGCCGTATCGGCGCGCTCCTCGACATGTCGCTCAAGGATATCGAAAAGGTTCTCTACTTCGAATCCTACATTGTCGTCGATCCGGGCGAGACGCCGCTGCAATACAAAGAGCTCCTGACCGAAGCGCGCTACCGTAAAGCGGTGGAAGAGTACCGCGGCAAGTTCGTTGCCGGCATGGGCGCCGAAGCGGTGCGCAAGCTGCTCAAGGAAATTGATATTCCGAAAGTCGCCGACGAGCTGCGCCAAGAAATGCGCGACGCCAACTCCGAAGTGCGGCGCAAAAAAATGGCCAAGCGGTTAAAAGTTCTAACCGCCTTCCGCACTTCCGGTAATCGCCCCGAGTGGATGGTCATGGAAGTGATTCCCGTCATCCCGCCGGATCTCCGTCCGCTGGTGCCACTCGACGGCGGCCGGTTCGCGACTTCCGATTTGAACGATCTCTATCGCCGCGTTATCAACCGCAACAACCGGCTCAAACGGCTGATGGAATTGAGCGCGCCGGACATGATCATCCGCAACGAAAAGCGCATGCTCCAAGAAGCCGTGGATGCGCTGTTCGACAATGGCCGGCGCGGCCGGGCGATCACCGGCCAGAACCGCCGCCCGCTCAAATCCTTGAGCGAAATGCTCAAGGGCAAGACCGGCCGCTTCCGGCAAAACTTGCTCGGTAAGCGCGTCGACTACTCCGGCCGTTCGGTCATCGTCGTCGGCCCCGAGCTCCGTTTGCACCAATGCGGCCTGCCGAAAAAGATGGCTTTGGAACTGTTCAAGCCGTTTATTTACAACAAGCTCGAAGAGCGCGGCCATGTGACCACCATCAAGAGCGCGAAAAAGATGGTCGAGCGCGAGCTGCCGGAAGTTTGGGATATTCTCGATGAGGTGATCCGCGAGCATCCGGTGCTGCTCAACCGCGCGCCGACCTTGCATCGCTTGGGCATTCAAGCCTTCGAGCCGATTCTCATCGAAGGCAAGGCGATTCAGCTCCATCCGCTGGTCTGCGCCGCTTATAACGCCGACTTCGACGGCGACCAGATGGCGGTCCATGTGCCGCTCTCCGTCGAGGCCCAGGTCGAGGCGCGGGCGTTGATGATGTCGACCAACAATATTCTCTCGCCGGCCCATGGCAAGCCGATCATCGTGCCGACCCAAGACATCGTCTTGGGCTTGTACTACATGACCCGCGACCGCTTGCATGCCAAGGGAAGCGGCCGGCTGTTTAGCAGTCCGGTCGAGGTCCGGGTCGCCTATGATCAGGGTGAAGTGGACTTGCAGGCACTAATCACCGTGCGCATCAACGGCGAGCGCATCGAGACCACCACCGGGCGGGTGCTCTTGTACGATGTCGTCCCCGACATGATTCCGTTCAAGGAAGTCAATCGGGTGATGAAGAAGAAAGAGCTCGCCAACCTGATCGACTTGAGCTTCCGGCTGGCCGGCAACAAGGCGACGGTTATTCTCGCCGATCGCTTGAAAGATGTCGGTTATCGCCACGCCACCAAGGCGGGTATCTCGATCTCGATTAAAGACATGCTGATTCCGCCGACCAAAGAGGGCATGCTCAAAAAAGCCCATGAGGACGTGCGCGAGATCGAAGAGCAATACAAGAACGGTCTGATCACCGACGGCGAGCGTTACAACAAAGTCGTCGATATCTGGGCCGAGGTCACCGACCGTATCGCCGATCAAATGCTCGGCGATTTGGGTACCGAGAAGGTCACCGACGACAAGGGTAACGAATTCAGCGTGCCGAGCTTCAATCCGATTTTCATGATGGCCGATTCCGGCGCCCGCGGCAGCGCCCAGCAGATTCGCCAATTGGCCGGCATGCGCGGCTTGATGGCCAAGCCCTCGGGCGAAATCATCGAAACCCCGATCACGGCCAACTTCCGTGAAGGGTTGACCGTGTTGCAGTATTTCATCTCGACCCATGGCGCCCGTAAGGGTCTCGCCGATACCGCTTTGAAAACCGCCAATTCCGGTTATCTGACGCGCCGTCTCGTCGACGTTGCCCAGGACGCCGTCATCGGAGAGGCCGATTGCGGCACTATGGACGGCATCGAGATCACGCCGCTGATGGAAGGCGGCGAGGTCATCGAACCGCTGGGCGACCGCGTGCTCGGCCGGGTCGCCTTGGAAGATGTCATCGATCCGTTCACCGGCGAAGTGATCGTCAAGGCGAACCAAGAGATCAACGAAGAGTTGGTCCAGCGGGTAGAAGACGCGGGGCTCGAGCGGATCAAGATTCGCTCGGTGTTAACCTGCGCGTCGCGCCGCGGCGTTTGCATCATGTGCTATGGCCGCGATTTGGGCCGTGGTCACATGATCAACATGGGTGAAGCGGTCGGCGTCACCGCGGCTCAGTCCATCGGCGAGCCGGGCACCCAGCTGACCATGCGCACCTTCCACATCGGCGGTACGGCCAGCCGGCGCGCCGAACAGACGACTTTAGAGGCGCGCAACGACGGTAATATTAAGTTTATCAACGTTAATACCGTGACCAACAAAGAAGGCGATTTCGTGGTCATGAACCGCAACGGCGAAGTCGCCATCGTCGACTATCCCGAAGGCGAAAAGGGGCGCGTGCGCGAACGCGAACGCTACCCGGTGGTCTACGGCGCCAAGTTGAAAAAGAAAGACGGTACAAAAGTAAAGGCCGGCGAACTGTTGGCCGAATGGGATCCCTACACGATTCCAATTCTCACCGAGGTCAGCGGCCCGGTGAAGTTCGGCGACATGATCGAAAATATCACCATGGAAGAAAAGGTCGATGAACGCACCGGTCTGTCGACCAAGGTGATCATCGATTCGAAAGACATCGACAAGCGGCCGCGCATTTCGATCAAAGATACCCAGGGTCAGACGACGCGCCTCACCGCCACGGCGGAGGCGCGCTACTTGATCCCGGTGGGCGCCCATATCAACGTGCAAGACGGCCAGGACGTTTACGCCGGCGATATCTTGGCGAAGATCCCGCGCGAGACCACCAAGACCAAAGACATCACCGGTGGTTTGCCGCGAGTCGCTGAGCTGTTCGAAGCGCGCAAGCCCAAGGAGTTCGCGGTCATCAGCGAAATCGACGGTGCGGTGTCCTTCGGCAAAGACACCAAGGGCAAGCGCAAGGTCGTGGTGTCGCCGGAAGTCGGCGAGGCGCGCGAGTATTTGATCCCCAAGGGCAAACATATCAGCGTCCATGACGGCGACCGGATTCGCGCCGGTGAGGCTTTGATGGACGGGTCGTCGAACCCTCACGACATTCTGAACATTCTCGGCGAGAAGGCGCTAGCCAAATATCTCGTCGATGAGGTTCAGGAGATTTACCGGCTCCAAGGCGTGCGCATCAACGACAAGCATATCGAAGTGATCGTGCGCCAGATGCTGCGCCGGGTGCGCATCAAGGACGTCGGCGACGCCGATTTCCTGGTCGGCGATCAGATCGAGAAGTGGCGTTTCGAGGACGAGAACCAGCGGGTCATTGCCGACAACGGCAAACCCGCGGTGGCCGAGCCGCTCCTGTTGGGCATTACCAAGGCTTCCTTGTCGACCGAGAGCTTCATCTCAGCCGCGTCTTTCCAGGAAACCACCAAAGTGCTCACTGAGGCCGCCATTCAAGGCAAGGTCGATCTCCTGCGCGGCTTGAAAGAGAACGTCATCATGGGCCGGTTGATTCCCGCCGGTACCGGGGTGACCAACTACGCCAAAGCGGAGATTGAAATCGACGAAATCGATGACGGCGCGCCTCGTATGGACGAGGCAGTTGATGCCTAAGCTTTGACAATGGCGATTAATTTTGTTAGTTAAAGGTTTTTCCTAGGGGAGTTGCGTGTGCCAGATGGGTTCCCCAGAATCCTAACGAGATCGACGAGAAAAAGTAGTTATGCCAACAATTAGTCAATTGGTGCGTGAGAGCAGGGAGAAGCAACGGCGCAAGAATACCGCGCCGGCGCTCCAGAGCTGCCCGCAGAAGCGCGGCGTCTGTACCCGCGTCTATACCTCGACTCCGAAGAAGCCGAACTCGGCGTTGCGTAAAGTCGCCCGCGTGCGCTTGACCAACGGCATTGAGGTGACCTCGTATATCCCTGGCGTCGGCCACAACTTGCAAGAGCATTCCGTGGTGTTGATTCGCGGCGGCCGCGTCAAGGATTTACCCGGCGTTCGTTATCATATCGTCCGCGGCACTCTGGATTCCATCGGTGTCCAAGATCGCCGTCAAAGCCGCTCCAAATACGGCGCCAAGAAACCGAAGTAATATTTATGCCGCGTAAAGGTGAAGTAAGAAAACGAGAGATTCTGCCTGACCCAAAGTATGGTGATAAGGTCGTGGCGAAGTTTGTCAACACGATCATGAACCAGGGCAAGAAGAGCGTCGCCGAGTCGATTCTCTATCATAGCCTCGACATCATCACGGCGAAAACCAAAGAAGATTCCTTGGGCATCTTCAAGCGCGCCATCGAGAACACCCGGCCGACCGTCGAAGTTCGTTCCCGGCGCGTCGGCGGCGCCACCTATCAGGTCCCGGTTGAAGTGCGCCCGCAGCGGCGCTTGTCGTTGAGTATGCGATGGTTGATCGACGCGGCGCGGGATCGGGCCGAGAAGTCGATGGAAGAAAAATTGGCCGCCGAGTTGATCGATGCGGCCAACAATCGCGGCACGGCGATTAAGAAAAAAGAAGACACGCATCGTATGGCGGAGGCCAACCGGGCCTTCGCTCACTATCGTTGGTAAGAAAAAATTTAGTTTGAGTTTGGAAAAGGAGGCGGTTTGACCGCCTCCTTTTTTTCCGGCGTAACGAAAATGGCTAGAACTGTCCCGTTAGAGAAAACCCGCAACATCGGCATCATGGCCCATATCGATGCCGGTAAAACCACGACCACGGAGCGGATCCTCTACTACACCGGTATCAACTACAAGATCGGTGAAGTGCATGAGGGCACCGCGACCATGGATTGGATGGTCCAGGAGCAGGAGCGCGGCATCACGATCACTTCGGCGGCGACCACCTGTTTCTGGCGGGAACACCGGGTCAACATCATCGACACCCCTGGCCATGTCGATTTCACCATCGAAGTCGAGCGCTCATTGCGCGTGCTCGACGGCGCGGTGGCGGTTTTCTGCTCCGTCGGCGGCGTCGAGCCGCAGACCGAGACCGTCTGGCGCCAGGCCGACAAATATGGCGTGCCCCGGTTGGCGTTCATCAACAAGATGGACCGCCTGGGCGCAGATTTTTTCCGTGTCGTCAAAATGATCGAGACTCGTCTGGGCGCCCGCCCGGCGGTCATGCAGCTGCCGATTGGCGCTGAAGACAAATTCACCGGTATCGTCGACCTGGTCACCATGAAGGCGGTGATCTGGGAAGATGAGAGCTTGGGCGCTAAATTCCACGAAGAAGAAATCCCCGCAGATCTCAAAGATCAAGCGGACGAGTATCATGATAAATTATTAGAGGCCGCCGCTGACGCTGAAGAAGCGTTGATGGAAAAATATCTCGACGGCAAGCCGATTACTGAAGCCGAATTGCGCGCGGCGATCCGCAAGGCGACCTTGGCGCTCAAGATCGTTCCGGTAGTCTGCGGCACGGCGTTTCGCAACAAGGGTGTTCAGCCGATGCTTGACGCGGTGGTCGACTATATGCCGTCGCCGGTGGACATTCCGCCGGTCAAAGGCGTCATCGCCGGCACCGATAAGCCTGACGAGCGGCCGGCGAGCGATTCTGCGCCGTTCTCCGCGTTGGCTTTCAAGATCATGACCGACCCGTTTGTCGGCACCTTGACGTTCTTCCGGGTTTATTCCGGTTCGATTAGTTCCGGCGCGAGCATTTACAATTCCACCAAGACCAAGCGCGAGCGGGTCGGCCGTCTGCTCAAGATGCACGCCAACAAGCGTGAAGAGATCAAGGACGTTTACGCCGGCGATATCGCCGCCGCGGTGGGTTTACGCACTGCTACTACCGGCGACACGCTGTGTGACGAAGATAAGGCGATCGTACTCGAGTCGATCGATTTTCCCGAGCCGGTTATCTCCATCGCCATCGAGCCCAAGAGTAAAGCCGATCAAGAAAAACTCGGGTTGTCGTTGCAGAAGCTCGCCACCGAAGATCCATCCTTCCGCGTGCGCACCGATGAAGAGACCGGCCAGACAATTATTTCCGGCATGGGCGAATTGCACTTGGAAATCATCGTCGATCGTTTGCTGCGCGAGTTCAGCGTCGGCGCCAGCGTCGGCAAGCCGCAGGTCGCTTACCGCGAAACCGTGCGCAAAGGGGTCGAACAGCAGGGCCGTTTCGTGCGCCAGACCGGCGGCCGCGGCCAGTACGGCGATGTTTGGATCAAGCTCGAACCCCAGGAAACCGGCAAGGGATTTGAATTTGTCGACGCCGTCAAGGGTGGCTCGATCCCGCGCGAATATATCCCGGCGGTGGAAAAAGGCATTCGCGAAGCGCTCGATAACGGTGTCCTCGCCGGCTATCCGGTGGTCGATGTCAAAGTGACTTTGTTCGACGGCAGCTATCACGATGTCGACTCTTCGGAAATCGCTTTCAAAATCGCCGGTTCCATGGCTTTCAAGCAAGCTGCGCGCAAAGCCAGCCCGGTGCTGCTCGAACCGATCATGTCGGTGGAAGTGGTGGTGCCGGAAGATTTCATGGGCGATGTCATCGGCGATTTGAGTTCGCGGCGTGGCAAGGTGCTCGGCATGGATACCCGGCCGGCGGCCCAGGCGATCGATGCCCGGGTGCCACTCGCTCAGATGTTCGGTTACGCCACCGATGTGCGGTCGATGACTCAAGGACGGGCGACCTACACCATGCAGTTCTCCCATTATGAACCTGTTCCAGCGGCGGTTGCAGAAGGCATTATCGCCAAATTTGATGGCAAGTCGGATGATGACGTATGAACGAGAAAATTAGAATTCGGCTAAAGGCCTATGACCACCGCGTGTTGGATCAATCGGTGGGCGAGATTGTCGAGACCGTGCGCCGCACCGGCGGCCGAGTGGCGGGACCGATTCCGCTGCCGACCCGCATCGAGCGCTTCACGGTGAACCGTTCGCCCCATGTCGATAAGAAGTCGCGCGATCAATATGAAATCCGCACCCACAAGCGTTTACTAGATATCCTCGAGCCGACCCAGCAGACCATAGATGCGCTCGGCAAATTAGATATCTCCGCCGGTGTCGACGTGGAGATCAAGCTCAAGTAACTAATGGCTAAAAGAATCGGCTCCACTGGGCGCCGATGGGAATGAGATCATGACTGGGCTAATTGGCAGAAAAATCGGAATGACGCGGGTCTACAGCGCCGACGGCAACGTAGTACCGGTCACGGTAGTGGAGACCGGCCCCTGCGTCGTCGTCCAGAAAAAAGAACCGGCCAAGGACGGCTATAGCGCCTTGCAGGTCGGCTTCGGTAGCAAGAAGGCCCAGCGGGTCAATAAAGCCCTGCAGGGCCATATGGCCAAGGCCGGCAAGGGCGCCTTCGAAGTGCTGCGCGAGTTTCGCCTCGACGATGTCTCAGGCTATGAAGTTGGCCAGGAGATCAAGGCCAGCGATCTTTTCAAAGTTGGCGACTTGATCGATGTCGCCGGCACTTCAAAGGGGCATGGTTTTACCGGCGTTATCAAGCGCTGGGCGTTCTCCGGTTTTCCCGGCTCCCATGGTACCCATGAGTATTTTCGCCATGGCGGTTCCATCGGTAACCGGTCCTATCCGGGCCGGGTGCGAAAAGGCAAAAAGATGGCCGGCCATTGGGGCAATGAACAGATCGCCACGCAGAATTTGCTGGTGGTGGAAATCCGCGCCGAAGAGAACTTGATGTTTGTCCGGGGCGCGGTTCCAGGAGCTAAGCAAGGCGTGGTGATTTTGCGCCCGGCAGCCAAAAGGTAATGACAATGGAAGTTCACGTTATTCAACCATCGCTCAACGAAAAAATCTTTGGCGCCAAGACCCGGCCGCACTTGTTGCATCAGACCGTGGTCATGCAGCTCGCCAATCGCCGCGCCGGCACGGCGTCGACTAAGACTAAGGGGTTGGTGCGCGGCGGCGGCAAGAAGCCCTGGAAGCAAAAGGGCACCGGCCGGGCGCGCTCAGGCAGCATTCGCTCGCCGATCTGGGTGGGTGGCGGTACCGCCTTCGGTCCGACGCCGCGGGATTATTCCTACCGCATGCCTAAATCGGCGCGCCGCGAAGCGCTCTTGTCGGCCTTGAGCCTGAAAAATCGCGAAGGCAAAATGATCGTCGTCGACAAGTTCGAACTCGAAGCCGCCAAGACCAAAATCATGGTCCAAGCGTTGGCTCAATTGAACGTCGCCAGTGCGGTGATCGTGGTCGCCCAGGCGGACGAGAAGATCGAGCGCTCGGCGCGCAACATTCCGAAGATCAAAGTGCTGCGGGTCGAAGGCTTGAATGTTTACGATCTAATGCGTTATGAGCACCTGATTCTCACCGATGGGGCGCTCAAGGCCCTGGAAGAAAGGTTGGCAGCATGAAGGCGCCCCATGAAGTGATCAAAGCGCCGTTGATCTCGGAAAAGGGCACGGCCCTGACCGAGAGCGCGAATCAAGTTTTGTTCAAGGTCCGCCCGAGCGCCAACAAGATCGAGGTCAAGCAAGCCGTCGAGCAAATGTTCAAGGTCAAAGTTGAACAGGTGCGCATGGCCCGCTATCTCGGCAAGGTGCGCCGCATTGGCCGCAGCATGGGCCGCCGGCCGGATTGGAAAAAGGCTTACGTGACGCTTAAGGAAGGCGATAAAATCGATTTTTTTGGCGCCGTCTAGAGTGACTGACTTAAGGATTTAGAGAGCAATAAAATGGCGATTAGAACTTACCGGCCGACTTCCCACGGCATGCGATTCCGCACCGGCCACACCTTCGACGAGGTGACCAAGACCCGGCCGGAAAAAGCCTTGGTTGAAACCAACCACAAAAGCGGCGGGCGCAATAATACCGGCCGGATCACGTCGTTTCACCGCGGTGGCGGCCATAAGCGGCTCTACCGGATCATCGATTTCAAGCGCAACAAATTGATCGTACCGGCCAAGGTCCAAGCCATCGAGTACGATCCCAACCGCTCGGCACGCATCGCGCTACTTTGTTACGCTGACGGCGAACGGCGCTATATTCTCGCGCCGGAAAAGCTCGTGGTTGGCGCCACCGTGATCGCCGGCGACGACGGCATCGACATTCAGCCAGGCAACTCCATGCCGCTGAAGTTCATTCCGGTGGGTACGATCCTGCACAACATCGAACTTAAGATCGGCAAGGGCGGCCAGTTGGTGCGCAGCGCCGGTTTGGGCGCTCAGCTGATGGCCAAGGAAGGCACCTACGCGCTGGTCAAACTGCCTTCGGGCGAATTGCGTTATGTGTTAGCCGAATGCCGGGCGACCATCGGCCAGGTGGGTAACGCCGAGCAGGAAAATATTTCACTCGGTAAAGCCGGGCGCATGCGCTGGTTGGGCTTTCGTGGCGCCAGCCGCGGCATCGCGAAAAACCCGGTCGATCATCCTCATGGCGGCGGCGAAGGCCGGTCCAAGGGCAATCATCCGATGACTCCTTGGGGCAAGCCGACCAAGGGTTACAAGACGCGTAAAAACCAGTCCACCGATAAGTATATCGTGCAACGGAGAAAAGGTAGGTAGCGATGGCTCGTTCGGTTAAAAAAGGACCTTTCATCGACGACCATTTGCAGAAAAAGGTCACGGCGATGGCGGAAGTCCGCGGCCGCCAGGTGATCCGCACTTGGTCGCGGCGCTCGACGGTGACCCCGGAAATGGTCGGTCTCACCATCGGCGTCCATAACGGCCGCAAGTTTATTCCGGTGTTCGTCAGCGAAAACATGGTCGGCCACAAGCTGGGTGAGTTCTCACCGACCCGGACATTTTACGCCCACTCCGGCGACCGCAAGAGCGACGCCAAGGACACCGGCGGGTCGCGACCGGCGCCGGCAAAGAATTAAGGCATTCGTCAACCGATTAGGAATGATTGATCAAGTCATGGAAACACGCGCGATTACAAAATTTATCCGGGTCTCACCGCGCAAGGTGCGTTTAGTGGTGGACCAGATTCGCGGCAAGGGTGTCGAGGAAGCGCTCAATATTCTCAAGTTCATTCCCAAGCGCTCAGCCGGCATCGTCGCCAAGACCGTGCGCACGGCTGTGGCGAACGCCGAGAATACCCAGAGCGTCGATGTCGACCGGTTGTTCGTCAAGCAGGCCAAAGTTGATGAGGCGGGCATGTGGAAGCGCTTTACGTCCCGCGCCCAGGGCCGCGCCACGCGGGTGCGCAAGCGGCTGAGCCATGTGACGATCGTTCTCGATGAGTCCAAGGGGAGGAGCTAAACTTCGATGGGTCAGAAAATACATCCAAAAATGTTTCGATTAGGCGTCATCGAGACCTGGGACTCTAAGTGGTTCGCGCGCCATGACTACGCCAAACTCTTACACGAAGATTTTCGCATCAAGAAATTTTTGAAAACCCGGCTCTATCACGCCGGCATCTCTCGCATCGAAATCGAACGGGCGGCGAACAAGGCTAAGATTAACATTCACACCGCCCGTCCCGGCATCGTCATCGGTAAAAAAGGCGCGGAGATCGAAAAGCTCAAGGAAGAAATCACCAAGCTCACCCATCGCGACACCTACATCAATATTCACGAAGTGCGCCGGCCGGATTTGGACGCCCAGCTCACTTCCGAGAATGTCGCCTTGCAGCTCGAGCGCCGGGTGGCGTTCCGGCGCGCCATGAAGGAAAGCGTGTCGCGCGCTCTGCGCATGGGCGCCCAGGGCGTGAGAATACAGTGCGCCGGCCGCTTGGGCGGTTCGGAAATCGCCCGCACCGAGTGGTATCGTGAAGGGCGGGTGCCGCTACACACGCTGCGCGCCGACGTCAACTACGGCACGGCTGAAGCGCATACGACTTATGGCATCATCGGCGTCAAGGTTTGGATCATGCGCGGCGAGGTTTTGACCGCCGAAGAAGAACAGCAAAAAGCGCTGATGGGCGGTTGAGCGATATTTCGCTTTGCCTGTTTAAACTAAAATTTAACCACCACTAAGAAAATGCTTGAACCGAAAAAAGTAAAATTTCGCAAAGTCCAAAAGGGCCGCCGCCGCGGCACGGCCCATCGCGGCTCCACTCTCGCCTTTGGCGATTACGGCTTGAAGGCGATGGGACGCGGTTGGATGAGCGCCCGGGAGATCGAGGCCGCCCGTGTCGCCTTGACCCGTTATCTCAAACGCGGCGGCAAGGTGTGGATTCGTATCTTCCCCGACAAGCCGCTGACCAAGAAGCCGCTTGAAACCCGCATGGGTAAAGGCAAAGGCGCCACCGAGAAGTGGGTTGCGGTGGTGCAGCCGGGGCGGATCTTGTTCGAAATGGAAGGTGTCGATGGCGCGCTCGCCAAGGAAGCGTTTCGCTTGGCGGCGCACAAGCTATCGATCCCAACCACGATGGTGGAACGCAGAGGATTAGTCCATGGAAGCTAAAGAACTGCGCGTCATGAGCGCCGCCGATTTGACTGACAAGCTGACCGGCCTGCGGGAAGAATTGGGCCACTTGGCGCTCAAGCGCGCCACCAGCCGGTTGGACAATCCGATGAAGCTTAAAGAAACCAAACGGGACATCGCCCGGGTGGCAACCGTACTGCGCGAGAAAGCGCGGCAAAGTCAGGAAGGCTGAGCATGGCAGACAGAGGACTGAAAAAAGAGCGAAGCGGCTTGGTGGTCAGCGACAAGATGGCCAAAACCGTGGTGGTGTCGATCGAGCGTACGGTGATGCATCCGCGCTACAAAAAGATTCTCCGCCGCCGTTCGCGCGTCAAGGCCCATGACGAAACTAACCAGTGCCATGTCGGCGACCGGGTGGTGATCGTTGAGTGCCGGCCGCTCAGCCGCGACAAACGCTGGCGCGTCAGCAAGGTTTTGGAAAAGTCCCGCACGGGCGCGGAAATCGCCATCGGTTAAGTTGGCTTCATCAATCAAGAGTCGAAATTAATTTATGATTCAAACCAATTCCAATTTAGATGTCGCCGACAACTCGGGGGCGCGCCGGGTCCAGTGCATTAAAGTGTTGGGCGGCAGCAAGCGGCGCTACGCTTCGGTGGGCGACATTATCGTCGTCGCCGTCAAAGAGGCGATTCCCAACGGCAAGGTTAAAAAGGGCGATGTGGTGAAGGCCGTGGTGGTGCGCACCGCCAAGGAGTTGGGCCGTTCGGACGGCACCTACATTCGTTTCGACAACAACTCGGCCGTGCTCATCGACAATCAGAAAGAGCCGGTGGGGACCCGCATCTTCGGCCCGGTGGCGCGTGAACTGCGGGCCAAGAAATTCATGAAGATCATTTCGCTGGCGCCTGAAGTGCTTTAGCCGGAGTTTGAGGAGAAATCGCTCGTGGAGATTCGTAAAAACGACAGCGTGATGGTGATCGCCGGCAAGGAACGCGGCAAGACCGGCAAGGTGTTGCGCGTGCTACCGGAAAAGAACGCCGTGATCATCGAGCGCATCAGCATCGTCAAGCGCCACACCAAGCCGCGCGGGCCGCAGCAGACCGGCGGCATCATCGAGAAGGAAGCAGCGATCAACGCATCGAACATCATGATGATGTGCGATAAGTGCAACGCGCCCGTGCGCATCGGCCATAAAGAGCTCAGCGACGGCAAGAAGATCCGCATCTGCCGGCGCTGCAACGAGGCGCTGGATTAGTTCGCGATAGAGCGGGACGATTGAAGTAACCATGGCAAGACTAAAAACCAAATATCAAGCAGACGTCGTACCGGCGATGATCAAGGAGTTCGGTTACAAAAACCTGATGCAGGTGCCGAGGCTCAACAAGATCACCATCAATGTCGGCTTGGGCGAAGCCACCCAGAACGCCAAAGCGATCGACAGCGCGCTCATCGACATCACCGCCATCACCGGGCAAAAGCCGGTGGTCACCAAGTCGAAAAAGGCGATCGCCAATTTCAAGCTGCGCGAGAACCTGCCGATCGGCGTGATGGTCACCCTGCGGCGCGACCGCATGTATGAATTTCTCGATCGCTTGATCCATACCGCGTTGCCCCGGGTGCGCGACTTCAAGGGGATTTCCGAAAAGTCCTTCGACGGTCGCGGCAACTACTCGTTAGGCTTGCGCGAACAGATTATTTTCCCCGAGATTCAAGCCGATAAGGTCGATAAATCCAGGGGCATGACGATTACCATAGCGACCAGCGCGAACACGGATCAAGAAGGCCGGACCTTATTGCGCCTGATGGGCATGCCGTTTACGAGCGCGAGTTAGTTTAGGGGGAGATTCCATTGGCTAAGACTTGTCTGAGAATTAAGGCCGAACGACCGAACAAGTTCAAAGTGCGTGAGTACAATCGCTGCCCGCTGTGCGGCCGTTCACGGGCGTTTTATCGGCGGTTTCGCATGTGCCGGTTATGTCTGCGCGATAACGCGCGCAAGGGCAATATCCCCGGACTGATCAAGGCGAGTTGGTAGAGCTGGAGTTAATTATGGGAATGACCGATCCGATCGCGGATTTGCTGACAAGAATTCGTAATGCCTCACGGGCGCGCCATCAAAAAGTGGCGGTGCCCTATTCGCATCTGAAAGAAAACATCGTCAAAGTCTTGATCGATGAAGGCTATCTGAAGGACCAGAAGAAGGTCAAAGCGGCCATCGGCGGCGGCGACGAGATGATCATCACGCTCAAGTTCGACCGCGAGAGCCGGCCGATCATCCTGGGCATGAAGCGGGTCAGCAAGCCCGGCCGGCGGGTCTATGTCGGTGCCCAGGAAGCGGTGCCGGTCCGCAAGGGCTTGGGCATCCACGTGCTGTCGACCCCAAAGGGGATCCTGGTCGATCGCGAAGCACAGCGCGCCAAAGTCGGCGGCGAATTGATTTGTACGGTTTGGTAAAACTGATCGAGGTGTAATGTGTCACGTATCGGCAAGTTGCCCATAACCATTCCGAGCGGCGTCAAGGTTGCAATTGACGCCGGCGGCGTGCGTCTCGAAGGGCCCAAAGGGAAGTTGCAAGCGGGCGTCCCCGAAGGGGTCAGCGTCACGGTTGACGGCAACTTGATGCGCGTCGAGCGCGCCAACGAAAACCGTAAGGTGCGCGCGCTCCATGGCTTGACCCGCAAACTGATCGCCAACATGGCCCAGGGCGTGAGCGTCGGTTTCAGTCGAGTGCTCGACATCAACGGTGTCGGTTATCGCGCCGAGGTCAAGGGCCAGGAAATTCACATGACCTTGGGCTACTCCCATCCGGTGGTTTTCCCCTTGCCGCAGGGCGTCAGCGCCGCGGTGGAACGGCAAATCATCATCACGCTATCGGGAGCCGACCGGCAAATGTTGGGCGAAACCGCGGCCAAGATTCGCATGCTGCGCCCGCCCGAGCCCTATAAGGGCAAAGGCATTAAATATCGCGAAGAGTTTATCAAGCGTAAAGCCGGCAAAGCCGTCGGTTCAGCGGGCGGAAAATAAGCCATCGAGGAATTGAGATGTCGAGCAAGCGTTTAGATATCGGCCGGCAACGGCGCAAGGTTCGAGTACGGAAAAAAGTCCGCGGCACCGACCAGCGTCCCCGGGTTTGCGTCTTCCGCAGCAATAAGCATATTTATGCTCAGGTGATTTCCGATGCCCAGGGGAAAACCCTGGCGGCGGTGTCAACCTTGAGCGAAGGTTTGGCGGCGCAGATCAAGGACAACAATGCCACCGACGCGGCCAAGCAAGTGGGTGTCGCCCTGGCCAAAGTCTGTAAAGAAAAAAATATCACCAGCGTGGTTTTTGACCGCAACGGGTTTATCTACCATGGCCGGGTCAAAGCCGTGGCGGATGGCGCTCGCGAAGGCGGCTTGGATTTTTAACCAGCGATTGAACGAGAGGTTGCTTTGGAACGGATCGATCCGCAAGGTTTAGATTTGAAAGAAAAAGTCGTCCACATCAGCCGCGTGGCCAAGGTCGTCAAGGGCGGCCGGCGCTTCAGCTTCAGCGCGCTGGTGGTGACCGGTGACAGCCATTCGGTGGTCGGTTACGGCATGGGCAAGGCCAAGGAAGTCCCGGAAGCGATCCGCAAGGGTTTGGAGCAGGCGAAAAAGAGCTTGATCCGGGTGCCAATACTCGACGGTACGATCCCCTTCGAAGTGACCGGCCATTACGGCGCTGGCCACGTAATCCTCAAGCCGGCCTCCGGCGGCACCGGCGTGATCGCCGGCGGCGGCGTGCGCGCGGTGGTGGAAGCTTCCGGTATCCAAAACGTCCTGACCAAATGCTTGGGTTCGAACAATCCCCATAACATGGTCAAAGCGACCTTCGAAGCGCTGCGCGAATTGCGCCAGCCCGAAGAGATCGCCGAACGGCGCGGTAAAACCTTGGCGGAGATTCGCTAGTTATGAAACTCGACGATTTAAAACCAGCCCCTGGTTCCAACCGCAAGCACAAACGGGTCGGCCGAGGCCCGGGCTCGGGCACGGGCAAGACCTCCGGCCGCGGTCACAAGGGGCAGGGCTCCCGTTCCGGCGGCAACACCAAGCCGGGCTTTGAAGGCGGTCAGATGCCGCTGCAGCGCCGTTTGCCCAAGCGCGGGTTTCACAACATTTTTCGCATCGAGATGGCGGTGGTCAATCTGACCCAGCTGGAGGCGCTCGGCGCCAGCGAGATTTCGCCGGAATTTCTCTCCGCCCATGGCCTGATTAGCGGCAAGGGCCGGCAGGTGAAAATCCTGGGCGATGGCAATTTGACCAAGGCGCTGACCGTGCGCGCCCATGGCTTTTCCGCCAGCGCCAAGGCTAAGATCGAAGCGGCGGGCGGCAAAGCGGAGTTGATCAAGCTTCATGATTAGCGGTTTTCAAAATGCATCGCGGGTGCCGGAACTGCGCCGCCGGGTGATTTTCACCCTGGCGATGCTGGCGGTTTACCGCTTGGGCGTCCATGTGCCGACGCCGGGCATCGATCGCGCCGCCATGGCGGCATTTTTCGACCAACAGAAGAATACTTTGTTTGGCTTTCTCAATTTGTTTTCCGGCGGCGCGTTGGAGCAGTTCTCGGTGTTTTCCCTCGGCATCATGCCCTATATCAGCGCGTCGATCATCTTGCAGTTGCTGACGGTGGTATTTCCTTACTTGGAGCGCTTGTCTAAAGAAGGCGAGGCCGGCCGGCGTAAGATTACGCAATACACGCGTTATGGCACGGTGTTGTTATCGATCGTCCAGGGCACCATGATCGCCATCGGTTTGGAAGGCACTCAAGGGCCCGGTGGCACTCCCTTGGTGCTCACCCCCGGCATCGGTTTTCGTTTCATGACCGTGATTACGCTGACCTCGGGGACGGCGTTTATCATGTGGTTAGGCGAGCAGATCACCGAGCGCGGAATCGGTAACGGCATGTCGCTGATTATCTTCGCCGGCATCGTGGCGCGCTTGCCGTCGGCAGTTTGGTCGACCTTCGAGTTCATGCGCAACGGCGAGCTCGGTCCCTTGGTGGCGTTGGTCATTTTGGTTTTGAGCGTGGCGATCATTGGCGCGATTATCTTCGTCGAGCGTGGCCAACGGCGCATCCCGGTGCAGTACGCCAAGCGGGTGGTCGGCAGGCGTATGTATGGCGGCATGACTTCCCATCTGCCGCTCAAGGTGAACACCGCCAACGTGATCCCGATCATCTTCGCCTCATCGGTGTTGATTTTCCCGGCGACCATGGCGCAGTTTGCCAAGCATCCGTGGATTCAAACCATCTCCGGCATGCTCGCCCCAGGCCAATGGCTTTATGAGATCGCGCAGATTGCGCTGATCGTTTTTTTCGCATTTTTCTACACCGCGGTGGTGTTCAACCCGAACGACGTAGCCGAAAACATGAAGAAAGCCGGCGGCTATATCCCCGGCATTCGGCCTGGGCCAAAGACCGCCGAGTTCATCGAGAAGGGCCTGTCGCGCATCACCCTCAGCGGGGCGGTTTATCTCTGTTTGATCGCGCTCTTGCCGTCCATGTTGGTGCGGCAATTTAACGTGCCTTTTTATTTCGGCGGCACGGCATTGTTGATCGTCGTCGGGGTCGCCCTGGATACGGTGGCGCAGATGGAAACCCATCTGATCAGCCGCAACTATGAAGGGTTCATGAAGCGTGGTAGGTTGCGCGGCAGAAAGGGTTGATCTTGGCTGCCAGTGCACGCGTGGTACTGATGGGTCCTCCGGGGGCGGGAAAGGGAACCCAGGCAAAGTTACTTGAGCAGGAGTTTGGCGCGGTGCAGATCTCCACGGGAGATATCCTGCGCCAGGCGGTGGCCGACCAGACTACGCTCGGCAGACAGGCCGGTGATTTTATTAAGAGCGGCGCCCTGGTGCCCGATGATTTGATCATCGATCTGATCGCCGAGCGCTTGCGCCAGCCGGATTGCGCCAAGGGGTTTTTGCTCGACGGCTTTCCGCGAACGATTCCCCAGGCGGAAAGCCTGGACGCGCTGTTAAATAAACTGGCGCTGAGCTTGAACTGCGTGTTGTCGGTGCAAGTGCCGCGCGCAGTGATCATCGAGCGGTTGGCCGGGCGGCGCACCTGCAAACAATGCGGCGCGCTCAGCCATGTGGTTTTTGAACCGTCGAAGCAGCCTGGGGTATGCGACTGCTGCGGCGGCGAATTGTTTCAACGTGACGACGACCGGGAAGCGACCATCGCCAATCGCTTGACCGTCTACGAAAAGCAGACCGCGCCGCTGGTCGATTATTACCGCCGCCAAGGCGCGCTGCGCGAGATTGACGGGGTTGGCAGTATCGATGAGATTCGCAGCCGGGTGATGACCGCCCTGGGAGGCTTGGTGCCGTGATCGCGCTCAAGTCGGCTCGAGAAATCGAGATCATGCGCCGCGCAAATGTCATCGTTGCCGAGGTCCTGCAAGAATTGAAACAGCGCGTGGCGCCGGGCATCACGACTTTAGATCTGGATGCCATCGCCGAGGAGATGACGCTCAGCCGCAAGGCGATTCCGGCTTTCAAGGGGTACAACGTCGCCGGGCGGATTTATCCGCGCTGCTTATGCGCGTCGGTCAATGACGAGATTGTCCATGGCATTCCGTCCAACCGGCCGCTGCGCGAAGGCGACATCGTCGGCCTCGATTATGGCGTCATTTATGACGGCTTTTACGGCGATTCGGCGCTGACGGTGGCGGTGGGCAAGGTGAGCGCGGCGGCGCAAAGGCTTTTGGAGGTGACCGAAGCCTCGCTTTACGCCGGCATTGAGCAGCTCCATGAGGGCAAACGGTTGGGCGATCTCGGTGCTACGGTGCAAAAAATCGCCGAGGATGCTGGCTATTCAGTAGTCCGCGCTTTCGTCGGTCATGGCATCGGCAAACGGTTGCATGAGGAGCCGCCGGTGCCCAATTACGGCGAGAAGGACCGCGGCCTGCGTTTGAAAGAAGGCATGGTGCTGGCGGTGGAGCCGATGGTGAACGTCGGCGGTTACGAAGTCGAGATCAAGGACGATGGTTGGACGGCGGTGACCCGGGATGGTAGCTTAGCCGCCCATTTCGAGCATTCCATCGCGATCACGAAAAACGGCCCGTATATTTTGAGTCAGCTTTAGAGTTCAGGAGAAAAGAGCAGGAACCCGATTTACTTATGGCAAAACAAGACGCCATTGAAGTCACCGGTACGGTGCTTGAGACTTTACCCAACGCGATGTTCCGGGTGGAGTTGGACAACCACCATAAAGTGTTGGCCCATATCTCGGGGAAAATGCGCATGCACTACATCAAAATTCTACCGGGAGACAAGGTCAAGATCGAGCTGTCCCCCTACGATTTAGCGCGCGGACGGATCGTCTTCCGCGAGCGTTAGACAGAGGAGCCACCGTGAAGGTTAGAGCGTCAGTCAAGAAGATTTGCAACAAATGCAAAGTGATTCGCCGTAAGGGCGTGGTCCGGGTATTGTGCGAAAACACCAAGCACAAACAACGGCAAGGCTAAATTTTTTGAAATCTGGAATTTGCAAACTGAGATTCCGAACGGAGTGAGGATCAATGGCACGTATCGCAGGGGTTGATTTACCGAGAGCCAAGCGGATGGAAATCGCGCTCACCTATGTCTATGGCATCGGCCGGACCACGTCGCGGGAGATTCTAACCGCCGCCGGCATTTCGCTCGATTTGCGCAGCGACGATTTGACCGACGATCATGTCGCCAAGATTCGCCAGATCCTCGACCAGAGCTACAAAGTCGAAGGCGATCTGCGCCGCGAAGTCACCGGCAACATCAAACGGCACTTGGACATGGGCTCCTACCGCGGCATGCGCCATCGCAAGAATCTACCGGTGCGCGGCCAGCGCACCCATACTAACGCGCGCACCCGCAAGGGGCCGCGCAAAACCGTCGCCGGCAAGAAGACCGCGCCGACCAAGTAAAATAGCTAACGTAGGAGAATCTCATGGCAGATGCTGCGGAAGAAAAGAAGAACGAAGCGCCAGCCGGCGATGCCAAAGCCGCCGACAAAGCGGCGGCGCGCAAGCGGCGCGGCCGCAAAAATATCGCCGAGGGCGTGGTGCATATTCATTCCACGTTCAACAACACCATCGTGACGATTTCGGATTACCAGGGCAACGTGATCTCCTGGTCGAGCGCCGGCGCCATGGGCTTCAAAGGCTCGCGCAAGGGCACGCCGTTCGCGGCCCAGCAGGCCGCCGATAGCGCGGCCAAGAAGGCCATGGATCATGGCCTGCGCACGGTGCAAATTTTTGTCCGCGGCCCGGGCGCGGGACGCGAATCGGCGCTGCGCGCTTTGCAGTCAGCGGGCATCAACATCAGCATGATCAAAGATGTGACGCCGATCCCGCATAACGGTTGCCGCCCGCCCAAGCGCCGGCGGGTCTGATTACTAGAGGAGGAAGCAGGTTTGGCTAGATATATTGATTCCGTGTGCCGCCTTTGCCGGCGCGAAAATTTGAAGCTCTTTCTCAAGGGCGAGCGCTGTTACACCGACAAGTGCGCCATCGAGCGGCGCGCCTACCCGCCTGGGCAGCATGGCCAGGGGCGGCCGAAGTTTTCCGAGTACAGCCTGCAGCTGCGCGAGAAGCAGAAAGTAAAGCGCATGTACGGCCTGTTGGAAAACCAATTCCGCCGCACCTTTACCGAAGCGGCGCGGGTGAAGGGCATAACCGGCGAGACCTTGCTGGTGCTGCTCGAACGGCGCCTCGACAACGTTACTTACCGCATGGGCTTTGCCAGCTCGAGAGCCGAGGCGCGCTCGTTGGTGCGACACGGCCATATCTTGATCAACGGCAAGAAGGTCAATATCCCCTCCTACGCGGTGCGGGTTGGCGATGTGGTGTCGGTCAAGGAACCGAGCCGGCAGATCACCCGGGTAGTGGCGGCCCTCGAAGGCGCTCAGCGGCGTGGCGTGCCCGATTGGGCCGAGGTCGATCGCGAAGCGTTCAGTGGCCGGGTCAAGATCCTGCCGACGCGCAGCGATATCACCATGCCGATCAATGAAAAACTGATCGTAGAATTGTATTCGAAATAGTTTCGAATCCTGGGAGACGATATGTCGACAATGTACAAGCATTGGACGGAGCTGATCAAACCCAAACAGTTGGAGGTGGAAGAGCGAACTCTGACCGCGACTTTTGGCCGTTTCACGGCGGAACCGTTCGAGCGTGGCTTCGGCCAAACCATCGGCAACTCGCTGCGTCGGATTCTTTTGTCCTCGCTGATGGGCGCGTCCATCGTCGCGATCCGCGTCAAGGGCGTGTTGCACGAATTCTCCACGGTGGCCGGGGTCACCGAGGATGTCGCGGAGATGATCCTCAACATGAAAGAGGTTCGTCTGCGCTTGAACGAAGGCGAACAAGCGACGCTTAAGATCGACGCCAAGGGGCCCGGCACGGTGTGCGCCAAGGATATCACTGGCTCCGCGGCGGTGGACATTCTCAATCCCGATCATAAAATCGCCACCCTGTCGCGGGATGGCAAACTTGAGATGGAGTTGATGGTGCGGCTTGGCCGCGGCTACGTGCCGGCGGAGCGCAACAAGGAAGAGGGCGCGCCGGTGGATACGATTTTCATCGACGCGATCTTCTCGCCGGTGCTGAAGGTCAACTTTACGGTGACCAACGCGCGGGTCGGCCAGCGCACCGACTACGACCGCCTGGTGTTCGACGTCCACACCGACGGCAGCGTCAAACCGGACGACGCCATGGCCTACGCCGCTAAGATCTTGCAGGACCAGGTCAGCATCTTCGTCAACTTCCAAGACGAACCGCGGCCCGAGAAGCGCGATGACGGTCCGGCGGTCCCGCTCAATGAAAATCTCTTCCGCAGCGTCGACGAGCTCGAGTTCTCGGTGCGTTCGCAGAATTGTTTGCAGAACGCCGATATCAAATACATTGGCGAACTGGTACAAAAGAGCGAGCAAGAAATGCTTCGCACCAAAAACTTTGGCCATAAATCCTTGAACGAGATCAAGGAAATTCTTCGCGAGATGGGGCTAGAGCTGGGCATGAAAGTGGACCACTTTCCGGCGCGCAGCGAAATCGAAGCCCGCAAACGCGAAATCACCAAGGAGTAGCCCGAAGCCATGCGTCATATGAAATCCGGGCGGCAACTTAGCCGCAACTCCAGCCACCGCTGGGCGCTCATGCGCAATCTGATCACCGCGCTGTTGCGCGAGGAAAAGATCCAAACCACCGATCCTAAAGCCAAGGAATTGCGCCGCTGGGTCGACAGAGTGATCACGCTCGGCAAACGCGGCGATCTGCACGCGCGCCGCCAAGCCGCGGCGATCATCTTCGATAAGACCATCGTGCAAAAACTTTTCGACACCATCGGGCCGCGCTTCAAGGACCGCCCCGGCGGTTTCACCCGCATCATCAAGTTGGGCATGCGCCATGGCGACGCCGCCCAGATGGCGTTGATCGAGCTGGTCGGCAACGAAGCCAAAGCAGCTCCGGCTTCAGGCGGTGAAAAGAAAGGCCGCCGCGCCCGCCGCCGCGAACGCGAAGCGCAGCAGCAAGTGGCCGCCGCCTAGCAGTTTAGTCAATTCGACTCCAACAGCCCGCCTGGTCGTTATGAACAGGCGGGCTGTTTTTTCTTGTGGGGGGATGGTATTGGGCGGGTGTCGGTGTTTCTCGCGGCGTGGTTATTGAACCTCCATCCGCCGTGCGCTTGTGAATTCGTTGAAGGTAACACCATGAGACATCAGGGAAGCTTTGCTCACTTAGAATCCGAAGCCATCGAGATCTTTCGCGAAGTGGCGGCGACGGCGGCGCGGCCGGTGATGCTCTACTCCATCGGCAAGGATTCGTCCGTAATGCTGCGCTTGGCGCAGAAGGCGTTTTATCCGGGGCCGCTGCCGTTCCCGTTGATGCATATCAATACCGGTTGGAAGTTTCGCGAAATGATCGCCTTCCGCGACCGGATCGTCGCTGAGATCGGTCTGCAATTGATTAGCCATACCAACCCGCGCGGCGCCGCCGAGGGGATCGGCCCGTTCACGCACGGTTCCGCCTATCACACCGATGTCATGAAGACCGAGGCGCTCAAGCAGGCGATCGATCAATATGGTTTCGACGTCGCCTTTGGCGGCGCCCGGCGCGATGAAGAAAAGTCGCGGGCGAAAGAACGAATCTTTTCTTTCCGCGCTCCCGGCCACCGCTGGGAACCTAAGGCGCAGCGGCCCGAGCTGTGGAATCTTTACAACACGCGGATTAACGCCGGCGAATCGATCCGGGTGTTTCCGCTGTCCAATTGGACCGAGGCGGATATCTGGGGCTACATTCAACAAGAAGAAATTCCCATCGTCCCGCTTTACTTCGCCGCCGAACGGCCGGTGGTCAAGCGCTATGGCCAATGGATCATGGTGGACGACCAGCGCATGCCGCTGGAGCCTGGCGAAGCGCCGGAGCTGCGCATGGTGCGCTTTCGTACCCTGGGCTGCTATCCGCTCACCGCAGCGGTGGAAAGTAGCGCTACCACGTTGGAAGAAATCGTCGCCGAAACGCTGGGCGCGACGACCTCCGAGCGTCAGGGGCGGGTGATCGACCACGACGGCGCGGGCTCCATGGAGCGGAAAAAGCAGGAAGGGTATTTCTGATTTAATTTACTATGGATACCCTGCGCTTCATCACCTGCGGCAGCGTCGACGATGGCAAGTCGACTTTGATCGGCCGCTTGCTCTACGAGACCAAGTTAATCTTCGAAGACCAACTCGAAGCGCTGATGGCCGACTCGAAAAAGTTCGGCACCCAGGGCGAGCGCATGGATTTCGCGTTGCTGGTCGACGGCCTCCAGGCCGAGCGCGAGCAGGGCATCACCATCGATGTCGCCTACCGGTTTTTCGCCACCGAGAAGCGCCGCTTCATTGTCGCCGATACGCCGGGCCATGAGCAGTCCACGCGCAACATGGCCACCGGCGCGTCCACCGCCGATGCCGCGGTGTTGCTGATCGACGCGCGCAAAGGCGTCTTGACCCAGACTAAGCGCCATAGCCGGATCACCGCCATGTTCGGCGTGCGCCATATCGTGCTCGCGGTCAACAAGATGGACCTGGTGGATTGGTCCCAGGCGCGCTTCGACGAGATCGCCGCCGATTATCGGCGCTTCGCCGCAGATTTGAATTTCGCTAGCATTAGCGCGATCCCGATCTCGGCTCTCGAAGGGCAAAATATTCTCGACAGCGCGACCGCCGCGATGCCATGGTACCGCGGGCAAAGTTTGTTGCAGTGGTTGGAAACCGTGCCCAATGCCGAGAGCGATGTCACACAGCCCTTCGTCATGCCGGTGCAATGGGTTAATCGTCCCAATCTCGATTTCCGCGGCTTTGCCGGCCGCATCGGCAGCGGCAAGATCCGCCCCGGCGACAGCGTGCGCATCAGTCCGTCTGGTGTGGTGAGCCGGGCCAAGGAAATTGCCGCATGGGATGGGCCGTTGGCGGAGGCGGTGGCCGGCGATTCGATCACTTTAGTATTGGCCGACGAAGTCGACGCCAGCCGCGGCGATGTCATCGCCGCCGCCGAGCGGCCGGTGGAAGTGGCGGACCAGTTCGAAGCGGAAATTCTCTGGATGAGCGAGCAGCCGATGCTGCCCGGTCGCGCCTATGCGGCGCAGATCCATAGCAAATCGGCCAACCTGACGATCACCGACATCAAACATCGCCTCGATATCAACAGCGGCGCCAGGCTGGCGGCCAAGACCCTCGGGCTCAACGAGATCGCCACGGTCAATATCAGCTTTGACCGACCTGTGCCCTTCGCGCCGTTCAAAGACAACCAGCGCTTGGGCGCGTTTATTCTCATCGTCAAGCTGACCAACGAGACCGTGTGCGCCGGAGTGATTCACTTCGCTCTGCGCCGCGCCGTCAACGTCCATTGGCAAGTATTGGAGGTCACCAAGTCGGCGCGCGCGGCTTTGATGCGCCAGCAGCCGCGCTGCCTATGGTTCACCGGCTTGTCTGGCTCGGGCAAGTCGACCATCGCCAACCTGCTTGACAAGCGGCTCCACGCCGATGGCCGGCTCACTTACATTCTCGACGGCGACAACGTGCGCCATGGGCTCAACCGCGATCTCGGTTTCACCGAAGCCGACCGAGTGGAAAATATCCGGCGCATCGGCGAGGTGGCGAAACTGATGGTCGATGCCGGTTTGATCGTCATCGTGTCGTTCATTTCACCCTTCCGCGCCGAGCGCGACCTGGCGCGCGGTCTGTTCGCCGCCGGCGAGTTCGTCGAAATTTTCGTCGACACGCCGTTGGAAGAATGCGAACGGCGCGATGTCAAAGGCCTCTACGCCAAGGCTCGCCGCGGCGAGCTAAAAAACTTCACCGGTATCGACAGCGCCTACGAGGCGCCGGAAAAACCGGAGCTACATCTGCGTACCTTGGAAGCCCAGCCGGAAGTTTGTGTCGAACGGATCGTCGAATGGCTGGAGAATTGAGGCAAGGAAGCGAGCCTGAAGACAAAGATCCAGACCACTATCGAATGCGATAACATTGATCTGTGATTGCGATTGAATTGACATCTGCTGGCGCTTGCGATAACCTATCTCGGTAGAAAGGAGATCGCCATGCCTGTCCAAGCAGAACGTCAACCGCTGGCGTCGCGTCCTCGCCATCTCAACATTTTGGCTGAGAGCATCGACGATCAAGGCCGATATGATGCCGTTAAATTGGCGAAACTCCTAGATTGGAGCGGCCAGGAGATTGCGCGCTACCTAGACAAGGATCCGTCGGCGATTTCGCGTAACGGCGCATCGCTCAACTACCAGCAGCCCCTGAGCCAATTGGCGGCGACCATCACCCACTTGCTTGGGCTGATGGATAACGATCTCAAAACCGCGAGAGCCTGGCTACGCACGCCGATTAAAGTGCTCGACGGAAAATCGCCGAAAGAAAAAATTTTGCTGCACGATCTCAACGCGGTCGACGCTCTCCTGTCCGAAGTTGAAGGTGGTTTCTCCGTATAACCGAAGCGGCGGGCGGCTGGAGTGTTAAAGGGAGCACAACTCGACGCCGCGGTCCGCACGCTTGTCTCACGTCCGCGCAAACATATTTTGTAGCGATGATTATGCCCGCCCGCGTTTCCGCGCGCGCGAGACGCCGACATGCGCTTAGTCGAGGCTACGCTGCCGAATCAGCGAAATATAGTGCTGCGGCTTGCGATGTGTGCAAATTTGGTGTAATAAATACATCAAATCAACGGAATTGAGGTGTAAATAGTGATCAGGTTAAACGTAACGCTCTCGGACGATCTCAACAAGGAAATCGATAAAGCTGCTGCGGAAACGGAATCCAACAAAAGTGAGATTTTGCGAAAAGCTTTGACGCTTTATCTGGCCGCCCGGGAAGGTAAAAAGAAGGGGCTTAAATTGGGGCTGATTGAACCAAGCACTCAAAAGGTTGAAACAGAGATCGTCGGTCTGTGAGCCAACTCGACCTCGGCAACCCACCGCCGAATCACCAGGTGTCGGTTTCCATCGAACGGGAAGAGACATCAGGTGAACTCAAAGTACGTCTCTTTAAAGAGGTGGTGCTTTTTATCGTAGCGGTCGGCTTCGTAATGCTGCTCGTCTGGTTGTGCTACGATACATTGGCTTCCAAAACTGCGACGGCTGACGAAAAAAAGTGGGCTATGTCAGTTTTATCGGCGGCGGCTGGCGGTATCATTGGCTACCTCGTGAAGAAATAGCCAAAGTTGGTATAGCCAAATCCCCTTCAGCATCTCACGCAATCTAGCCAAAATATCATCGGCTTCTTTTTTTTGCGCCTTTGCGGAAGATCATCCGCGTGTCGTTCGCGGCAAAGGTTAGGGAACACCTCGGCCATTTTTCAGGGCCTGGGGTGAGACTGAAATGATCGCGCTCGTAGACTATTCCACCAGTTGAAAGACGAGGTGGACGAGGCATTTGATCATCGGATCTATCGCAATCCCGCCTAGCGCGTCAAGAAAAGACTCCTGACCCCTTTTCTCCATTTGCAAACGCAGTGATCTGCGCTGACAAATTCAAACTCCTCTCCGTCTGTCCAGTCTATCCCTTTTCATCCGCTACGACTGGACTAGGAGTGATACGAAAATAGACCTGACACGTAATCTGCTTTCCCTGCTCACCGCTCTTGGCATCCGCCCGCCGTTTCGACTACTATCTCCAAACGCGCCGATCCGGGATGTTGCGACTTCGACCCTGCCGGTTTTTCGCGCGTAAATTCGACCAATCGAAGATTAACCAATGTCCACTGACCTGACATTCATCACCAACGAGGCCGGCAAGAGCCTGCGCGACCGCTTCAGTGTCTTGCTCGGTGACGACACGCGCTTCTTCGATTGTCTCGTCGGCTATTTTTTCATCAGCGGTTTTCACAAACTTCATCCCGCGCTTACAAAGACGGAGAAGATTCGCATTCTCGTCGGCATCAAGACCGATGGCGCGACTTACGAATTAATCCAGACCGCAAAAAAGCAGCAGGAGTTTGTTTTGGAATCCCACGCCCAAGTCAGGGAGCGAGTTCCCGGCGAAATCTTGGGCGAACTCCAAAAGTCTGGCGACAGTTCGGACATCGAAGACGGTGTTCGCAAATTCGTGGAATGGATCAAGTCAGGCAAACTAGAAGTCCGTGCCTACCCGTCTGAGCGGCTCCACGCCAAACTCTACATCATGACGTTCCACGAGGGCGACCGTGACAAGGGCCGCGTCATCACGGGTTCGAGCAACTTCACCGAGGCGGGCTTGCAGGACAATCTGGAGTTCAACGTCGAATTGAAGAACCGCTCCGACTACGATTTCGCTATCGAGAAGTTCAACGAGCTTTGGGCCAAGTCCGTGGACGTGTCCAAGGATTACGTAACGACCATCGAAGTTAAATCGCCTTTCGCGCAATTCACGCCCTACGAACTCTATCTAAAATTCCTATACGAGTATTTCCGTGGCGAACTCAACTTGCCCGACGAAATCGAGGACATGTATCTGCCGACGGGCTTCATGAAACTAAAATACCAGGAAGAGGCCGTGCTGAACGCCCGCAAAGTGCTTGACGAATACGGCGGCGCATTCCTGTCCGACGTGGTCGGCTTGGGCAAAACCTACATGTCCGCGTTGCTCGCCCAACACCTCAACGAGCCTTGCCTCGTCATCGCACCGCCGCACCTGCTCGACGAACACAACCCCGGCTCGTGGCCGAATGTGTTCCGCGACTTCGGTGTGCGCGGCTACCTGTGCGAGTCCCTCGGCAAACTCGACTCGCTGCTGGATCGCGACTTCCAGAAATTCACCACAGTCTTCATTGACGAGTCGCACCGCTTCCGCACCGAGGACACACAAAGCTATGAGATGCTCGCGCAGATTTGTCGCGGCAAGCGCGTCGTTCTCGTTTCCGCCACGCCGCTGAACAACACGCCGCAGGACATCTTGAGCCAGATCAAACTTTTCCAACCCGGCAAGAACAGCACCATCCCGAACGTCCGCAATCTCGAAGCGTTCTTCGGCGCGCTTCAACGCAAGCTCAAGGGTCTCGACCGCCAGCGCGACCGCGAGGTCTATTTCCGCACGGTGCAGGAAAACGCCAGGCAAACCCGCGAGAAAATCCTCAAGTTCCTGATGATCCGACGCACACGCACCGAGATTGACAAATACTATGGCGAAGATTTGAAGCAGCAGGGCTTGAAGTTTCCCGAAGTCGTCGACCCCGAACCGCTCTTCTACAAATTCAATAAGATCGAGGCCGAAGTGTTCGACAAGACGATCCGTGCGCTGACGCTCGACCTCAAGTACGCCCGCTACCAGCCGCTGAACTACTACACTGGCGAGCGCGACGAGCAGGAAATCCAGAGCCACTTCAATCTCGCTAAGTTTATGAAAATCCTCGCGGTGAAGCGCCTCGAAAGCAGTTTCACAGCGTTTCTATCCACGCTCGGACGCTTCATCCACACTTATGAGCGTGTCATTGCGGAGTTCCACAAGGGCCACTTCTTCATCAGCAAGGAACACATCGGGAAGGTTTTTGAACTCCTCGAATCCGACAATCAGGATGGTATCGACCGGTTGTTGGAAGAGGAGAAGGCCGAGAAGCTGTCCGCCAAGGATTTCAAGTCGGAGTTCATCACTGACCTCGCAAAGGATTTGGAGGCGCTGAAAGCCATACTCAACGACTGGAAGAAAATTACCCGCGACCCCAAGTGGGAATCTTTCCGAGACATCCTGAAGAAAACTCCACTGCTCAAAGCCAGCAAACTCATTATCTTCACCGAGTCGAAGGAAACCGCTGATTATCTCGCAGGAAAAATCCGTGACGAAGTCGAACCCAAAGTTCTGCTCTTCACGGGCGGATCACTTAAAACCGTCCGCGAAGAAGTCATCACCAACTTTGACGCCAAGGCATTTCGTCCCAAGGACGATTACCGCATCCTCGTCTGCACCGAAGTCCTTTCCGAAGGCGTGAACCTGCACCGCTCTAACGTCGTCATCAATTACGACATCCCGTGGAATCCCACGCGCCTCATCCAGCGCGTAGGGCGCGTCAACCGCGTGGACACCAAGTTCGACAAGATTTACACCTACAACTTTTTTCCGACCGACGAAGGCAACGACCTCATCAAGCTCAAGGAAGCCGCCGAGGCGAAAATCCACGCCTTCATCCAAATGCTCGGCGCGGACGCACGCCTGTTGACCGAGGGCGAGGAAATTGTCTCGCATGACCTTTTCGCCAGGTGGAATTCCAAGAAGACCATCACCGGCGAAGATGAGAACGAGGAAACCGAACTCAAGTTCCTCACCGAAATCCGCACTGTCCGCGACAAACAGCCCGACATCTTTGAGCGCATTAAACGCCTACCGAAAAAGGCGCGTTCCACCCGCGTCTTGTCTTCCGATCCCGCAGTCCAAAACTATCCCGCGCTGCTCTCCTACTTCCGGCAAGGCAAGCTCGATAAGTTTTTCCTTTGTACATCCGGCAAACCGCCGACTGCCGAACTGGATTTCATGTCCGCCGCGAAAATCTTGCAGCCCGTCGACCCCAAAGAACCGCGCCAGTCCATTCCGCGTGAGTTTTACGACCTGCTCGACCGGAACAAGGCCGCATTCATGAATGCCACCACTGCGGACGCTGAACAAGCCGAAGCCTCACATCGCGGCAGTCCCAACGATGCCTACATGTTGAAACGGCTTAAGGCCAAGGAAATTCGCCGCTGTCAGCAGTTCACCGAAGATGATGAAGACTTCGTCGGCAAAGTCATCCGGCTCTTGGAGGATGGTGCATTGCCGAAACCCACGACCAAAAAAATTGCCGCCGCGCTCAAGAAGGAAATCCAGCCGCTCAAAGTTCTGGCCATCTTGCGACGCGGCATTGCGCGGGAATTTTTCCAGACCAGCGCCGCCGCGCATATCGGCCAATCGCTCGCCCCGCGTGAAGTCATCCTTTCATCATACTTGGTTCAACAGCCATGAATTCCCAGCAAGCCCGCGCGCTCGTCACCGAAACTTTTCCGCAGACCTTCGACAAGGCACGCTTCCGCAACTTCGCCATCAACCTGCTCAACCGCATTGACGAGTCCAAGGCGCAGGCGTGGAACACCACTTACGTCAAAGACGCTTTTAAGAAGCATGTCTCACGGTTTGAACGCCTTGGCACATACACGTCGCCGGATGACGAGAAGCTCGACGTGCTCATCGTTCACCTGACCAACGAATCCAAACTGGAGCGCGCCCGGACTGCCATCCGCAATTTCGTCGCCGACCATCTCAAAACCCGCGACGAAAAAGACGCCGCAATTGTCGCGTTCGTCTCGCCCACCGAAAGACAATGGCGGTTCTCGTACGTCAAGATGGAGTATGCCGCCGTCAAAACCGAGGCCGGTCGCGTCGGCGTCGAGACGCGCCTAACACCCGCCCGCCGTTTATCCTACATCGTCGGTGAAGGCGAGAGTTGCCACACCGCGCAAGCCCGTTTTCTCGCATTGCTTCAGGACACCGAGAATTACCCGACTCTGGCACAACTCGAAGACGCCTTCAGTGTCGAAGCCGTCACCAAGGAGTTCTTTAATCAATATGCAGCGCTATTTGGCCAAATTGACGCGGCGCTCCAGAAACTCTTGGCCAAAGACAAAACCGTCGCCAACGAGTTCAAGAAAAAGAAAGTCGGCACCGTGGACTTCGCCAAGAAGCTCATGGGTAAGAGTGTGTTTCTCTATTTCCTCCAAAAAAAGGGTTGGCTCGGCGTGGCCAAGGGCCAGGACTGGGGAACGGGCCCGCACGATTTCCTTCGACGGCTGGCGAAAGGCGACTACGGCACTTACGACAATTTTTTCAACGACGTTCTCGAACCGCTCTTCTACGACACGTTGGCAACCGATCGCGGCCATGAGGCGTGGTGCAACCGTTTCAAATGCCGTATCCCGTTCCTCAACGGCGGTCTGTTCGAGCCGCTTGCCAATTACGACTGGCGCAGGGCCGACATCATCCTGTCTAACAAATTGTTTACCAACACCGAGCGCACCGACGCGGGCGACATCGGCACGGGCATCCTCGACGTGTTCGACCGCTACAACTTCACCATCAACGAAGCCGAGCCGCTGGAGAAGGAAGTGGCCATTGACCCGGAGATGCTCGGCAAAGTCTTTGAAAACCTGATTGAGGAAAACCGCCGCAAAGGTCTCGGCTCGTTCTACACGCCGCGCGAAATCGTCCACTACATGTGTCAGGAAAGCCTTATCAATTACCTTGACACCACACTTAATGGGGACAAGGAAGCCGTTCCTCGCAAGGAAATCGAAACCTTCATCCACCTCGGCGAGCAAATCTCCCACTACGAGGCCGTGGATGCGAAGTATTCCATTAAGATGCCGTCGACCATCGAAAAACACGCCAGGTTGATCGACGAGACGCTCGCCGACATCACCATCTGTGACCCCGCCGTCGGTTCAGGAGCTTTTCCGGTGGGCATGATGACTGAAATTGTTCGCGCACGCTCCGCGCTAACCCCCTATTTCAACGACGTTTATGACCGGACGCCTTACCACTTCAAACGCCACGCCATTCAGAGCTGCCTGTATGGTGTGGATATTGACCCCGGCGCGGTGGAAATCGCCAAACTACGGCTCTGGCTATCGCTCGTAGTGGATGAAGAGGACGTGAAGCAAATTAAGCCGCTGCCAAATCTTTCTTACAAGATTGTGACTGGCAATTCGCTGCTTGGTGTAGAGAAGACGCTCTTCAATGAAAAACTATACCAGCAGCTTGAAACACTAAAACCTCTCTATTTTGATGCGTCAGACACGGACAAGAAGGTGGCGCTGAAGCGCGAGATCGACGATTTAATTTACCAACTTACAAACGGTAAGGAGACCTTCGATTTCAAGATTTACTTCTCTGAGGTCTTTCACAAACGAAATGGATTCGACGTGGTGGTAGCAAATCCACCATACGGGCTTATCAACAAACGCCAGAACAAACACGAGTCGATTATTGTTTCCGATCAAGAGCTACAGAATTTCAAGTCTGCACCTGAGTTTTCGCCTGCGCGCGGCGGTATGATTAACGTTTTCAGACTTTTCATTGTCAGGAGCGTCAATATTCTGCGGAAACGAGGTTGCTTCTCAGAGATATTTCCTCTTGCCTTCGCGTGTGATTCAAGCGCTGCCGCACTGCGTGAACACCTGCTAAAGCATCATGGATTGCTCGGTATCGAAGCATTCCCGGAACGAGACAACGAGATGAAGCGGGTGTTTGAAGCGGTCAAAATGTCCGTTTGCGTGACCACCCTGCTCGGGCACGACAACTCAAACTCTCCATTTTCGCTGCGAATTCACAGCGACAAGTACGTGGACGTTAGCAATGAAAAGACATTTCTTAATCTGAAAACCATTCAGGCACTGGACAATGTTAATTATACAATTCCTCTTCTCAAGCCGAGCGAGCTTGCCGTGGTTGAGTCCATTTACAAGAAAGCGTCTTCGCTCTCTTCGATAGGTCACTGTTATACGGGAGAAATCGATCTCACCCAGGACAAACGGTATCTCTCCAAAGACAAGAACAAAGAGGTGCTGATAAAGGGGGCGATAATCGACAAATATCGGATCAGGCATTCCATGAGCCAAGGCGAGATACTTTTTTTGAATTCAAGGGAATACTTGGCAGAGAACTACGGCAAAAGATCGCAGCACCACAAGCTCCGCCGGATCGTCATGCAGGGAATTACTGGAGTTAACGAGAGGATCAGGCTCAAAATGACCTTGGCGAATGAAGGAACATTCTGCGCCAATTCAGTAAACTATCTTGTCCTACGAAATTCAACGATTCAGCCCGAATACCTGCTCGCATTATTGAAAAGCACATTGCTCAACTTTGTTTTCTCGAAGACAAGCACCAACAGCAACGTAAACGGATACGAAGTTGACAATTTGCCCGTAGCAATGGCTGGCGAGAAAGACCAAGAGCGCCTTGCCAAGTTGTCCACTCGCATCCTCGCGGCGAAACAGCGCGATGCCGAGACGGACACAAGTGCGTTGGAGCGGGAGATAGACGAGTTGGTGTATGCGCTTTACGGCCTGACCCCCGCCGAGATCAAGATCATCGAGGAGGCCACCGGATGAAACAGCCGCCCTCTCTCATTCATTTTGTAGAAGGTGTTTGCGGAAAGGGAGGAATCCGTCGATGAAGTCGGCCCCCTGAGAATGTACAAGCATCTTGGCCATGAAACCGAGTTGGCGACGTGCCACGCAATGCAGAAGGAGACAGATGCGGCACGCATTTTTGAGTAGGGTCATTAGGGTCAAATCTTTACTTTTGATTTATCTTAGAGAAAGGGTCTTTAGGCTTTAATATCATGACAATTTGACAGGAGAAGTATAGGACGTCCCCTTACGTTCGCGCGAACTGTCAACTCAATTAGACAACCGCTTGATCGCCGCCTTGGCGCGGTTGGCGGTTTGGGATGCTTGAGAGCCGTCGTAACCTTTCGCGCTGAACTCGCGCAGCAGCCGCCGGTAGGAGTCGAGTGCTTCGGTGCCGGCGCCGCTGTGTTCCTGAAGTTGGGCGCGGACGTAGAGGTAGTTGAATAGTGGCGGAGCACCGCCGCCGGCAGGAGAAGGTTCGTTTTCCGGGAACAGCCAGTGGAACAACGCGAGCTGTTCTTTGGCGGGTAGGCCGGTCAGCAGCGCAGCCAAGTTGTTGTCGCCGATAACGGTGTAATCGTAAATGCTCCAAAGCTTTCCGCCCAGTGTGCCCGGTCCCCATCCTTTCGGAAAATTCTCGCCGTTGAGGCGCATTTCATTGACGACCTTGAGGGTCTCGACTTGCCGTTCCGGGTCGTCGATCCAGACGTTGCTGTAGCTTTGCATGAAGCCGGCGATCTGCACGCGGCGCAAGTAGTCGCGCTCGCGCCTGGACCCGAGAGCGACCGTAAAGTGGCGCTTGGCCTCGACCAGTTGGGTTGGTGACCGGCGCGTTCGCAACAGCTCAAATCCCCACATGGCGTGGGCGTACAGATTGTTTGGATCGGCTTCGACGGCGCGGCGATATTGAGTGGCTGGATTATCGGTGCTGATACCGCCCAACTGGCGCAGGTAATCGGCCCAGCCCAGATGGGCCAGTAGGTTGGCCAATCGCTCGCCCTGCGCCGAGGCGGCGCCGCGCGTGAGCACCGGGGTGACCCGATTAGTCAGATCATCGAAGAAGCTCCGATCGAAGCTGGCGTAGCTAAGCCCGATCCCGCGCAGCGGCTTCATGACCAACCTTTCCTCGGTCTCTGCGACGCTAGCCGATTGCGGCGCGATACTTTTCGCCTGGTCCAAAAGCTTCCAAGCTTCCTTCACGTTGCCAGAGTCGGCCAACACCAGGCTTTGCTTGACCAGTTCGGCGGTTTTTCTCTCCAACTCGCGGCGCGTGAAATGTTGGGCCAGCCAAGAGGTCGCCAAGGCGAGGATGAGCGCAGCCGCGATGACCGGCACCAGCCGCCGCGGCTTGAGCATGCGGCGCCACCAAGCTGCGGTCATGCGGTCGACTTCGGCGGCGACTTCGGCGGTAAGATTGCCTCTCGCTTGAAACAGCGTGACCGCACGCAGATAGGTTGGGATTTCGCTCTTTGGCACCGCCTCGACCAAAACTGGCAGCACATGGCCGGCTGGATGGGGCCATTTCTGCTCGGTGAATTTTAACTCGGTGAGCGTGTAGCGGCCGCTCTGGACCGACCCATGGCTGATCAGAAATACCAAGAGATCGCATTCGTCAATGGCTTCTTGGATGCGCGCGTCGAATCCCTCGCCCGCCGGCAAGGACGAGCGGTCGTGAAACACGCTGTGGCCGCGGTCTTTAAGCGCCAGGGCGATGGCGCCGGCGGCGTCGCTCTGCTCGGAAGCGTAAGAGAGAAATACGTTGCTGCTCATCGGGGTTGTCGAGCGGATATCTATGTTGTCCCTCGGACCGGGAGTGCCGGTAGTTCGGGAGTTTAGCATGTGGCAATGGGATAGTCTCGGCGGTTGTTTTCACAGGCATGAAAACTGCCGTCAGAGATCGATGGTGGACCGCGGCCTCGACCGGGACGCGCTAAGAACTGCATCGCTAGCTGGGTAGAAAATTCTCCGCCGCCGGGACGCTGCGATCATCAGTGCCCGGTGCTCGCAATCGAACGGGCGCCGATCTCTGGTCGCAACCGACGCGATGTCGAACTACAGGCAGCGTTCCAGCATCGTCTGGAGGGTTTCCAGTTGGATCGGTTTGGCGAGGTAGTCGTCCATGCCGGCGTCGAGGCATTTTTCCCGGTCACCCGCCATGGCATTGGCCGTCATGGCGACGATGCGCCGATGCTGACCGCTCTCCGCTTCCATCTGGCGAATCAAGGCGGTGGCTTGGTAGCCGTCCATATTGGGCATTTCGCAGTCCATCAGCAGTAGATCGTAGGCGGCATGCTCCAGCGCCGCCACCGCCTCGGCGCCGTCGCCGGCGGTGTCGGCCTCATAACCCAACATTTTCAGCAAACGCAACGCGACCATCTGGTTCACTGGGTTGTCTTCGACCAAAAGTATGCGCGTTTGGCCCGCCCGAGTGCTTGGGCGGGCGGTAACCAGGTTGTTGTCGGCGATCGCCGTTTGTTGCTCGGCGCGCTGACCGAACACGGTAAACCAGAACAAGCTACCCTTGCCCTCGGCGCTTTCCAGCCCCATCTGACCGCCCATATGTTCGGCCAGTTTTTTACATATGGCGAGACCGAGCCCGGTGCCGCCATATTTGCGCGTGGTCGACGAGTCGGCCTGGCTGAACGGCTGAAACAAGCGCGCTTGCGCCGCGGCTGAAATGCCGATGCCCGGATCTTTCACCGCGAAGCGTAGCAATACGCCGCGGTCGTTTTCTTCGGCGACAGTGAGATTAACCGAGATCGTTCCGGCGCCGGTGAATTTGACTGCGTTGCCGACCAAATTGAACAGGATTTGCCGTATGCGCGCGGCGTCACTGACAAAGATTCGCGGCACGGCCGGGTCGATGGTGGAGATCAACTCCAGACCTTTCTGCTTGGCTTGGAACGACAAAATATCGATCACCCCGCCCATCAGCCGTTCGATTTCGACGGGCGCTTGTTCGATGACGACTTTGTCGGCGTCGATCTTGGAGAAATCTAAAATGTCATTGATGACCGCCAACAAACTCGATCCCGACTGCTTGACGGTGTCGACCATGTTGCGCTGGTCATCGTCCAATTGAGAGTGCAGCAGTAGATCGGTCAAGCCGATCACGGCATTGAGCGGCGTGCGGATCTCATGGCTCATCATGGCGAAGAAACGGGCCTTGACCGCCGCCGCGGCCTCGGTCTCCTTGGCCTTCTCGATCGATTCTTTTTGCGCCACGATGTCGCGATAGAGCTGCGCATTATAGATGCCCATGGCGGCCTGGTCGGCGACGTTGCGCAGCAGGTCGGCTGCCGTGCGGTCAAACACCGACTCGCCGCGCGCGGTCATCGATAGGACGCCCAGACATTGGTTGGCCAACACCAGCGGCACACCGAGATAGGATTGGCTCTTGTCGCCGGCCCATTGTTCCGGGCTGGGCAAATCGGTATCCGCGGCCAAGTCGTCGACGACCACCGTGGCGCGGCCGTTGATGACTCTCATGGCCAGAGCGGCGAACATGTCGTCTGCTTGTCCGGTGATGTTTTTACCGGCGACCCGATCGAAGCGCGTGGAAGTCGGGTCCAAAAGCCTTAGCTCGAAAGCTTCGGCGGCGGGGAAATGGTCGGCCACCGTATCCACAAGTCGTGTCGACACGTCGTTCAAATTAAGCGTCGAGGTTACCGCAAGAATCACCTCGTGGAGAGTCTGACGGCGCTGCAAGTCTTGGCCGATTTGCTCCAAGAGCCGGGCTTTTTCCACGCCGACGCCGATGGTCTGGGTAATCGACTCGATGAGCCGCAGTTCATCGGCCGCCAAGTGGCGCTTCGAATGGCTGGCCAGGTGCAGCACGCCAATGACTTTGTCCTTGGCCTTGATCGCAAAGGCCGCCGCGCTGGCGAAACCGAGCGAACGGATGATCCTATGCTTGGCGAGCTGAGCGTAATTGTCATCGGCTTGGTAATCTTCGAAAACTAAATGCGATCCGGTGGCGAAAACTTGTCCACTGACCCCTTCGGTCAGCGAGTGCCGAGCGATCGCCTGAGCTGTCGCTTCGTCCAAGCCCATGGCGGCTTTGAGAACCAGCTTGTCTTGAGACCCATTGACGATGTAGATCCAGGCGGCGTCGCAATCCAGAGCCTGAACCAGCTTGGCGGCGGCTTGGCTCAACATTTCGTCGAGATTTAAGGATTGGTTGACCACGCCGCCGATGTTATTGAGGGTGGCAAGTTGGCGCGCCCTAGTCTCCGCCTGGCGAAATAAAGTTGCCTTTTCGGTAGCCAGTCCGAGATGTTCGGAAATCGAGGTCAACAGCTGAGATTCAGTGCTCGTCACCGGTCTTGAAGATCTCGCGTTAAACATCATGACGCCAAAGACACGAGTTTGGCTCTTGATTGGATATACGGCAAAGAATCCCTTCTGGGATCGCTCTGCCGTTTTCGTCTGGCTCAAGGCGGGGTAGCGAGGATCGTTCTGAACATCTTCAAAGATCAACGGTTCGCCGGACTTCATGACATGGCCGACAATACCTTCGCCAAGCTTGGTCCGGTGAATCCGGTCGCGGAATCCTTCGGCAATCTCGCGGCCCGCGCTGAATTCCACCGATTCCATCCGGTCGTCGAAGAGGTAGATTCGTGTTTCATCGAAGTGGAATATCTCGGTGATTTTTGCGACGACCGCATTCAAGATGGCGCTGAGATTCAAAGATTCATTTATCGCCGCCGTAATGCCGTAGAGTGTCGACAGTTCATTGGTGCGCTGCTCGACTTTTTGTTCCAGGGTGGCATGGGAGTTTTGCAGTGCTGCGGTCATCTTGTTGAATTCGGCGCCCAGCTCCTCGATTTCATCGCCGGTTTGAATTTCCGCTCGATGTTCGAGATTGCCGGCGCCGATCAGCGCCACGTCCGCGCGTAACTCTTCGATGGGCTTGGTGATCCTGCCGCTGACCCAAAAAATCATCGCCGCACCGACCAACAACGTGACGATGAAAAAAATCATCGCGGTGAGCCGCAACATGGTGACGGCGGCCAACGCCGCATGGACCGGCTCCTCGAGGATCACCGCCCAGCCGAATTCCTGTACCGGCGCATAGGTGACCAATACCGGGACGTCGAACAATCCCCTGCCCTCGTATGCTGGAACCGGATCTCGACGCTTCGGGTTGTTCAAGAACTTTTTGACGCCGTCGAGTTGGCGCAGGTCCTTGTGCTTCGACATCACGGTGGCATCTTTATGCGCGATCAACATGCCACGGGTTTCGACTAGATAGGCGTAGCCGGCGGTGGCAAACTGGATCTTGCCAATGGCCTCCCAGAGAAACGACAGATCCGCCTCCGCCGAGACGACGCCGATAACGCTTTGCCCCGGCCCCCAAAGCGGTATCGCCAGAGTGACGTAGGGTTGGGACTCGGCCGAGCTATAAACCGGACTGATGTAAGTCTCGCCCTTGAGTGCGGCGATGAAGTGAATCGATTTACTCTGGTCGGTGAGGTCGCCTGGAAAGTAGACCTTGCGGTCGGATACCTTGATGATCTCCATGCCCTCGGCATTGATCATGGCCGCGTGGCTGAAACTGCTGTCGTTTTTGACCAAGAGACCGAGCAGCAGCCGTTGGTCGTCGCCCCCCAGCGGGTGAAGACTCAATACCTTGGCGTTGTCGGCGAAGCGGTCGATTTTGCGCCGGACGAATTCGCGAATGCGCTCGGCCGTGGCCGCGGCGAGTTCCGATTGCAACGCCGCGGCGTCGCGTCGGATCACTTTCTCGACATAAGAATAGCCCGCTATGGCGACGACCAACGATACGCCGGTCAATAGACTCAGGCCCCAGGTCAAAAGGCGACGTCGAATGACGCTGCGGCGACGGGAAGCTAAGACACTACTTCCATCCGCAGCTGGACGCGGTGTCTGGTCGGTCATCGAATCGGTGAAATTATCGAGCGCCATGGTTGTGCGTGCGGGAAGACAGCGCGGTTTGGGGTTTAAGTCGACGGTGCCCGGCAATTTCGCAGTCTTGCAAGTTGTCGCACATTAATTCGCCTCATCCGTAACACCGATCCGACCGAAGATTCCCACAACATTGCTTATAGATCGGTAATCGGTAGTTTTCTCAAGTTCTTAAACGGCGGACAGCACCCATAGTAGGTGCCCAATCATAGTTGACAGTCTGATAGCGCCCTGCCGGACTCACGGCAGTGGATCATGACGGTTTGCTTTCTAAGCGAGTGCGCTCCGCCCGTTGCGGTCTTTTGTTCCCCGAACAGGCGTGATAGGAAATCGCCGTGGCGGAAAATGGTACTGGCGTATTGCGCCGCTCGCTTAACGATTTTCTCTCGTTTCAGTTGGACGATGGAGCGTTGGATCGCTTGACCTGGCGCGACTTCGGCAATGGGCTGGAGATGTCGCGCTTAGCGCGCGAGGGTAAGCGCGAGCTGGTGCTTTATCGCATCGCCGCGGACGCTTCGCCCGCGGCGTTTCTCAAGCATGAGCATTTGGGCGGCGAGTTTTATCTGGTGCTCAAGGGCGTGATCGCCGATGAGACTGGCGAGTACGAAAAGGGCGATGTGGTGTTTCTCGATCCCCAGTCGGTGCACACACCGCGGGCGATCGGCGAGACCGTCGTCCTGGTGCTCTGGCCGGCGGGTGTGCGGTTGGTCGATTGAACCTCCGAGAGCCGGACGGTTCGATTTTGCAATGTGAAATTTGAAATCTGAAATTCCTCGCGAAGCCGAGGATGGGGAGGCAATATGGCAACGTTAGGATTCATCGGTACCGGCGGCATGGGCAGCGGCATGGCGGCCAACTTGATCAAGGCCGGCAACAAGTTGGTGATTACTGATTTGCGCCGCGAGCAATGTAAAGGCTTAGAGAGCCAGGGCGCGCAGTTCAAAGATTCGCCCAAGGCGGTGGCGGAGTCTTGCGACGTGGTGTGCTCGATGTTGCCGTACAATCAGGCCGTGCAAGCGGTGGGGCTGGGCAAGGGCGGACTCCATGAAGCCAGCAGCGGCGCGAAAACTTGGATCGATTTCAGCAGCATCGATAAAAAGACTATCGTCGGCGTCGAGGCCGAGCTCGGGAAAAAAGGTTGGACGGTGCTCGACGGCTCGGCGGGCGGCGTCGAAGAGGCGGCGGCGGCGGGAACTCTATCGCTCTGGCTGTCGGGCTCCAAGGATACCTTCGACAAGCATCAAGAGATCTTCAAGGCGATGGGCAACAAGATCATCTTCGTCGGTGAGCTGGGCAACGCCAAGCTGGTGAAAAACGCCATGGCGATGTTCGCCGCGGTGATTCACTTGAGCTTGGCTGAGACCTGCGCGTGGCTGAAAAAAGGCGGTCTCAGCGAAGACACCTTTCGCACGATCTTGAAAAACTCCCAGCAGGATTCGGTCGCCATCGACCGGATCATGGAGATCATCGTCAGTAAGAAATACAAGCCGCGCAAATCCTGGATGCCCAAGGACGTCGGTTTCGGTCTCGACATGGCGCGCGAGATGGAAGTGCCGATGCCGTTCGTCGCCTTGGCCTATCAGATGTTTTCCATCGCCCAGGCCACCGGCCAGGACGGCTACGAGGCCACCGGCATCGCCTGCAACGTCTACGACATCATCACCGGGGCGAAAAAATAACGAGGCGGCCATGGCGCTGGCACCGGAACGATTGTCGCGCTTTCTAACTTTTCTCCTGCGCCACAAGCCCAAGGAGTATCCCTTGGCGATTGACGGCGAGGGTTTCGCGCCTTGGCGCGATGTCATGGCGCTGGTGCAGGAACGCTTTTACGATGTCACCGAAGGGCAGGTGCGCGCGCTCATCGCTGGAGCGGAGAAAAAGCGCTTCGAGATCCGCGACGACAAAGTGCGCGCCACCTACGGCCATTCGTTTGCCGTCGACCTCGCCGGCGCTGCCACCGAGCCGCCAGCGCAGCTTTATTTCGGCTCGGCGCGTGATCTGGCGCAGTCCATGCTGCGCCTCGGCCTTGAGCCACGCGACCGCCAGTACGTCCATCTGAGTGTCACCGCGGCGGAGGCCGAGTCGGTGGCGCGGCGCCATGATCCAGCACCGTCAGTGCTGGTCATCGACGCCCAGGCGGCCCACGCCGAGGGCGTGCGCTTCTTTGAGTCGGGACCGCTGTTCTTAGTCGAAAACGTGGCGGCGAAGTTTTTGTCGTTGCGCTAGTGGCGCGGATTTCATTCTTCACAACCCAAAGCGGAAATCACCATGCCGCGGCAGAGATCCGATATTCCAGCGCGGGCCAAAGCGTTGCGCGCGAGTCCAACGGTTTGCGAGTACCGCATTGGCGGGAAAGCGGTTGGCCGGCGCGTTTACAGCACCCAGGGTCAATTGATCCTTGAGACGCCGTTGCGCGACAGTAAGAAGCATGGCCGCGAGCTCACCTGGGGTGACGATGGCAAACTGGAACTTGTCGAACCCTTCTACTATGGGAAAATCCATGGAACGGCGAAGCAATACGATCGCGGTGGCCGCGTCATCGGCACCTACCAGATGGTTCATGGCACCGGTTACGATGTCTGGCGCAATCGATATTCCGACGGCCCCTGGTATGTTTCCGAGATTCATTCCCAGCGTGACGGCTTGTTGCATGGATTTGTCTGGTGGTTAGAACCGGATCAGCAGTCCGTACATGATGAAAAATATTGGCACGACGGCAAACTTCATGGCATCGCCCGCGAATGGAACTCGGCCGGCCGGCTTCGCCGTGGGTTTCCGAAGTATTGGGTTCACGATCAAGCAGTAACCAAGCGCCAATACCTCGCCGCCGCGCGCAAAGATCCGACGCTGCCGCCGTTCCGGCTTAATGACAATCGACCGAGGCGCGAGTTTTCGCCGGAGATTCGCCGGCTGCTGCACAAGTCGCCTAAGAACTGATCGCGCCGAGGTTCACTACTGGAAGTTCGGTTTGCACGGGCGATTTCATTCAGTTACATTGCTTCATCGTTGGTCGTTCATTCCAAATAAATTGACTGTTTCCTCTACCCGGTGGCGAATTAGCCAGCCGGTGCTGCGGGGGCTTTTTTAGAAATCCAATGCGAAGTCATCTGCACGCGCTCCTGAGCCGAGCCGTCGAGAAGACGGCGGTGGCCGCGGGGCTCGATCTTGCTCAACTGCCGGTGCTCCAACTGGAGCCGCCCAAGCAGCGCGAGTTTGGCGATCTATCGTCCAACGTCGCCATGCTCTGGGCTAAGAGCGCGAAAAGAAGCCCGCGGGCGATCGCCGAAGACATTCTTAAGAACATCGACGATGCCGAGGGTATTCTGGCGCGCCAGGAGATCGCTGGGCCGGGGTTTTTGAATTTCGCCTTCGCGCCGAAGTTTTACTTCGCCCAGCTGCGCGACATCGCCGCCGGCAAGCTGGACCGGATCGATATCGGCCATGGGGAAAAAGTCCAGGTGGAGTTCGCCAGCGTCAATCCCACCGGGCCGCTTCATGTCGGCCATGGCCGGGTGGCGGTGATCGGCGATGTCCTGGCCCGCTTGCACGAAGCGACCGGCTACAAAGTCGAGCGCGAGTATTACGTCAACGACGCCGGCAACCAGATGGAAAATCTCGGCCTGTCGCTTTACGCCCGCTACTTGGAAAAGTTGGGCCAGCCCTCGGAGTTCCCCGAAGGCGGCTATCCCGGCGACTATGTCATGGAGATCGCCGCCGACGTGGCGGCGCGCGATGGCGACAAATATTTTAAGCAGGACAAGGGCGCGGCGGTGCAGTTTTTCCGCCAGCATGGCGGTGATGCGCTGCTCGGTACCATTCGCGGCCAGCTGGCCGATTTCGGCATCGAGTTCGACAACTATTTTAGCGAGAAGGCGATGCGCGAGCGCGACGAAGTGAGCCAATCGATGACCCGCCTGCGCGAGCTGGGGTTGCTCTATTCTAACGACGGCGCCGAGTGGTTCCGATCGACCCAATACGGCGACGACAAGGATCGCACGGTGATCAAGAGCGACGGCGAGCTTACCTACTTCGCCGCCGACATCGCTTATCATCGCAACAAATTCGAGCGCCAGTTCGCCAAGCTGATCAATGTCTGGGGCGCCGATCACCATGGCTATGTGCCGCGCTTGAAGGCGGCCATGCAGGGGCTCGGCTACGACGCCAACGCTTTGCAGGTGGTGCTGGTGCAGATGGTCCAGCTCACCCGCGGCGGCGAACCGGTGCGCATGGGCAAACGGACCGGTGAATTTGTCGCGCTGGAAGATGTCTTGCAAGAAGTCGGGTGCGACGCGGCGCGGTTTTTCTTTCTCATGCGCAAGTCGGACAGCCATCTCGATTTCGATTTGGAGCTGGCGAAAAAACAATCGAGCGAAAACCCGGTGTTCTATGTCCAGTACGCCCATGCCCGGGTGGCGAGCATCTTCGACCAGGCGGCCAAAAACGGCGTGGCGCTGGGCGATCTCGCCTCGGTGCCGGTGGAGCGCTTGGAATTGGCCGAGGAGTTGGAACTGATTCGCCAGATGATCTTGTTCAACGAAGTTTTAGAAGAGTCGGTGCGCGAGCTTGAACCGCACCGCATGGTTTTCTATTTACAAGAACTGGCCGGCGAGTTTCATCGTTACTACAATCGCAACCGTGTGGTGTCCGATGATATCGACTTGAGCCGGGCGCGCTTGTTGCTCTTGGCGAATGTGCAAAAAACCATTCGCAAGGGGTTGGCCATCCTCGGTGTCGAGGCACCGATGAAGATGGCGGCGCGGGCGGAAAGCGAAGCTGGATCGATCGACAGCGCGAGGGGTTAATCGACATGGCGGAGAATCGTAGAGGCAAGGATAGCCGGTATTATTTGAGCCGCGGCCAGATGATCGTTCTGGGCGGCACTTTCACCTTGGCTTCGGTGGTGATTTTTCTCATCGGCATGATGGTCGGCAAGGTCATCGAAGAGCGCAAGATCCTGAAAAAGGACGAACCGCTGGTGCGCATGCCGGTAAAGCCGGTGGCGGGCGGGGCGGCGGCGAAGAGCGATGAAATCACTTTCTACGATACTCTAGCGAAGTCGCGAAGCCAGGCGCCGGCCGAGGAGCCGGTTCGAGAAAAAGCGGCCGAAAAGCCCGCCCGTGCCGCGGAAAAGGAAGCGAAACCTAAAGCCGAACCCAAGCCCGCGGAAAACAAAACCGAGACCGCCAAAGCGGCGGTTGACACCGCCCAGAATGACGCCACCGACAGCGCCGAGAACAAAGTCTGGCGCGCCCAAGTGGACTCATTTCCCGACGAAAAGTCAGCCAAACGGTTGGTTGATCGACTGAAAAATAAAGGCTACAACGCCTATGTCACCGAGGTTGAACTGCGCGGCAAACCCTGGTACCTGGTTAGCGTCGGCAAGTACACCGCGCGCGAGGAAGCCGACAAAGTGGTGAACTCGCTCAAGGGTAAAGAAAACTATGCGAAAGCGTTCGCCGCGTCCAAGTGACCAGGGCGACCAGAAGTCATGAACATCCGCGAAGCCATCGATAAATTAGTCAACCGGATCAACCTGACGGAAGCGCAGACCGTCGATGTCATGAATCAAATCATGACCGGCGAGGCGACGCCGCTGCAGGTGGCGTCGTTTCTCACCGCCCTGCGCATGAAGGGCGAAACCGTCGACGAGATCACTGGCGCGGCGCGGGTGATGCGCGAGAAGGCGCACCGGGTCGATGTCGGTGGCAAGACCGTGCTCGATACCTGCGGCACCGGCGGCGATCAAAAGGGCACCTTCAATATTTCCACCACCTCGGCGTTCGTCGTCGCCGGCGCCGGTGTCTACGTCGCCAAGCATGGCAACCGTTCGGTGTCGAGCCAGTCGGGCAGCGCTGATGTCCTGGGCGCCTTGGGGGTCAAAGTCGACGCGCCTAAGGAGCGGGTCGAGCAGTGCATTGCCAAGATCGGTATCGGCTTTTTGTTCGCGCCGCTGCTTCATGAAGCGATGAAGTACGCGGTTCAGCCGCGCCGCGATATCGGCATCCGCACCATCTTCAATTTACTCGGACCACTGACCAACCCGGCCATGGCGAGCCACCAGCTGATCGGCATCTACAGCGGTGAGTTGGTCGGCCTGGTCGCCAACGTTTTGAAAAATCTCGGCAGCGCGCGGGCGATGGTGGTTCATGGCCTCGAAGGGCTGGATGAAATCTCCCTGTGTGGCCCGACCAAAGTGGCTGAGCTGCGCGACGGTTCGGTCAAAGAATACCAGATCGAACCCGAGCAATTGGGGCTCAAAAGTTGCACTCTGGCCGATCTCCATGGCGGCAGCGCCGACGACAGCGCTGCAATCGTCCGCAGCGTGCTCGACGGCAAGGCCGGTGCGGCGCGCGATGTCGTGCTGCTCAATAGCGGCGCGGCGCTCTACGTCAGCGGCAGCGCCGCGACTCTCGCCGACGGCATCAAGCTCGCCGCGGAATCTATCGACGGCGGCAAGGCGCGGCAAAAACTCCAGCAGTTGGTCGAGCTGACCAACGCCGCCTAGTCAATTCCATGGCTGAAATCCTGGCCACTATTGCAGCGCATACGCGCGAAGTCGTTGCTCTACGCCGGCGCGAGCTGCCGCTTACGGCGCTACGCGAGCGCGCACTGTTCACAGCCCCGACCCGCGGTTTCGCCAAGGCCTTGTTCAGCGCCGGCCGCCATATCGTCGCCGAGGTTAAAAAAGCCTCGCCGTCCAAGGGGCTGATCCGCGCCGACTTCGATCCGGTGGCGATCGCCAAGGACTACGCCAGCCATGGCGCCAGCGCGATCTCGGTGCTGACCGAGGCGAAATTTTTTCAGGGCGATCTCGCTTACCTCGAACAGATTCACGAGAACGTCGCCGTGCCGCTGTTACGCAAGGATTTCATGCTCGATCCCTACCAGGTCGTCGAGGCGAAAAGTTTTGGCGCCGACGCTGTGCTGTTCATCGCCGCCATGCTCGATGGCGGGCTGATGGCCGAACTGCGCCAGCAGGCGAGCGAACTAAAAATGGATTCGTTGGTTGAAGTTCACTGCGAAATTGAGTTGGAGGCTGCGCTCAAAGCCGGCGCCGAGTTGATCGGCATCAACAACCGCGATTTGAAAACCTTCGCCGTCAGCCTAGCGACCACGGAAAAATTGGCGCCGCTGGTGCCGGCGAGCATGCCGGCGGTGTGCGAGAGCGGCATCGACAGCCTCGAGCAAATTCGCCGGGTGGAAAAACTCGGCATCCATGCGTTCTTGATCGGCGAGTCGCTGATGCGCGCGCCGGCGCCGGGGGAGAAATTGCGGGAACTATTGTCGTGACTCGTGTTCGTGGTTCGTGCTCATAGGTCGTCGCTCGTGCTCGTCGCTCGTGGCTCGTTTTCGTCAGGAAGCCTGAGAACGATTTCCGAGCCACGATCACGAGCCACGATCACGAGCCACGATCACGAGTCACGAGCACGAGCGACGACATGGTGAAGATCAAAGTCTGCGGCATTACCAGTCTTGCCGATGCTGAGAAGTCGCTGGAATTCGGCGCGGATATTTTGGGCTTCAACTTCTATCCGCCGAGTCCACGCTGCATCGCGCCGGAAAAGGCGCGGGAGATCATCGCCCAGTTGCCGCGCGCCAGCTTCAACGTCGCACTGTTCGTCAATGAGCCCAAAGCGCGGGTCAACGAAGTGCTGGCGGCGGGCCGTTTGGCGGATGGACGCCAGGGCTATGGCGGCTTGCAGTTTCACGGCGAGGAAGACGGCGGTTACTGCCAGGGCTGGGATCTAAAAGTCATCAAGGCGTTTCGCGTCAAGGAGCGGGCGTCGCTAAATGGCTTGAAGGATTTTCCGGCGGACTATTATTTGCTCGATTCCTTTTCCGCCGGTTACGGCGGTTCGGGGAAAATGTTTCCCTGGGAATGGCTCGACGGCATAGACTCAAGTAAGGTTCTGCTGTCCGGCGGCCTGCGGGTGGACAACGTAGTCGAGGCGATTCGCAAGATTCAACCGTTTGGAGTCGATGTGTGCAGCGGCGTGGAAGCGCGCCCAGGTATTAAGGATCATGGCAAACTCAAAGAATTTATCGATGCCGCTAAAGGTGCCTGACCGGCGCGGCCATTTTGGCCCCTACGGCGGCCGCTACGTGGCGGAAACCCTGATGCCGGCGCTGGCCGAATTGCAGCGCGGCTATGCAACAGTCCGGCGCGACGCCGGCTTCAAACGCGAGCTGGCCTATTATTTAAAAGAATACGTCGGCCGCGCCACGCCGCTCTATTTCGCCGAACGGCTGACCCGCAGCCTGGGCGGCGCGACCGTCTATTTGAAGCGCGAGGATCTTTGCCACACCGGCGCCCACAAGATCAACAACACCATGGGGCAGATCCTGTTGGCGCGCCATATGGGCAAGCACCGCATCATCGCCGAGACCGGCGCCGGCCAGCATGGCGTCGCCACCGCTACGGTGGCGGCGCGTTTTGGCATGGAATGCGAGATTTTCATGGGCGCGGAAGATGTCCAGCGCCAGTCGCTCAACGTTTTTCGCATGAAATTACTCGGCGCCAAAGTGCGCGTGGTCGAGTCCGGCAGCCGGACGCTCAAGGACGCCATGAACGAGGCGCTGCGCGATTGGGTGACCAACGTGCGCACGACCTATTATCTGATCGGTTCGGTGGCCGGGCCGCACCCTTATCCGATGATGGTGCGGGATTTTCAGTCGGTGATTGGCCGCGAGGCGCGCCGGCAGATTCTCCAGAAAGAAGGACGGCTGCCGGATTATCTGCTCGCCTGCGTCGGCGGCGGCAGCAACTCCATGGGGCTGTTCTTTCCCTTTGTCAAAGACAAAGCCGTGAAGATGTTGGGCGTCGAGGCCGCCGGTCTCGGTCTCGAATCGGGCAAGCACTCGGCCACCGTGCAGCGCGGCGCCGTCGGCGTGCTCCATGGCAGCAAGAGTTATTTATTGCAAGACGACAAAGGCCAAGTGATGGAAACCCATTCCGTCGCCGCCGGCTTGGACTATCCCGGCGTCGGCCCGGAGTTGAGTTATCTGCGCGACCAGGGGCGGGTGCAGTTCGACTCGGCCACCGATGAAGAAGCGATCGCGTCGATCCGCTTTCTCGCCGAGGTCGAAGGGATCATTCCGGCGCTCGAAAGCGCTCATGCCATCGCCGTGGTGCGGCGCTTGGCGCCGAAACTGAAAAAGCGCCAGATCATCATCGTCAACCTGTCCGGCCGCGGCGACAAGGACATGATCACCGTCGGCGATTATCTCGGCGTGAAATTGTAAAAAGCCTTTACTGCTTCGACCGGTGGTTTAAATTTATTTATGAGCCGTATTGAAAAAAAGTTCATTGAGATGAAGCGGCGCGGCCAAGCGGCGCTGATTCCGTTTATCACCGCCGGCGATCCGGACCTGCCGACCACGCTGAAGATCATGCGCGCCCTGGAAGCGGGGGGCGCCGATGCCATCGAGTTGGGCATTCCATTTTCCGATCCGTCGGCGGATGGGCCGACGATTCAGCGTTCGTCCGAACGGGCATTAAAAAATCCTATTTCCTTGCCGGCGATTTTCCAGCTGGTGCGCGAATTTCGCAAAGCCTCGGAGCTGCCGATCATTCTTTTCGGTTACTACAATCCGTTTTTTCGTTTCGGCCTCGACAAGTTCGCCAGCGAGGCCGCACAGGCTGGCGCCGATGGCGTGCTGTGTGTCGATCTGCCGCCGGAGGAGAGCGGCGAGTTAAAGTCCTGCACCGACCGGCGCGATCTCGACGTGATTTTTCTCCTGTCGCCGACCAGCGGCGCCGATCGCCGCAGTTTGGTGGCGCGCCATGGCCGCGGCTTTATTTATTACGTCTCGGTGACCGGGGTCACTGGCGCGCGCCAGACTTTCGACGTCGATCTGCGTCGCCAGGTGGCCCAGGTGCGCCGGGCGACTAAACTGCCGGTGGGCGTTGGCTTCGGCATTTCGACCCCCAAGCAAGCGGCCTGGATCGCCGAATTCGCCGATGCCGCGGTGGTCGGCAGCGCGCTGGTGCAACGCATCGAGCAGGCTAAAAGCAAAGCCGATAAGGTTAAGCAGGCGGGGGATTTTGTCGCCCAGCTCAAGCGGGCGATGACGGCGGCACGCAAGAAGACTTAACTGCCGTCAACGACTGCGCGGAATCTGCCGATGGTTGCCGAGCATGACTGACCATGGCCAGCTATTCTGAAACTCTTGAGCGGATTTACAGACTCCATGGCGGCGCCATCGATCTGCGCCTCGACCGAGTCGCCGGCGCCTTGGAACTGTTCGGCCATCCGGAAAAAAAGTTCCCGTCGATTCACGTCGCCGGCACCAACGGCAAAGGCTCGACTTCGGCGATGCTGCACCGGATTCTCACCCTGGCCGGTTACCGCAGCGCCTTGTATACCTCGCCCCATCTGGTGTCGTTCACCGAACGGATTAAAATTGGCGATCAGGAAATCAGCGAGGCCGAGGTGGTCGCCATCGCCGATGAGATCTGGCAGCGCAGCGCGGCTTCAGGCATCGCTTTGACCTATTTCGAAGTGGTGACGGTGATGGGGTTTATCTACTTCGCGCGCCAGGCCATCGATGTCGCGGTGATCGAGGTCGGTCTCGGTGGCCGCTACGACGCCACCAACGTGATCACGCCGCTGGTGGCGGTGATCACGACGATTTCGAAAGACCACGAAGCCTTCTTGGGCAGCGATCTATTGTCCATCGCCGGCGAGAAAGCTGGCATCATCAAGGCTGGTGTTCCGCTGGTTTGTGGCGCGGTCAGCACGGAGGTGCGGGAGTTGTTCCGCCGCACCGCCGCAAGGCTCGGTTCGCCGGCGTCATTCTTTGCCGAAGATTTCAATTTTTCCTTGAAAAATGAAGAGTTTTTCGACTATACAGGTGTAAAACAAAATTATTCCAATCTCGCGATTGGTTTGCGCGGTGGCCATCAAAAGTTTAACGCCGCGGTGGCGCTGGCCGCTTTGGAGATAATTCAACGACCCTTCCCGGTCAGCGGCGAAGCGCTACGCCAGGGCTTGGCGACGGTCCAATGGCCAGGGCGGTTCGAAGTCATGCTGGAGCGGCCGACAGTGATTCTCGACGGCGCCCATAATGGCGAAGGTGTCACGGCATTAGTCGATGCGTTGCGGGTCTATCATGGGCGCAAGATCAAGCTGCTGTTTGCCGCCATGGCGGATAAAGATTGGCGGTTGATGTTGGAGCGGTTGATCCCAGTGGTTTCCGAAGTGGTATTTACCAGAGTCGCCATGGAGCGCAGCGCCGATCCTGACGAGTTGGCCAGAGCCTGCGGCGTTGGGCTAACCAGCCGCGCCGACGCCGATTCGCGTCAGGCTTTGCGCGCGCTGATCGATCAATCGGCTGGCGACGATGTCATCGTCGTTGCCGGTTCGCTTTATCTGCTCGGCGAAATCCGGCCGCTGTTACTAGAAGTCGCTGCCGTGCGCGGGAGATCAGCTCTCTGACAGGCCTGTAGGCATAAAATTTCATGATATTGCGAATATTACCGTTTGCCGTCGGTGCGCTGTTGGCGCTTGCGTCCAACGCCTGGGCCGCCCAGGCGCCGCTGGGCGCGGCCAAGAATCCCGCCGCCGCGATCAGCCTGCAGGCCGACAAGCTGTCGTCGAGCGACAGTGGCAATCAAATCGAAGCCACTGGCAACGTCGAGATCAAGCGCGAAGAGACCACGCTCAAGGCCAACGAATTGCGCCTCAACCGGGCCACCCAGGAAGTAGAAGCCAATGGCCGAGTGATGCTCGACGGTCCGGAATGGAAAATAAAATCGGCCGACTCCATGCGCATGAACATGGAGACCGAGACCGGCGAGCTGCACAACGCCGCCCTATTTCTGGAGCAGGGCCATATCAGCGCCGCGGGGCGGCGCATAGAAAAGTTCGGTGGCCAGAGCTACCACATTGACGACGGCTTTTTTACCACCTGTCTGTGCGACAGCGGCGCGCCGTCGTGGAAATTTTCCGCCGAGCAGATGGATCTGACCCTGGAGGGCACCGGCACCATCAAGAATGGCTGGTTCTACATCCTCGATGTGCCTGTGATGTATATCCCCTACGGGTTCTTTCCCTTGCGTAGCGAGCGCCAAAGCGGTTTGCTATTCCCGAAATTTAGCCATTCCACTATCGAAGGTTTTCGCTTCCAATTGCCATTTTTTTGGGCTCTGTCGAAGAGCACTGACGCTACCTTCGCTATCGATGCTCAGACCCGCTCCCGAGTCGGCGCTACCGGTGAATTTCGCACGCTGTTGGATCAGCACTCGGATTTCAAGCTGCACGCTTCTTATTTCAACGAATCCTTGCGCCAAAGCCTGAACCCGCCGGGCATCGATCCGGTTATTGCCGATTCCGAAATACCTAAGAACCGTTGGAGTCTTATCGGTAGTCATCGTTATACCACAGCTTCGGATTGGCTAACCTTCAGTGATATCGCCGCCTACAGCGACGATCGTTTTACCCGCGAGCTGGTGGAACGGTTCGATCTGCCGTTGGCCCAGGAAGCCGGCCTGCGCCGTAGTCGATACAGTGAGTCGCGCATGGGCTTGTTCAAAAGCTGGGGCGATACTTTCCTGCGCGGCGAGCTCAATTTTTACCAAGACTTTATCCAAGACGAAAAGACCGCTTTCCTACGCACACCGCAGGTCGGTTTTTGGGGGCGGCGGCTGTTCCCGGGATTGCCCTTGGAACTGCGCTGGTCGGCCGATGGGGTTAACTTCATTCGCCGTGAGCGCGGCGATGGCGTCCGTTTCGATTTTCGTCCGGAGGTGGTGCTGCCGTTCCGCCTGGCCTCGGTGGTCAATGGCTCGGTCAGCGTCGCGCCGCGCGAAACATTTTATCACCTATACAGCACGCCGGTGAATTCGACCGCGCATAATGTCTCCCGTGAGTTGGTCGAACTTCGGGGCAATCTCAATACCGCGCTGAGCCGGGTTTTCCCCTTCGAGCAGCTCGGGCTGAAACAAGTCAAGCATGTCTTCGAGCCGGAGTTGAATTACCTATTCATTCCCGGGGTCAACCAGAAAAAGATTCCGATCATGGACAAGGTCGACCGGATCAACCGCCGCAACGTGCTGACCTTAGCGCTCAACAACCGCCTTTGGGGCAAGGCCGCCAGTCCGTTGCTGGAGCAAGAGATTGACCGCAACACCGAGTATCTGAGCCCGGTGGTAACCGGCGATGTGCGGGAAATGGCGTCGTTTCGTATGGCCTTGTCCCACGATATCGACAAGTCGCGTCGAGGCCGCGATGGCTTGTCCGATCTCGACCTACGATTGCATATGACGCCGGCGCCGTATCTAGATTTTAGTTTGGACGGCGGCTTGGACCCCGGTCCATGGCGCTTCAGTCAGGCGCGTGCCGGCGTGGCGATCACCGATCCACGGCCTCTTTCCCGGCGCACCCTTGACGCCGATTTCAACCGGCCCAATACGTTCGGCTTGAGTTACCACTTCCTGCGCCGCGGGCCCAATAGTTTTCTCGCCGACACCGCCAATGCCGCTGTTGATTTGTGCGTGACCAATCCGCTCGATCCCAGTTGTAGCAAAAACACGGTGGGCAATATCAACAATAGCGTATTGTACCATCTCACCGACAATCTGCTATTTAACTTTGGCAGTACCTATGACGCTCACGATAATCGGTTCATCGGCTTTCGCGCGATCAACAAGTTTCTATCTTTTTGCGAGTGTTGGACGATGGCTTTTGTCGTGTCCCATGTTGTCAATCCGGCGAAAACCAGCTTCAGCGTCGATTTCACTCTGCTCGGATTGGGCAACTCCAAGAGCTCATTGAAGTAAACCTGTCCCTCCCGCGGCGCCTCGGCTCAACTGCGGCCAATCGGCGATCTGCCGCGTTGTGCTTCGATCATGCCGAGGTAGTGGTAGATGCGACCTTTGCTGCGATAGCGTTTCCGCTCGTTGTCGATCAGCGTGTAAATTGCATATTGGGCGGCGACGCGGGTGAGATTGAAGAGCATGGCTGCCGTCCCATGCTTTCCAATCAGGAATCGGCTGCGCCCCTGTTGCCAGTGAGTCCGTTTGAAATATTCCTCGGTCAAGCGCGCGCGGTCAACGTAGTGGTAAACGATCGCTTGAGGCGCGTAGCCGATGGTGATACCCGCGCGAGTTAGCCGGCGCGCGAAGTCGAAGTCCTCCGAAGTCCCCGAGGCGCCCGGTCCGAGGCGTTCGTCAAAACCCGCGACCCTCTCGAAGGCGTTGCGCGAGACGAAGAAATTGGAGCCGTTTAGCGAACGAAGCTGTTTCACGTGCGGAGCATGTTCGAGATTCGGAATCGTGCGATAGCGTTGCACCAGTTTGATGATTTCCGGATCGTCCCGCGCTGGAGCTTGCAGCCGTACGACTCCCTGTTTGGCGGCGAAATCGCCGCTTCGTAAAGCATCGATGATGGCGGTGAGCCAATGCTTATCGACGATCACATCATCGTCGAGAAACGCTAGCCAATCACCGTTTGCCGTCTTGACGGCATCGTTGATTGCCGCGGATTTTCCCGGCCGAGCCACTCTCACAGCTAGAAGCGTTACCGGAAAATCCTTGGCGGCGTTAGCGGCAAAATCATAGGTGCCGTCATCCGAACCGTTGTCGGCAATAACGACTTCCGGGCGAATCCTGGCGATATCCGCGAGTTTACGCAGGCTCTCCAAAAGCTCGCCAAGTCTCCGTACGCGGTTTTTTGTCGGGACGATGATCGACAAACGAGGGGAGCCAGGTTTCATGAGAAATGGCTACCTTCCCAGGGCATCGCGCGTGCCAGGCGGTCGGTGACGGACGGCGCGCAGGCTCCTGAGGAAAACTCGCAGAGCGCGTCGATAGGTTTAAGATGAGATGGGAGGTCTCGCGCGAAGACAAATGGAATAATTCCGTTCATGTTGGTTGCTACCAAGCGCGCTCGACCGACCATTCCGATTCGCGCGCCGGTAAACTCATCTCTTAGTTGTATTCATAGCGGCTAGCCAACTATCTGTCCACTAGAGGTTGTGAAAATTTCTGTTATTCAGATTCTGAATAACAGTGGGTCGCCAGGTTCTGGTTGCGGTGCCTGCCCGCTCGGCGGGTCGGCGAACGCAGGTTCGGGCGCGATTCTCGGGATTGTTTCCAGCACCCGGTCAGAATTTGACCATCATGATGACAACGCTGGCTAAATTTGTTATATAGTGCCTGACCGGAAACCCCAATCTCAGTCTCTGCATCGCCGTAACGGCACGGGGTTAAGCGGGCTTTGAGGGCACGAAGAATGGCAATAAGTGGAGTTGGAAAGGGAGTTTTTTGCGAATGTGCTGGGGAAGGAAGGAATTTT